>JBBDRR010000191.1:681-22234 GCA_040905395.1 Gemmatimonadota bacterium
AACTCAAAACTCAAAACTAAAAACTCAAAACTCTCGCGCCCCACCCAAGACCTATGACTCGACAGAACCCGCCAGGCGCGAGAGCCCTGCTCTTCGAGCGACTCGTGGACGAGATTCCGCGGGTCCGGGCGGAGCCGCGCCCGCTGCGTACCCACGATGCGCAGGGGCTCTGGACCTCGGTGCATCGGAGGCTCCAGATGTTGCTCAACACGAGGGCGCCGCGGCCGCGGCCCGCCAGGGGCGAGCTGACGGTGCTCGACTACGGGCTGCCCGACTATTCCGCGCTCTACACGCGGGACGAAGGGGCGCATGCGCGGCTTGCGCGCGAGATCCAGCGGACGATCGAGGCGTTCGAGCCGCGGCTCGAGGTGGCCGGTGTGGAAGTACAGCCGATCTCGCCGAACGACCGCGCTGTCGGGGTCGCGATATTCGGCAGGTTACGAAGTGAAGATACAACCGAGCCCGTCGCCTTCACGATCGCACTGACCGGGGAGACGTCGGACCAGGAGAAGCATACGTGAGTCGAAGTACGCACGACGATCTGCTGGACCACTACCATTCCGAGCTGGAATATCTGCGGCGGGGCGGCGCCGAGTTCGCGCGGCTCTATCCGAAGGTCGCGCACCGCCTGCAACTCGGCGCCGAGGAATGCCCGGATCCGGACGTCGAGCGGCTGCTGGAGGGGTTCGCCTTCCTCACCGCACGTATCCAGCGGAACCTCGAGCAGCAGGGCTCCGAGGTCGCGACGACGCTCCTCGACATCCTCTATCCGCACTTCCTCGCGCCCGTCCCTTCGATGACGGTCGCGCGATTCGACGTGGACCCCGAACAGGGGAAGATCACGGCGGGTCACGAGATACCGAAGCACACGCCGCTCTTCGCCGAGACGGCCGACGGTCAGACGTGCCGTTTCCGCACGTGCTATCCGGTCACACTCTGGCCGATCCGCGTAACGCACGCCGGCTTCGAGTCGACCGATCGCTACGATTTTCTCGACGGTCAGCCGGGGATCGCGACGGTGCTGCGGCTGCGGCTGGAGGCGATCGAGGGAACGCTCGGCGAGCTCGACCTCGATTCGCTTCGCTTCTACCTCAACTCCGACCTGCGCACCGCCTCCGGTCTGTACGAGCTGCTCGCCGGCCACGCGACGAGGGTCTGCGTGCTGCCGGAGGGATCGGAGCGGCCGAACTTCCTTCCGACCGGTGCCCTTCGACCGATCGGCTTCGGGGCCGACGAAGCGGTGCTGCCGCACCCCCCGTTCGCCCACGCGGGGTATCGGCTGATCCAGGAGTACTTCACCTTCCCGCGGAAATTCCTCTTCTTCGACGTCGAAGGACTGCGGGGCCGGGCCGAGGACGAGTCGGTGGACCTCCTCATTCTCCTGGATCGGACGCCCGGCGAGCGGGTGATGATCGGACCCGATACCTTCGCCCTCGGATGCTCGCCCATCATCAACCTCTTCCCCAAGACGACGGACCCCATCCGGCTCGACCATCGAGCCCCCGAGTATCGCCTCGTCGGAGACGTGCGACGGGAACGATCGACCGAGATCCACTCCATCAGCCGGGTCTCCGCATCGGCGGACGAAAAGGACGAGACCCAGCTGCTCGAGCCGTTCTTCTCCTACACACACGAGCTGGAGAAGCGGCGACAGCGGGCCTTCTGGCACTCGCGCAGGGTTCCCACCGGCCGCGCCGATCTGCCGGGCACCGACGTGCTGCTCTCCTTCTTCGACCTCGATCTGAACCCCGCGCTGCCGGAGACACGGACGGTCTTCGCATACACGCTGTGCACGAACCGTCGGCTCGCCGAGCAGCTACCGGCAGGGGCGGTGCTCGAGACCGAGGCCGTGGCGCCCCTCGCGGGCATCACCGCGCTCCACAACCCGACCACGCAACTCGACCCGCCATCCTCGGGACAGTCGTCGTGGCGACTCGTCTCCCACCTGTCGCTGAACCACCTCTCGTTCGGGGCGGGAGAGGACGGGGTCCGGGCGCTTCGCGAGGTCCTCCGGCTGTACGGCAGCTTCGACGAGGCGTCTGCGGCGCAGCAGATCGCCGGCATCCGCGAGATGTCGGTCCGCAAGGTGACGCGGCAGGTGGGGGAGGACGCGTGGCGAGGCTTCTGCCGCGGCCATGAGGTCACCCTGACCATCGACGAGAGTGCCTACGTCGGCACCAGTCCGCTTCTCCTCGCTTCGGTTCTGAGCAACTTCTTCTCGCTGTATACCTCCGTCAACTCATTCACGCAGCTGGTGCTCCGCAGCCAGCAGCGCGAAGGAATCTGGATGCAATGGCCCGCACGCGCAGGCGAACAGACCCTCCTCTGATCCGGCGCCTGCTCCGCGAACCCTTCCGCTTCGACTTCTTCCAGGCGGTGCGGTTGATGGAGTGGATTCAGCCGAACCGCGAAGGGGTCGGCTCCGGGATGGCTCCGGGGCGCGAGGCCGTGCGCTTCCGGGCGACGTCCTCGCTCGCCTTTCCCGCGTCCGATATCGTCGAGATCGCTCCGCCCCGCGCCGAGGGCGACGTGCCGGAGATGACGGTGTCCTTCCTCGGCCTCGCCGGCACGAATGGACCGCTGCCCCGGCCCTTCACCGAGCTCGTCCTCGAGCGGACCGCCCGGAAGGATCCGGGCATGCGGGATTTCCTGGACATCTTCCACCACCGCCTGATCTCCCTCGTCTACCGCGTCCGCAAGAAGGCGCGCGTCGCGCTGCATGCCGCCTCCCCGGAGAAGGCCGAGGTCGCCGACCGCATGTTCGCGCTGACCGGCCTCGGTACGCTGGGCCTCCGGGACCGGCTGGATGCCGAGGACCGAGCGCTGTTGCGCTACACCGCGCTCCTCGCACAGCGGCCGCGCTCGATGCACGGGCTCGAGCGGCTGCTCGGCGACTACTTCTCGGTTCCGATCGTCGGGAAGCCATTCGTGGGGCAGTGGTTGGAGCTCGAGCCGGATCAGCGGACGGCTCTCGGGGGCGGCGGGATGAACGCGGTGCTCGGGGAGAGCGCGGTTCTCGGGGGGCGGGTCTGGGATCAGCAGGGGAAGTTCGAGGTGGTGGTCGGCCCGCTCACACTGCGCGAGTTCGTCGGCTTCCTGCCAGGGGCGGACCGACTGCCGAAGCTGACGGCGCTGACGCGCTTCTACGTGGGGCCGGATCTCGAGTTCGACGTGCGTCTGAAGCTCGCCGAGGGCGAGGTCCCGGGCACCAGGCTCGGCGCGCTGCCGGGGCCACGGCTCGGCTGGACGTCGTGGTTGCGGACACAGGAGTACGACGGGGAGCCCGAGGTCGTGATCCGGAACCCCGAGGCCGTCGTCGCCGCGCGTGCCGCCGGGGCGAACGGTGGCGGCCTCGCCGGAGTTCGTCCCCCCGCACCCCGGAGCCCGCCGCGCCCGGCAGGCGTAAACATGGCGGCCCCGGCCGCGCCCGACGCGGCGTCGGCAGCGGGAGCCGAGGAGCTCATCGTCCCGATGCCATAGCGGCAGGGTGCGGGTGGACGCGGTGTCGCGACTTCGGCGCGCCTTCGCGCTGATCCATTTTTTCTATGAGAGAGCCAGCAGGGAAGTGCGGATCCCTCGCTGGCGCTCGGGATGACGCTGAATATGCCACCAGCGGTCCGTATCGGCGGAGACCAGCACGTTTGCCCCGCGGCGACGGGCCCCGTTCCCCACGTGGGCGGACCGATCGCGGGGCCAGGGGCTGCGACCGTCATCATCGGGAGCCTGCCCGCCGCGCTCATGGGCGATATGTGCGTCTGCGTCGGGCCGCCCTCGACCATCATCAAGGGAAGCATGACGGTCCTGGTGATGAACAAGCCGGCCGCACGCCTGGGAGACCAGACGGCGCATGGAGGTACGATCGTCGGCCCCGGCATGCCGACGGTGATGATCGGAGGCTGAGCGGGGTCCGCTTTGGACGACTTGCCCTGAACGATCTCGACGATGCCTACGAAGTGGATCGACAAGCATTCCGAAGCTCACGTGAAGAGCTTCAAGATCACGATGGACAAAGCCGCTCGCATCGCGCAGCGGAATGGCGAGGCGAAGGTGGTGCTGAGCTTCGGCTCGGCTAACGGCGGCGCCTATTTCGCCCGGTGGCTGCGCTGGCAGCTCATGCAGCGCTTCGGCTACTCACAGCCGAACAACGTCTACCTCGACACCGTCGCCCTCGAGACGATGCCGGGAACCTTCTTCAAGTCGGTCGACAAGACGATGCCGTGGGTGACGGGGATCGCCTCCATCAACGAGGGGTGGAAGCAGTACTACGACTTCGCGATCTCGCAGTGCCACACGATGATCTTCGTCGTCACGGAGGCCTGGAGCTCGTCGCCGTGGTGCCAGGGCGAGTTCCAGGAATACGCGAAGGTGAACCGCACGCGTCGGATGAACGGTCAGAAGCCGATCAAGGGGATGGCGCTGATGGTGAGCGGGTCGATCGACGCCGAGCCGAGCCTCGCCCGCCATCAGATCACGGATCACATCGTCTCGGCCGGAGTCTCCGACTGGTGGCAGGTCGATGGGCTGACCCTGCTCAAGATCTTCAGCATGGTGGCAGGCCGTTGATAAATCGCGCAGCTCTGCGTTACGCTTCGTCGCCGCTTCCTGCGGCGTACGGACGCACGCCTCGGTCGCGGCTCCTCGCGCGCCTTGATCTGCACGATCTCTCAACGGCCTGCCCGGCGGTCGGCTACTAGAAACGGCTGCTCGCGCGCTTTGATCTGCACGAATTCCTAATGTCCGGCTGCGGTCGCTTGGGGGCTCTCCGCGAATGCCTTCGTGACGATTCGGATGACGGCCACACCGGAGACGTAGTCGGGTCCCAACTCCGGCGCCACAGCCGCCGCCGCCCGGCCTCTTATGACCTCTATGCTCTGGATCTCGTCGCGGTCGAGCGAGCCGACCTCCGCCTTGGCGGCCGGTAGACCGTCGATGAGGTAGTAGGCCTCGTCCGGGAGGCTGACGGACGGGACGGCCTCGGCTGTGGTCGCCTGCGGGCTCTCGGCGAACGCCTTCGTGACGATTGCGATGACCGCCGTGCCGGCCACGTAGTCGGGGCCGACCTCGACAGCGGCGACCGCCGGGCCCTTTCGGATCTCGATGCTGTGGATCTCGTCGCGATCGAGGTTGCCCGCTTCCTCCGGAGTGGCCGGCCTCCCGTCGACGAGGTAATACGCCTCGTCCGGCAGGCTGATCGAGAGGGCCGATTCGACCTCCGATGGATTGCGATCAATCCGCTCTGGACCAGCTTTCGTCGTCACTCGAACGCGAGTCGGTTCATCGAGCGCGACCCCGCGGAGCACTTCGATCTGGTCGATCTCGTCTGGATCCAGTGCCCGAGCCGCCTCGGGGCCGACCTCTTCGCCATCCACCGAATACACGATCTCTCGAGATTCACCGACGTTCAGACGCTCGAGGAGCGGCTCGGCGGACGACACGTCCAGCTGTTCGATTTCGGCTGAGCTGGGCAGGTCCGCGGTACACGCTGCAACCAGCGAGAGCCCCGCGAGAGCGGCGGAGAATACCACGGTTGAGGCAGACGGCCTGCGCTGTGGACGTTGCATGGCGATAATCCTCTGTTTCAGGTGAGAGGAAGCGGAGACGAGGGCGGACCGCGGAGCGACCGAACAGCGGTCGGCGATCCCGAGCAGGACTTCGCAGTAACCGGCTCGGCTCGGCCCGTCACGAAGGACGCGGGCATCGCAATCGAGCTCGATCGTGAGGCGTAACCGCGAGTAGACCCACCACATGGGCACATTCCACGGCATGCAGGCCGCGACGGCAGCCGCGACCGTCAGGAGCGCCGGGTCATGGGCGCGCTGGTGCTCCCGCTCATGGTTGAGCACGACCGCGCGCTCCTCATCGGAGGCCTCCAGGATCCACCTGGGAATCACGATGCGCGGCTTCCAGGCGCCCCACACGCCGGGACCGGTCTCGGACGCCATGTGCGCCGCGATCCCATCTACCGCAACGACCGGCCACCGCCGCATCGCTCTCCTGAAGTGGAGCGCACTTCCGACGAGCGCCAGCAGCAGGACGCTCGTGGTGACCCCCCACGCCAATGCCAGGACGACGTTCAACCAGCTCGGCGACGCGGCTGCACCAACGACGAGCCGGTTCATAGGATTTAGGGCGGAAGCCCCTTCGAGCAGTCCGCTCAGCGCGGAGGCGACGCCTGTGTGCGGTGGCACCGGTCGGACGTGCTGGACGTCGGATTCAATTCCAACGACGCCGATTCCCCCGACGACTACCGACTCCGAGATGGCCGGCCGGAACGGCGCCACGACTGTCCACACCGCCACCGCCAGAAGAGCCGCCAGCCAGACGTAGCGCCTCGGCCGCCCCGCTCCCCGAAGCAGCCGGTCGACCGCGGCCGCCGCGCACGCCAACAGCCCGCCGACCAACAGCGATCCGAGCATCAGAACGACGATCATTCGTCCTCCCTCAGCCGTTCGGCCAGCAGTTGCTTCATACGCTCGAGCTCATCCCGCGAGAGCTTCCGGTCCGACACGATCTGCGCGAACATTCTGGATGCCGACCCCTGGAAGATGGCGTCGCGAATGCGCCCCAGCGCGCTCCCGCCCGCCCGCTGCGGCTCGACGGCCGGGAAGTACCGGTACGCGCGCCCCTCGGACTCGTGGCGCACAAACCCCTTCTCCTCGAGGAGCTGAAGCGCCGATAGCACCGAGGTGTAGGCAAGCTCGTCGTGCAGAGCCTCCCTCACTTCCGCAACCGTGCCCGATCCCGAACGCCAGAGGATGCTCATGACGTCCAGCTCGCGAGGTGTAAAGTAGATCTCGTTCATGGGGTTCTACTGTTTCTTCCGTAGTATAGGGTCCCGCGCGCGTCCTGTCAACTGTTTTTTCAGTAGACCGCGGCGGATTTGCACCGAGTGGTCAGACGCCAGAGTTGAACCCTGCAGGTAAATCCCCGCAGTATCGAGTGGTCAGATGGTAGTCGCGGAGTGGTCCTCGGGACGTCCCGGACGCGGTCGAATCTCCCGCCCCTCGGGGATCATGACGGTGAGGGCGAGGGAGATCAGCACGAGGATCGTCCCGAGGCGGTAGAGGCCCGTCACGGCGTCCGTCAGCGAGATGGCGAAGGCGCGGTCCAGGTCGTCGACGGCGGACAGGGCCGCGGCTCGGGAGCCGTCAGTGGAACCGGTGCGCCCGCCCGCAGACTCGCCGCCGTCGTCCGCCCCTTCGATCCGCTGGCGTACGGCCGCCGCGTCGAAGCCCACCGCCGTACCATCCCCTTCCCCCGACAGCGCCGGCACGGCGGCCCTGACCACGACGCGCGCATCTTCGCCGATGCTGGCGAGTACGCCGGTCGAGCGCTCAGCCACCGAGCTGGTGAGGGTCGCGGCGAAGAGGGTGCCGAAGAGGGCGATGCCGATCACCTGCCCGAGGGATCGGGCGAAGATCGACCCCGAGGTGACGACGCCGATCTCGTGCGGCCGGGCGGCGTTCTGCACGAGGAGCGTATACAGAGGCAGCGTCGGTCCCATGCCGAATCCGATCAGGATCATCTTCAGGGTCACTTCGGTCTGCGACGAGTCGGGGGTGAGGGTGAACCCCATCACCAGGAAGGCGATCGCCAGTACGGAAAGCGCCACGATCAGGAGCGGCTTCGCCCGTCCGAGCCTGGAGGCGAGCTGACCGGATAGTACGCTGGTCGTGACCATCGCCAGGGTCAGCGGCGTGAGGCTGAGACCAGCGCGGGTCGCTGAGATCCCGACGACGTTCACGAGGTAGAGCGGAAGGAAGATGACGGTGAAGAGGAAAGTCGCTCCGAGGACGAACATCGTGAGCGTCGCCACCCCCACCGTTCGATTGTGGGTGAAGAGGGCGAGATCGATGATCGGCTCCTCGGCGCGCTTCTCCGTCCAGAGGAAGGCGAGGAGCGCGAAGGCGGACCATCCGAGCATGAGCAGCATCGGCAGGGATGTCCAGCCGTAGCCGTCTCCCGCGGGAGCGGACTCGCCACGGCCCAGGGAGAGCGCGATCAGCAGCGGAACCACACCCGCGACGAGCCAGAAGGCGCCCGCGAGGTCGATGCGGATCGTCGTCCGCTCCCTCCCCCCGAGCTTCGGCATCCTGGTGACGATCAGCCAGGTGGCGACGAGGCCCACGGGAAGGTTGATGAAGAAGACCCAGTGCCAGCCGACCAGGTCGGTGATGATCCCGCCCGCCAGCGGCCCCACGACGCTCGAAATGCCCATCACGGCGCCGATCAGACCCATGTACTTCCCGCGCTCGTGCGGCGGAAAGAGATCGGCGATGACGGCGAGCGTCGTGGTGAAGAGTGACGCGGCGCCGAGACCCTGGACCGCGCGCGCGCCGATCAGAAAACCCGTCGTCGGTGCGATTCCGCAGAGCAGCGACCCGGCCAGAAAGAAGCCCACTCCCACCAGCAGGATCGGCTTCCTGCCGAAGAGATCCGAGAGCTTCCCATAGATCGGAAGCATGACTGTGGAGGCGACCAGGTACGCCGTCGTGATCCACGCGTAGAGGGCGGCGGGGATCTGCAGATCCCGCTGGATCTCGGGTCCCGCCGTCGCCACGATCGTCTGGTCGAGGCCAGCCATGAGGAGCGCCGCGAGCGTGCCGGCGAGCGCGAGTATCTTGTCTCGCCGGGAAAGGGTCGGGGGCGCCGCCTCGGCTTCGAGGATTGGCGCCTCGGGCGCCATGCTCGTGCTCATGTATGCTGAAAGTCGTGCAGAAGACGTTTCTTGAATCCCGAGTGCGAACCTCTCGTCGCCCCGAGCACCAACCTCTCTCCCTCGCGGCGCTCGGGATGACGGAATCTCCACTATCGTCAGCAGCAGAACGGCACAAGCGGCTCTGTACACCCGATCGAGCCGTGCGCTCCACGGCAGGTGGCGCGTCCGCCTCCTCGCTTGTTACGCCTCGCCGCGCTCCCTAGCTTTCCCGGTGTCCTCCCGCCCTGATAACGACGTGCCGCAGCTCACGATGTATACGTTCGCCCAAATATTCCCGCGACGGCGTCCATCGGCGCACCTCGGCCGCGCGATGTGCGGCTTGACGTTCCTGGCGCTCGCGTCACCTGTCCAGGCCCCGGGTCAGGCGGCGGGCCCGCCTCCCGCGCTCCGGACGCTCTACGACTCCGCCTACTTCGCCTGGGACCGGGGCGATTACGTCCAGGCACTCGAACAGGCGGAACGGCTGCTGGAAGCGCCCGGCGGCGACGCGCTCCTCCAGCAAGTCGCGCTGCTGACGGGCGAGCTGTTCGAGGTCGCGGAGATTGCCCCGGACGGACGGTTCCTGCGGTGGAGTCCGGACGGGCGGCACCTGTCCTTCGAGACGGGGAGCGGAGGCTCGGCACGGACGCACATCGTCTCTGTGGATGGTGGAGCACCTCGAGAGATCGCCGCCTTCGCGGGCTGGGCGGCTCGCTTTGCGCCGGCCGGCGACGCGATCGCGTACCTGCGTGTCCCGGAAACGGCGGCGCTTGGGGCGGCGAGGGAGCGCCAGCGCGAAGCCGCGGCGGCCGGTGACGCACAGGCGCTGGCCGAGGTGCGCCGGGAGCTCGCCGAGCTCGAAGCGACCGACGCGGAGATTGCCGTGCGGCGGATCGAGAGCGACGAGGCGACCGTGCTTCGCGCACCGGGAATCGAGCGGTTCGGTCTGGAATACACCGGCGACGGCAGCCTCGTCCTGCTCGGGAGGCGCGCGGGTGAGGGCGATCGGATCGATCTCTTTCAGCTCGCCGCGGGGAACGCCCCCCGGCAGCTCACCAGTGGCCCGGGCTACAAAGGCAGCGGCGGCTTCCTCGCCGCGGGCCCCGAGCACATCGTCTACACCGTCGGCACGGATCGAATCGCGGTCCACCACGTGCCGAGCGGAGGGGTTCGCACTCTCCCAGGCGCCGCTCCAGCGGTTTCGGCCGACGGGTCCACGCTCGCCTACCTCTCCTTCGAGGAGATTCCGGAGGACGAGCTGCGCCGCGGGGAGGCGGTCGTCGGCGCGGATGTTCGCGCGACCGGCGCGGTGAACAGGCTGATGGTGCTCCCCGTCACGGGCAGCGCGGAGCCGCGAGAGCTCCTCCGGACGACGCTGCCCCTCGCCTCGCCCGCCCTTTCACCGTCGGGGCAGCGGGTCGCCTACAACACGATCCCGAGGGACGACTGGGAGGTGTTCGTCGCGAACACGGACGGCTCCCTGACGGAGCGGCTCACCCGAGAGATCCAGCACGATCTCTTCCCTCACTTCCTCTCGGAGACCGCCGTACTGACCCTGATGGGCGAGGCCCGGCATCGCCGCTCGTACCTCCACGAGATCGGTGGCGACCGGATCACCGCCATCGCCGCGACGCCCATGCCGGGTGACGACCAGCGGGGCCGGATCCAGCTCTTCGACAACAACACCCTCCGCACCGTCACCCCGCAGTACGAATGGGTGCCCAGCCCGGACGGATCGAAGGTGGCCGTGGTGGCCGACCGGGACGGCGACACACTCTCCCCCGAGCGCGGCGTCTACCTCGTCGACCTGGAGTCGCGGGTTACCGGTGACGCGGTGCTCGCCCGCGTGCGGACGCAACTCGCGGCCGAACGTGCGCTCCGCGAATGGGGCCGCGGCGTCTTCGCGCCGATCGAGCCGGCCGTTCGCGAGGTGACCGCCGCTGTCGACCCTGGCCGCGTCTACGACCATGCGCACGCGCTCTATCAGTTCGGGTCCAAGTTCATCACCCAGCCGGGAAACGCGCTGGCGATCGAATACCTCGCCAACTCGCTCCGCTCGATGGGCTACGAGCCGGAGCTGCAGTGGTTCGAGCCCCGCGCGGGGATCCGCTCCGCGAACGTCGTCGCGACCCTGCGCGGCACCGAGCGGCCGGAGCGGATCAACGTCCTCAGCAGCCACTTCGACTCCGTCGAGCGGTCGCCCGGGGCCGACGACAACACCTCCGGCACAACGGCCCTCCTGGAAGTCGCCCGCGTTCTCGCCGGTCTCCCGCAGCCGGAGACGATCCGCTTCGCCTTCCTGACGGGCGAGGAGTCCGGGCTCCTGGGCGGCCGCGAGTTCGTCCGCCTGGCCGTCGCGGATGGCGACCGGATCGTCGCCGCGCTCAACAACGACATGATCGGCTGGACACGCAGCCATCGCCTCGACAATACGATCCGCTACTCCAACGACGCGATCCGCGATCTCCAGCACAATGCCGCGATCCTCTTCAGCGATCTGATCACCTACGACGCCCGCTACGTCCGGAGCACCGACGCGCAGGCGTTCTGGGACGAGTACGGCGATATCATTGGCGGAATCGGCTCGTACCCGATCCTCGGAAACCCCCACTACCACCAGCCGCACGATCAGCTCGAAGTGATCGACCACCGTCTCGTCGCCGAAGTCGCCCGCACCACCGCAGCTACGCTGATTCGGCTGGCCAACGGATTCGACCTGGTGGGGCGATGATACCGGCGGGTCTGAGTTGAGAATCTTGCAGGGGAAGTGGGCGGGGCGGCAGCTCGTCTCACCCTCCGGACGCGTCCGACCGACCGGCGAGGAGGTGCGGGCGCTGTGGATCCGGGAGCTCGAACCCGAGCTCGACGGCGCCCGCCTCCTCGAGCTGTACGCCGGGACCGGCGCCCTCGGGCTGGAGGCGCTCTCCCGCGGCGCACGCCGCTGCGACTTCGTCGAGAACAGCCCATCGGCGCTGCACGCCCTGAAGAGCAACGTCACGGCACTGCGGACCCGGGGGAAGACCCGCATCTTCAAGCATGACGCACTCGTTTTCATCGAAGGCATCCAGCCGGACACCTACGACATCGTCCTCGCCGACCCGCCGTACCGGTCGCGGCAGCTCGATCGCCTCGTCGAGAGGTGGCTGGCGCGGCCCTTCTCGCGGATCCTCTCCGTCGAGCACGCCTTCGACCACCCCCTCCCGCGGGCCTCTCGGACCCTCGCCGGCGGCGAGGCGACGCTCTCCTTCTACGGCTTCTGAAAACCCCGCAGCAGCTAACGCTCCAACCCCTCCTCCACGATCGCCTCCTGCACCACCTGCTGCTCGATCCGCGGTTGCGGAGCGAGAGGCGCCAGTTACTCCCGTTCTCTCTTGACGGCATAGTCGAGTCCGCCGACGCGGTACCAGCAGTACTCGAGCTCAGCGAGGAGAATCCTGTGAGTCTGGCCGGAAGGCGCGATCACCTCGTCCTGCTCCACCAGGTTCGAGAGGCGCTCGCCACCGGGGAAGTCTAGGTCCAGCTCGATCTCGTGCGGCTTCTCGTCGAAATTGTGAACCACCAGTACCGCGTTGCCTCTCCACTCGTGCCGCAGCGCAAGTACATGCGGTGAGCCCGTGTCGAGCACCGTGCACTTCCCCCAGCCGATCTCGGGGCATTCGCCCCGCAGCCGGATCATCCGCCCGGTCCAGTTGAGGAAGGAGTCTCGATCGCGGCGCTGCGCCGCGACGTTCACGTGCTCGTAGCTCCAGACTCCATCGGATATCACAGGGTGGACCGTCTTCCTGGCAACCGAGAAGCCTGCGTTCGGCTCGTTCGCCCACTGCATCGGCGTGCGTACCGCCGCGCGGCCCTCCAGCTCGAGGTGGTCCCCCATCCGAAGCTCGTCGCCGTACCGGATCACGGGAGTGCCCGGCAGCGCGAACATGAGGCTGTAGGCGAGCTCCTCGTGCCGGCGGTCGCCTAGCATCGGCGCGAGCCGCCGCCGCAGGCCCCGACCGAAGACCTGCATCCTTTCCTCGGGGCCGAAGCGAGCGAAGACCGCCTGCCGCTGAGCGTCGCTGAGGCGACCCAGGTCGAGCTCGTCGTGATTGCGCAGGAAGTTTGCCCACTGCGCCGTCTCGGGGATCTCCAACGTCGCCTCGACGGCCTCCCGGAGCGGCTCTGCCTCGCCCGTCGCCAGTGCCAGGATCAGGTGCTGATTGACCCAGAAGTTGAACATCATCTGGATCCCGTCGCCGCCGTCACCTCCGAAATACGGCAGCATCTCGTCCGGCGGGACGTTCGCTTCGCCGAGCAGGATGGAATCGCCCGAACGCCACTGGAGGAAGCGCCTGAATTCGGTGAGGTACTCGTAATGGCGGGGCTCGCCCTCGCTGCCCGGCTGCTTCCGGCCGATCAGGAAGGGGACCGCGTCGACCCGGAATCCGGCCACGCCGAGCGCCACCCAGAAGCCGATGATCCGCTTGATCTCCGCACGGACGTGCGAATTTTCCACATTCAGGTCCGGCTGGAAATCATAAAAGCGATGGTGATAGTACTGCTCCGCCTTCTCGTCGTACGTCCACGTCGTTTCCTGTTCGCCCGGGAACACCATGCCCTCGTCCCAGTCCGGCGGCCGATCTTCGGACCAGACGTACCAGTGCCGGAACTGCGAGTCGGGATCGCGGCGTGCCTCCTTGAACCACCGGTGCTGATCCGACGTGTGGTTGACGACCAGATCGATCAGAACGCGGATGCCGCGCTTGCTCGCCTGGTGCATGAACTCCGCGAAGTCGCCGCTCGTGCCGTGCCGCGGATCAACGCCGTAATAGTCCGCGACGTCATACCCGTTGTCCCTGTTCGGCGTGACGTAGAAGGGGGCCAGCCAGACCGCGCCCACGCCGAGGTACTGGAGGTAGTCGAGGCGCTGTATCAGCCCCTCGAAATCCCCTACCCCATCGCCGTTCCCGTCCAGGAACGTCTCCAGGTCCAGGCTGTAGATGACGGTGTTCTTGTACCAGAGATCCTCGACCAAGCGCCCCTCCTGCGATGAATGTGCAGCCCCGAAGCGGAAGGCTTGGTTGCAAGCTCTTCGCCAAAGGCGGCATCCCATCGTCTTCTCCGGCAATGCCGCGATCTGCCGAGCCTTGCCCGTTTCCGGCGCGGGTGGCTATTCTGGAGGTGCTCTCCGCACCGAAGTGTCCCTCCACCGATCCTGCCAGGAGCATCTCAACGATGAAGCCGAGCTTCTCCCTCGCGTTGCTCGCCGCTCTCCTGACGGCGCTGCCGGCCGCTCGCGACGCCCACGGACAGGCGTACCACCCGATCCTGGTGGAGAGCCCCACGATGCAGACGGGTCAGCCGATGCCGCGCGAGTACACGCCGGACGGCAGGAATGTCTCCCCGCCGCTGAGGTGGAGCAACCTTCCGACGGGGACGCGGCAGATCGCCGTGGTCTGTGAGGATCATGGGGCGGGGAATCCGCCGCCGTGGGTCCACTGGATCATCTACAACCTCCCCGCGAGCGCGCAGGGGCTCCCGGAGAACCTGCCGATCTATCCCGACGCACCGATGCCCGAGGAGCTTACCGGAGCGGTCCAGGGCAAGAACGGCTGGGGCCGCCCGATCTATCGCGGGCCCGCGCCCCCCCTCGGAACGCTCCACAACTACAACTTCTTCGTCTACGCCCTCGATACCGAGCTCGATCTGCCGCCCGGACTGACGCGGGAGGAGCTGATGGAGCGGATCGAGGGCCACATCATCGGCCGCGGAGCGATGGTGCCCTTCTACTACCGCGGGCCGGCGCCGGACGAAGAGGAGCAGTAGCCCTCGCATCGACAGGCGCCATTCGGCTGCCTACCTGATCAGAGTGACGAAGACGAGAACCAGAAAGGGGCACGATGGCTGACGACCAGCGACCGGTGATTTCCCGGCGCGACCTGCTGAAGGGCGTCGGCGCTGCCGGCGCCGCGGCGATCCTGCCGCCCGCTATCTCGAAGGCTTCCGCGCAGGCGCCAGGCGTCCCCGCTGTTCCCGCGCCCGCCGCCCGGGCGTCGCTCGCGAGCGTGCCGCGGTCGCGCAGGCTCGAAAACCTCACCGCCGACGAGGCCGACGTAATCGAAGCGATCATGGCACGGCTGATCCCGAGCGACGAAATGGGCCCCGGCGCCGTCGAAGCCGGAGCCCTGAACTTTCTCGACCGCGCCCTCGGGGGGTTCCTCGCCGAGGAACGGGAGGAGTATCGGGACAACCTCGCGGCGCTCGACCGCTACTGCCGGATGTCGCGCGGCGCGCCCTTCGTCGAGCTTTCCCCCGTCGATCAGGATTCGGTGCTCATCGACCTCGAAGGCGGTTCGGCGACCGGATCTGGCGCGGGGTTCACGGGCAGCTCGGGTGCCTTCTTCGGAATGTTGAAGAGCCATACCTGGCAGGGCACGTTCGGAGATCCTTACTACGGCGGCAATGCCGATTTCATCGGTTGGGACCTCATCCGCTATCCGGGCGTCAGGCTCGGGGTCAGCCAGGCCGACCAGGAGCGTCTGGAGGCCGGAGAGCTGCAGCCGAATCGCCGCTCGGCGTACGACTACGAAATGTTCGAGAAGGCGACCGCCCTGCGAAGCAGCCAGCGAGGGGCAACCCATGGCGACTAGGCTCCCGGCCACCGACGTCGTCATCGTCGGCATGGGCGCGGCCGGCGGCGTCGCGGCACTCCCGCTCGTCGATGCCGGACTCGAGGTCATCGGCCTGGAGGCCGGCACCTGGCTGACCGCGCGAGACTTCGCGCCCGACGAGATCCGCAACAACGTCCGCTCGTGGCCGATGGCGGTCCAGAAGGCGAACCTGGAGGTGCCTACCGTTCGCGCCAACCCGAATTCGTCGACCAGCCGCCCGGGCAGCCATCCGATGATGAACGCCGTCGGAGGTACGACGCTGCACTACTGGGCTCAGGCGTGGCGCCTCAACCCGTGGGACTTCAAGGTCGTCTCGGATACCACCCGTCGCTACGGCTCGACCCGGCTGCCGGAGGGGACCACGGTCGAGGACTGGCCCTTCGGATACGATGAGCTCGAGCCGTACTACGACAGGGTGGAACACGAGATCGGCGTCTCGGGCCAGGCCGGGAACGTCGACGGCCAGATCGACTCCCGGGGGAACCGCTTCGAAGGACCGAGGAAGCGCGCCTTCCCCATGCCGCCGCTCCGCTGGACGGCGTTCCACGAGCGGATGGCCGATGCCGCCCGCGGCCTCGGCTGGAACCCATTCCCCGGACCAGCGACGATCAACACCGAGGCGTACGACGGCCGCGGCGGCTGCGTCTATCACGGCTTCTGCAACACCGGTGGCTGTCACGTCAATGCGAAGGCGGGTCCGCACACGACGACGATCCCACGTGCGCTGGAGACCGGTCGGCTCACCGTCGTCACCCGGGCGCACGTGGTCGGGATCGACACCGACCGTGATGGACGGGCGACGGGGGTTCGCTACGTCGTCGGGACCGAGGAATTCGTCCAACCCGCGCAGGTCGTCCTCCTCGCCAGCTATACGTACGAGAACGTGCGGCTGCTGCTGATGTCCACGTCCCAGGTGTACCCGAATGGCTTCGCCAACAACGGCGGACAGGTGGGCCGGCATTACTTCAGCCATCACCAGGGCGCCCCCGTCTCCGCCCTCTTCCCCTTCGATACCGGAGCCTGGTACGGCCTGCCGGCCCAGGGTGTCGCGATCGACGACTTCGCCGACGACAACTTCGATCACTCCGGCCTCGACTTCATCGGCGGCGGCAACCTGTGGGCGATGTCCGACCGGCGGCCGATCTCGGCGGCGAACGGCGGCACCTTCGGCCGGTCTCCCGGTTGGGGCTCCGAATGGAAGCGCTGGATCAACCAGAACGCCGACCGCAGTCACAGCTCGTACAATCAGAAGACAACGCTTCCCTACGAAACGAACTATCTCGACCTCGACCCCGTCGAGCGCGACCCACTCGGCTACCCGGTGCTGCGGATCACGGCGCAGTACAAGCAGAACGAGCTCGCCATCGCGGAGTTCACGCAGGACCGCATGGAGGAATGGTACCATGCGGCTGGCGCCATCGAGATCGCCCGCGGCGGCCTCGGCAACACGATGGGGGTCTCGACGCATGCATACGGGGGCACTCGGATGGGCGACGACCGCGAGACGAACGTCGTCGACCGTTACGGCTTCGCACACGAGGCACCGAACCTCGGCGTCCTCGGGGGTTCGGTGATGGGCACGAGCGGCGCGCGCAACCCGACCCTCACGGTGCAGGCGCTGGCCTGGCGAACCGCCGAGCACCTCGCGAACAACTGGCGCAGCATCGTGGGTCAGTGATCCGTGTGCGTCGAAGGAGGGTGGCGTAGGTGACCGTCAGGAGCACGCGCGGCTCGTGGCGAGCGGCACCTTGACGGTGAAGGTCGAGCCCTCGCCGACCCGGCTTTCCACCAGGATATCGCCGTCCATCTGCCGGACGATCTCGCGCGAGATCGCCAAGCCCAGGCCGGCACCATCGGGAGCGCCGTCGGTCGCCTGATCGATACGAAAGTACGGCCGGAAGATCTTCTCGAGGTGGTCGGCAGCGATGCCCGGACCGTCGTCGGAAACGGTGATCACTCCCCATACGCCCGTCTCGTCCTGGAGCGTGCCTGTGCTCACATGCACCTTCCCGTGCAGCGGTGAGTACTTGATCGCGTTGCCGACGATGTTGATCAGCACCTGCCGGAGGCGGTCGGGATCGCCGCTCACCACGATCGGCGGCCGCGCGTCGACGGTCAGCTGCTGCTCCCTTGCCATCGCCGTATGGCGGACGATGAAGAGCGCCTCCTCCACGACCTGTGCGAGAGCGACCAAAGTCGTGTCGACCTTCAACGCCCCCGCCTCCAGCCGAGCCATGTCCAGCACGTTCTGAAGCACGGCCAGCAGGTGCCGCCCTCCCAGGCGAATCCGTCCGAGCGCCTCTCGCTGGCGGTCCGTCAGCGGCCCGAAGAGCTCCATCTCCATCAGTTCGGCGTACGAATCGATCGCGTTGAGTGGAGACCTCAGGTCGTGGGAGAGTGTCGCCAGCGCGCGATCCTTCGCATATCCTCCTTCGCCCGGGTCCTCGGCGGCTGTGGCGAGGACCCGCGCGCGCGCCACCTCCTCTTCCAGCCGGCTGTTCTCGAGGGCGACCGCCACCTGATCGGCGACCGCCGAGAGCAACCACTCCTCCTCCTCGCTGCAGACCCCCGCCCCCTCGCGAACGACGCCGAGGAGTCCCTTCACCGCCCCATTCGCGACGAGTGGCACCCCGGCGAAGCTCTGCGAATCGGCGACGCCCAACAGGCCCTGCACGCGCCGACCCAGGGTCTCGTCGAGCGGCTGCCGGAAGCGATCGACCAGATCGGAGTTCACGCCGTAGGTAGCCGAGACCTGAAGCAGCCCCTCGTCGTCGAGCATCATCAGCAGCGCCCGGTCCGCGTTCAGCAACTCCGCTGCACGAAGCGCTGCCAGCTGCATGATGCGATCGGGAGCGGTCGCATAGGTGAGCGCCCGACTGATCTCGGTCAGCTTTCTCAGCTGTTCGAAGCGCGTGCTCTCTCTAGGCATGGTGGTTTCCGCCGTCATTTGGACTTCACCACTTCGATGCCCTTCTCCGAGATCCGGATCTCCCGAACGACCGGATCGTGGCGGCTTCCGCGAGTCTTCAGGATCCGCACCCGCCTTCGGGACTGGTCCTCGTCCAGCCTGACCTCCAGCAGCACGATGTTGTCGGACAGGTGGCTGAACGGCGCGTCGATCCGATAGACGCCGGTGATCCCCGGCCGGGCCGTCTCGAAAGTCATCATCGCGGTCACGCCGTTTACCGCGAAGTGCTGCGACAGCGCATAGAGATAATCATGGAGCCGCTGGGTATCGGGGGCCGCTGTCACGAGGTCCCCCACAGCGTCGAGCACGATCCTGCGGACCCCCTGGTTACGGATGAGTCCGAACACCGTATCGATGAAGCGGTCGATCTGGAGCTCGACGGGTGAGAAGTAGAGCGTATGGAGGCGCTCGTCCGTCGGGTCGCCGCCGAAGCTCTCGATCAGCGAGGCCAGCTGCGTGGGGTTCTCTTCGAGGTGGAGATAGAGACCCGGCTCACCCCTGCGTACCCCGTCCAGCACGAACTGCAGCCCGATTGTCGTCTTCCCGGCCCCCGTCGGCCCCGCGAGCAGTGTCGTGGTGCCGCGCCAGAGCCCGCCGCCGAGCATGTCGTCGAGACCCGTCACCCCCGTCTCGACCCGCTGACGCTTGACGGTGTAGTCCGGCGGTTCGGCCGGGCTCACCAGCCTTCGGTAGACCTGGACGCCGCTCTTCGAGAGTTCGAGCGCGTGCATCCCCTGGCGAAAGCTGCTGCCTCGCAGCTTGCGCACCCTGAAGAAGCGCTCGTCGCGCACGCCTTCCGAGTGGCGGAGCAGCTCCACGATCCCGTCGGCCACCACGAACTCGGGAAGCGTCGCCGGCTGGCTCTCCGGGTACTCGCCGATCAGAAACGCCGTCGTATTATAGGCTGTCAGAAGCCCGGCGAGGTCGTGGACGACGCGCCGCATATGCGCCATCGACGGGGCGATGTCGTGCAGCGCCTTGAACGAGTCGATGACGATGATCTGCGGCCCGATCGCCTTGATCCGCTCGCGGACCTTCGGCACCAGCGCCTCGACCCCCTCCTCCGCCAGCTCCGTCCCGACCTCGTCGTAGATGACCTCCGTTCCCAACTTCTCCGGGTCGAAGAAGTCGAAGCGCTGGAGGTACCGCACCACTTTCGTCAGGGGCTCGGACAGGGTGGTGAGATACAGGATCGGCCGATCGCCGTTCGCGTTGTGGAAGACGAGCTGCTCGGCAAAGACCGTCTTGCCGGTGCCGGGCTCGCCCATGATGATGTTGATGGAGTTCGCCGGGAAGCCGCCGCCGAGCACCCGGTCCGTCTGCGAGCTTCCGGTCGTGATCCGTACGTCTTCCGGCCGCGGAGTATCGAAGTCCGACACGCCACCCCTCGTCCCATTTCCGTTCCCGTCGCTCATTCCGCGCCTCCACGACGATTGGCCCCGTCCTCACGAATCAGTCGGCGGACCGTCTCGACCAGCGTGTGTTCGGCGAGGGGCTTCACCAGGAAAGCGTCCGCCCCAGCCTCACGCGCCCGGCCCGCAGCGGCGAGGATGCTGAAGATCAGGACGCGTACACCATCGAGCTCGTCGCTCTCCTTCAGCCTTCGGCAGAGCGCGAGTCCATCCAGCTTCGGTACCAGAATCTCGGTGATCACGATCTCCGGCTTCAGATCGAACGCTCTCTGCATCGCCGCTTCCCCGTCGTCCGCAAACTCGACGTCGAAGCCGGCCTCCTCGAGGAAATAAGCTTCGAGCTCCCGTACGTGCGGGTCTCGCTCGACGACGAGTATCAGGGCCCTGCCACCAGCGCTACTGGCGCCGTTCATCGGCTGGTCAGTTCCGTCGGCGGCTCCGTAGCCCCGCTCGGCCGCTCCCGCCCCCCGCGTAGCTCGCGGTTATGCATGGTCGGTATCCATCGTATCGAGACTTTGAACAACCCCCGTGACGCTTACCGAAGCCGCTGCTCTGCGAGACCTGCGGCATCGCCTAACACCTCCGGTCGATCCGCCCGTTCAGGCCCTCCGGGCTCGCTGGACGGTGTCGCCGGGACTGCTTCCTGGCCGGTACCATTGCAGCTTGCGTACCGAACTTTTCCGCACCGAAAACAATGCCTGGTACCGCTTTGAGGTCGGCCGGCGGAGGACGCGCCGACGTCCCTATGAGACAACGGACCCATGGCGGCGAGGAGAGGTCACGGACACCTTGTTCGGGGGTCGCGCTTCCGGAAGGAGAGGCAAGATTGGAACGGGCCGACCCGGCCATCTTCATCGAACCAGCGCCCCGAAGCGTATGATCGACGAATTCTGGAGCCAGCCCGACGTCGTCCAGCAGTTCGCCTCCCGCGAGCCGGACCATCGGCTGATGGCGATTCTCGCCGATACGCCTCACGGCGCGCCGCTGAAAGTGCTCGACCTCGGGTGTGCGGGCGGGCGCAACACCGTCCTCGCCGCCGAGCACGGCCTCGACGTCTGGGCCGTCGACGCCTCACCGCCGATGGTGGAGAGGACCCGCGAGCGCCTCGTGCCTCTGATCGGCGCGGAGAAGGCCACTGCGAGGGTGGAGGTCGGCCGAATGGACGACCTGTCCGTTTTCGACGATGGCTTCTTCGATCTGATCGTCGCCCTCGGCATCTATCACAACGCGCGAAGTCGGGACGAGTGGGAGGCTGCCATCGCGGAGTCGGCCCGCGTCCTTCGTCCCCGAGGACGGCTACTCGTCAACCACTTCACGCCCGAGGTCGACCTGACCGGTGAAGGAGTCGCGGCGGTACCGGACCGCCGTGACGAGTATGACGGATTCCCTGGCGGGAGGGTGGTTCTGATGGATGCGAAGGCGCTCGATCGGGCGATGGCGGGTCACGGCTTGCGGCCGCTGACTTCCTCCGAGACCATCCGGGTAGAGGCGCCTCCGGGGCGACGAGTGAGCGTGAACGCCTTTTACGAGCGAGAGGTGGGATCCTTACCAGCGGCGTCGTCATCCGAGCGAGAGCGAGGGTCCATACGAACACCATCGTCATCCCGCTGAATGCCGGGATCCAGTGGCTGGATTCCCGAGCCCGTCATCCCGGCGAACGCCGGGATCCAGTGGCGCTGAAGCCTCGTCAGATGCGGATCGAGGAGCCTACCCCCGCGCGTCGCCCACCAGCGTCGGCACCGAGTACAGCGCCGTGCGGGCGGAGATGTACAGCGTCCGGCCGTCCGGCCCACCGAACTCGAGGTACCACGGGGACTCGGGGACG
>JBBDRR010000192.1:0-14845 GCA_040905395.1 Gemmatimonadota bacterium
AAAAAACTCAAAACTAAAAACTAAAAACTTCATCCGAAGGCATGACCATGAAACGAACCATCGTCGCCCTCATGCAGGACCACCCTGGGGTGCTCCACCGCGTGGTGAGCCTCTTCAGGCGACGCGCGTACAACATCGAGAGCCTCACCGTCGGCACGACCGAGACGCAGGGGGTCAGCCGGATGACGATCGTCGTCGACGGAGGGGACATCGAACAGGTCACGAAGCAGCTCTATCGGCTGATCGAGGTGCTGAAGGTCAGCGACGTCACCGACGACCCAACGGTGGAGCGGGAGATCGCGCTCATCAAGGTGCACGCCCCGAAAGCGGCCCGTGCGGAGCTCGTCGCGATGTGCACCGTCTTCGAGGCGAAGACGGTAGACGTGGGGCCGAACAGCATGATCGTCGAGGTGACGGGCGAACCGTCGCAGGTCGATCGGTTCCTCGACGTGGTGCGGCCCTTCGGGATCAAGGAGATGATGCGGACCGGCCGCATCGCCATGATCCGCGGGTCGCAGTCGCACCAGGCGACGCTGGATCTGGACTCGCCCGAGGAGTCGCCCGCGGCACTCGCACTGGCGGGCTGAAGGGCGGGAAGGGGGCGGGACACAGTTGACAGTCAACAGTTGACGGTCAACGGTTGGCTGCCGTATTCGGACACGCGCTCTGAGACAGGTACGAACGTCCTGTCAACTGTTAACTCTCAACTGTCACCTCCAAAACCAATGGCCGAACTCTACTACGACAACGACGCCGATCTCGGTCGTCTGGCAAACCGGCGCATCGCCATCATCGGCTATGGCAGCCAGGGGCACGCGCACGCGCTCAGCCTGAAGGACAGCGGGCTCGACGTCATCGTAGGACTGCATTCCAGTTCCAGGAGCCGCGCCAAGGCCGAGGCGGCCGGGCTCACCGTCCGCACCGTCGACGAGGCGGCGCGCGAGGCCGACGTCATCATGATCCTCATCCCGGACACACGGCAGGCGGAGGTCTACGCGGAATCCGTCGCACCGCACCTCGAGGCCGGGAAGACGCTGATGTTCGCGCACGGCTTCAACATCCGGTACGACCAGATCGTGCCGCCGACAGACGTGGACGTGAGCCTGGTCGCCCCGAAGGCTCCGGGCCACCGTGTCCGCGAGGTATTCGAGCATGGCGGCGGCGTACCCGGCCTCGTGGCCGTCCACCAGGACGCTTCGGGGAACGCGCTCACCGATGCGCTGGCCTACGCCAAGGGGATCGGCTGCACCCGCGCCGGCGTTCTGCAGACGACGTTCACGGAGGAGACCGAGACCGATCTCTTCGGGGAGCAGGCGGTCCTGTGCGGCGGCACGGCGGAGCTGATCAAGGCGGGGTTCGAGACCCTCATCGAAGCGGGCTACCAGCCCGAAGTCGCGTACTTCGAATGCCTGCACGAGCTGAAGCTGATCGTCGACCTGATCTATCAGGGCGGCCTCAACTACATGCGCTACTCCGTGTCCGACACCGCCGAGTACGGCGACTACGTCGCGGGCGACAAGGTGATCAACGCCGAGAGCCGCCGCGCGATGAAGCAGCTCCTGACGAACATCCAGGACGGCACCTTCGCCCGGAACTGGATCGAGGAGAACGAGACGGGGCTTCCGAACTTCCAGAAGCGGCGCGCGCAGGACGTGGAGCACCCGGTCGAGAAGGTCGGCCTGAAGCTCCGCCGCATGATGCCATTCGTGAATCCGAAGGAGATCGTGCCGGGTTCTGGCGGCGCCTGAGGACTGGCAGGATGCCGGGGTCGCGGAGGAGTTAGAGACGGGCTGCAGCACCAACGACCAACACCGCTCGCCGGGTAGCAGCTCACACAGGAGAATCACGATGTCAGCACAGTTCGCGAAAACGGAGTGGATCTGGCGGAACGGCGAGTTCATACCGTGGTCGGCGGCGACGATCCACGTCATGAGCCACGTGATCCACTACGGGTCTTCGGTCTTCGAGGGAATCCGCTGCTACAATACGCCCGAAGGGCCGGCGATCTTCCGGCTCAAGGAGCACATGCGGCGGCTTACCGACTCGGCGCACGTCTACCGGATGGACACGGGCTACGACGCGGAGGGCTACGGCGAAGCGTGCAAGGCGCTCATCCTGAAGAACGAGCTGGACGAGTGCTACATCCGACCGTTGGTCATCCGCGGCGTCGGCGCTGCCGGTTTGAACCCCGCCGCGAGCCCGGTTGAGTCGTACGTCATCTGCTGGCCCTGGGGCACCTACCTCGGCGACGGCGCTCTGGAGCAGGGCGTGGACGTCTGCGTCTCCAGCTGGCAGCGGCCGGCGCCCAACACGCATCCGGTGCTCGCGAAGGCGGGCGGCAACTATCTCAGCTCGCAGCTCATCAAGATGGAGGCGCTCGCGAACGGCTATCAGGAGGGCATCGCCCTCGGGCCGGCCGGCCTGGTGAGCGAGGGCAGCGGTCAGAACGTTTTCGTCGTCCGTAACGGGAGATTGTTCACGCCGTGTATGGACGGTACGCTGCTCGAGGGAATCACGCGCGACTGCATCGTCACGATCGCCCGTGACATGGCCATCGACGTGCTGGAGCAGCCGGTCCCCCGTGAGATGCTGTACATGGCGGACGAGATCTTCTTCACGGGGACCGCCGCGGAGGTCACGCCGGTCCGCTCGGTGGACAGGATCACGATCGGGAAGGGCTCGGCGGGCGAGCTGACGCTCAAGCTGCAGGAGCGGCTGCTCGGCATCGCCCAGGGCCGCCTGCCGGACACCTACGGATGGAGGACGCTGGTGAAGAAGGCCGAGAAGGAGGTGGCTGTCGCATGACCGTTCGCGAGAAGGCGGCCCTGCCGAGCCGCACGCTGCTCTCCGGACGTGATCGCGCACCCGCTCGCGCAATGCTGCGGGCGGTCGGTCTTTCGGATGACGATTTCGACAAGCCGCTCATCGGCATCGCCAACACGTGGGCCGAAACGACTCCGTGCAATTCGCACCTGCGCCAGCTGGCGGAGTGGGTGAAGGAAGGCGTGAGGATGGCGGGCGGGACGCCTCTCGAGTTCAACACCGTCGTGGTGTCTGACGGCATCACCATGGGGACCGAGGGGATGAAGACCTCGTTGGTCAGCCGCGACCTCGTCGCGGACTCGATCGAGCTGATGGCCCGCGGCTATATGTTCGACGGAATCGTCGCGCTCTCCGGCTGCGACAAGACGATCCCGGGAACCGTGATGGCCCTGGCGCGATTGAACCGGCCGGGGCTGATGCTCTACGGCGGCTCGATCATGCCCGGCCGGTTCCGCGGTCGGGACGTGACCATCCAGGACGTATTCGAGGGAGTCGGGGCCGCGGCGGCGGGGAAGATGAGCGACGAGGACCTCCACGAGCTCGAGTGCGCCGCCTGCCCCGGCGCCGGGGCCTGCGGCGGACAGTTCACCGCGAACACCATGGCGACCGCCTTCGAGGCCATGGGCATCTCGCCGATGGGAAGCGGTACCGTACCCGCTCTTCAGGGCGAGAAGGCGGACGTGGCCCGCACCTGCGGCAAGATCGTGATGCAGCTCATCGAGGACGACGTCCGGCCGAGCGATCTGATCACCCCCGAATCGCTGCGAGCGGCCACCGCCCTCGTCGCCTCCACGGGAGGCTCGACGAACGCGGTGCTGCACCTTCTCGCGGTCGCGCGTGAGGCCGGTGTCGATTTCACGATCGACGACTTCGATCGGGTATCCGCCGAGATCCCGCTGCTCGCCGACATGAAGCCGGGCGGCCGTTATGTCGCCGCCGACCTCCACCAGGCCGGCGGAGTGCGGCTGCTCCTCCACAGGCTGCTCGAGGGCGGACTCATCTCACCCGATCTCCCGACCGTAACCGGCCGCACGGTCGGCGAAGAGGCGGCGGAGGTGAACGAGTCGCCGGGCCAGCCTGTGGTACGGCCCCTCGCCGACCCCATCAAGAAGTCGGGCGGGCTCGTGATCCTCAAAGGCTCGCTCGCGCCCGACGGCTGCGTGATCAAGGTCGCGGGCCACGAGCGCATCCATCACCGGGGTCCCGCGCGGGTCTTCGAACGAGAGGAGGATGCGTTCGACGCCGTCCAGGCCCGCTCCATCAAGGAGGGAGATGTGCTCGTCATCCGCTATGAGGGGCCGAAGGGCGGACCGGGTATGCGCGAGATGCTCGGCGTCACGTCGGCGCTCGCCGGCGCGGGCCTCAAGGACCACGTCGCGCTGCTCACCGACGGTCGTTTCTCCGGCGCGACGCATGGCCTGATGGCCGGCCACGTATCGCCCGAAGCCGCCGTCGGCGGTCCGATCGCGGCTGTTCGTGAGGGCGACATGATCACCTTCGACGTCCAGAATCGCCGCCTCGACCTGGAAGTCGAGCCCGAAGAGATCGCCCGCCGCCTCGGTGAGTGGTCCCCCCCCGAGCCGCGCTACCCGACCGGCGTGATGGCGAAGTACGCAAAACTGGTCGGTTCGGCCTCGGAGGGCGCGGTTACGATGAACCTGTAGGAAGGAAGTTTTTAGTTTTGAGTTTTTAGTTTTTAGTTCACCGACGAACTGGGGCGTCGAGATGCGTGCTAACCCAGCAGGCACCCAACTAAGAACTAAAAACTCAAAACTAAAAACTTTCCCTCCTTGACGGCCGACGTGCAGCAGGATTAGCTTAGAGCCATGAGCCACACCGCCGCGTTTCCATTTCGATTTTACTGGGCGACCCCTGTAACGGGCCGCGGTCGGAGACGCATGCGCGCATAGCGCACTGTTGACTCCAGGTGACCGGCGAGGCGGCCCGTGAACGACACGGGCCGCTTTTTCTGTATAACCCATCGAACTCGAGCTCGAAATGATCATTATCACCCGTCCGAACATCACGCCCGCGGAGCTGGACCACATCCGGGAACATGTTGAAGGACTCGGTCTGCGCACGAGCGTCACGAAGGGCGAGCGCCAGACGATCATCGGCTGCATCGGCGACGACGACCTGCTGCGGGAGGCTGCCCTCCTTCGCCTGCCGGGGGTCGAGTCGGTGACGCCGGTGATGAAGCCTTACAAGCTCGCGGCGCGCGAGTTCGTCGGTGAGTCGAGCCGCGTGAGGGTCGGCGACGGCGCCGGCGCGATCGTGGGCGGCCAGGAGCTCGCCATCGTCGCAGGGCCCTGCTCCGTCGAGGGACGGGAGATGCTTCGCCAGACGGCCCAGGCGGTCAAGGCGGCGGGCGCCGGAATGATCAGAGGCGGTGCCTTCAAACCCCGTAGCTCGCCCTACGCCTTCCAGGGTCTCGGCCTCGCGGCGCTCGAGATGCTCGCCGAAGTCCGCGCCGAGACCGGCCTTCCGATCGTGACCGAGGTGATGGACACCCGCCAGGTCGAACAGGTCGGTGAGTATGCCGACATGCTGCAGATCGGCGCGCGCAACATGCAGAACTTCTCCCTGCTCTCCGAAGTCGGCCGTATCCAACGCCCGGTCCTGCTCAAGCGGGGCCTCTCGGCGACGCTGAAGGAGCTCCTGATGGCGGCCGAGTACATCATGGCGCAGGGAAATCGCGACGTCATCCTGTGCGAGCGCGGCATCCGCACCTACGAGACGGCGACCCGCAACACGCTCGACATCGCCGCGATCCCCGTCCTGAAGCGCGAGACGCACCTGCCGGTGATGGTGGATCCGAGTCATGCCGGTGGCCGCGTCGACCTCGTCGGCCCGCTCTCCTTCGCGGCGATCGCCGCGGGCGCCGACGGGCTCATCGTCGAGGTACATCCGTCGCCCGAACAGGCACTCTCGGACGGCGACCAGTCTCTGACGCTCGAAGCGTTCGAGCTCTTCATGCGCAGCCTGCGCCCGTTCGCCGAAGCAGCCGGCCGCACGATGCCGCAGCTCGTCACCGCCGAGGTCGCGGCCTGAGGTCGCCGGTGAGCGAAGACCGCACCGTTCCGGCCCGGATCCGCGTCGCATTCCAGGGCGAGCTCGGCGCCTTCTCCGAGGAGGCGGTTCACCGCTTCTTCGGCGAGGGCGTCGTGCCCGTTCCCCGGCGTGATTTCTCGGAGGTCGGTCGTGCCGTCGTGGAGAGGGACGTCGATTTCGGGCTCCTGCCGATCGAGAATACGCTCGCCGGCAGCGTCGTCGGCAGCTACGACGTGCTCGCGGGGGGCGAGCTGCGGATCCTCGGCGAGGTGATCACCCCGATCCATCACTGCGTTCTCGGCCTTCCCGGAGCTTCGCTGCAGAGCTTGAAACGGATTCTGTCCCACCCGGTCGCGCTGATGCAGTGCACGCGCTTCCTGCGGGCGCTCCCCGGTGTCGACGCCGTCGCCGTCTACGACACCGCGGGGGCCGCGAAGGACATCGCGGCGCAGGCGGACCCGACTCAGGCGGCGATCGCGGCGCGCCGTGCCGCAGGCCGCTACGGACTGGACCTGCTCGCCGAAGACGTCGAGGACCGCCCGGACAACCAGACCCGCTTCCTCGTCGTGACCCCTCGCGACGGCGGGAAATCGCTCCCGCCGCATCTCGATCGGCAGCGAAACTCCGCCAAGTCGGCAGTGCTCGTCGAGACCGCAAACCAGCCCGGCGCCCTCCTGCAGATACTCTCCCCCTTCTCGGAGCGGTCGATCAACCTGTCGAAGCTCGAGTCGCGCCCCGCCGGTGAGCCGTGGACGTACCGGTTCTTCATCGAGTTCGACGCCGACGCCGGCAGTCCCGCGGCCGAGCAGGCACTCGCGGAGATCCATGCACGCGCCGTGAACCTGCAGGTGCTCGGCACCTACCCCCGCTGGGAAGACTGACCGACCGCTCCAACCCAACCACCGCTATACTATCCCGAGCGCGGCAAGGGATCCGCACGGCGGCCCGCGAATCCTGAAGCTGCGGATCCCCCGTTGCGCGCTAGAGACGGATGGTTTCCCCCCTCCGCCTCCGGTTGCCTTCCCCCCATCCGCCTCCTACCTTTCGCGCTTTCCGGAACGCACGGGGAACCCTTTTTGCGACCCGTGAGCGTCTCTTTCCCAGACGATCGAGGGGCGTTCGTGCTCCTCGGTACGCGTCCGGCCTGAAACGCACTCACTGGAGTGTTCATGAGCGGGCATTCCGCGCCGCCTGACAAGAGCTACGGGTACGCCCCGGTCGGTAAGGACAACGGGGTCGTGAAGAGCAAGGGCAAGCCGAGCCTGCACCTGCGCGAGGGGCAGGACGTCGTGCCCCTGCGCGCGCGCAAGCCGGAGTGGCTCAAGGTTCGCTCGCCTGGGGGGCCGAACTACCTGCGCCTGCAGAAGCTGATGCGTGGCCAGGGCCTGCACACCGTCTGCGAAGAAGCCCACTGCCCGAACATCGGGGAGTGCTGGGAGAGCGGGACGGCGACCTTCATGATCCTCGGCGACGTATGCACCCGGGCGTGCAAATACTGCGCGGTCGCCCACGGGATGCCGACCGAACTCGACCTGGACGAGCCCCGCCGGGTCGCCGACACGGTCGTGACGATGGACCTCGAACACACGGTGATCACGTCCGTGAACCGGGACGAGCTGGAGGACGGCGGCGCGGGCGTCTACGCCGAAACGATACGGCAGATCCACGCTAGCGTGCCTGACTGCTCGGTCGAGGTGCTGATCCCGGACCTGAAGGGCAATGAGCGCGCGCTCCGCACGGTAGTAGACGCGAAGCCGGAAATCCTGGCGCACAACATCGACACGGTCGAGCGTCTGATGCGCGCCGTCCGGCCGGGCGCCCGGTACTGGCGGAGCATCTCACTGCTCGGTGCGGTGAAGCGGATCGACCCGCAGATGGTGACGAAGAGCGCGATCATCCTGGGCATGGGTGAGACGGAGGCGGAGATACTGCAGGCGATGAAGGACCTGCGGGAGGCGGCGGTCGATGTCCTGACACTGGGTCAGTACCTGCGACCGTCGGAGCACCACATCCCGCTCGACCGGTGGGTGACTCCGGAGGAGTTCCGCCGCTGGAAGGAGATCGGCGAGAAGGAGCTAGGGTTCAAGCACGTCGAATCCGGCCCCCTCGTGCGCTCCTCCTACCATGCGAAGGAGCAGGCACGGGAGGTGGAGGCAGGGGGACCGGGTCGGCTGACCGAGATCCTCGAGCCCGACCTCGACGGCTCCGTGCAGATCGATGCGGCCGAGGCCGAAGCGCGCGCGCACCTCTCCCGGGTGACGGCGCAGCGCCTCGTGCAGCTCGGCTCGTTGTGATTGATTCGATAGAAAAGAGATGATGATGTCTGAAACTCAGACGACGGATAAGAAGGAGCAGGATTCAGAGAACGGCGGCCCGCGCGACCATCCGTCGCCGGCGGCACCGCCGCAGGACCCCGAGTGGGAGCGTGCGGCAAAGCCGAACCTCTCCAAGGAAGAGCGGACGATGGGGCTCTCCAAGGAGAAGCTCCGGAAGATGATGTATGACATGCTGCTCGGCCGCCGCTTCGAGGAGAAGACCGCGGAGGCGTATGCGCTCGGTAAGATCGGCGGCTTCTGCCACCTCTACATCGGTCAGGAAGCGGTCGCGATCGGGGGAATCCACGCGCTCGAGAAGTCGGACTACGTGATGACCGCGTATCGCGAGCACGTCCACGCGTTGCAGATGGGTGTAGAGCCCCGCGCCGCCATGGCGGAGCTGTTCGGCCGCATCGACGGGTGCTCGAAGGGCAAGGGCGGGTCGATGCACATGTTCTCGGCCGAGAACAACTACCTCGGCGGTCACGGGATCGTGGGCGGTCAGATCCCGCTCGCGCTGGGCGTCGCCTGGAAGATCCGGTACCGGCAGGAGGATCACGTGATGCAGGTCTACCTCGGCGAGGCCGCCGTGAACCAGGGCGCTTTCCACGAGTCGCTCAACATGGCCGCCCTCTGGCAGCTCCCGCTGGTGGTCATCGTCGAGAACAACCGCTTCGGCATGGGCACGGCGTGGGAGCGCGCCTCCTCCCTCTACGACATCTCCCAGAAGGCCAGTGCTTATGCCATGCCGGCCGCGATCGCCGACGGCATGGACATTCTCGACATGTACCGGGTCACCAAGGAAGCGGTCGATCGCGCGAGGAGCGGCGGTGGCCCGACCCTCATCGAGGCCCGTACCTACCGATTCGTCGGCCACTCCATGTCGGACCCCGTCCATGGCGTCTACAGGACGAAGGAAGAGGTCGAGGAAGAGAAGCTGAACGACCCGATCCGCATCTACGCGAACCTCCTCGCCGACCTGGAGATCCTCAGCCAGGACGAGCTGGAAGAGATGGACACCGAGGTCAAGAAGATCTCCGAGGAAGCCGCCGAGTTCGCCGAGAAGTCCCCCGAGCCGGAGACCCCCGAGCTCTACCGGGACGTGTATGCCGAGGAGGACGTGGCGGGAAGGCTTTATTTCGATGGACGACGCTGAGCCGGCGCTGACGCTAAGTTTTTAGTTATGAGTTTTGAGTTTTGAGTTGCGGAGGAGGCGCGTCATGCGTGGAGCCCTCCAACTAAAAACTCAAAATTCAAAACTAAGAACTCCATATTCGAGGACGCACGATGGCAGTGATTACCTACCGCGAGGCCCTCAATCAGGCGCTCGCTGAAGAGATGGAGCGGGACCCCGACGTATTCCTCATGGGCGAGGAGGTCGGGGTTTACAACGGCGCGTACAAGGTGTCGAAGGGGCTGCTCGACAAGTTCGGTGACATGCGTGTGGTCGATACGCCGATCACCGAGCTGGGCTTCTCGGGGCTCGGGGTGGGCGCGGCGATGGTCGGGCTGCGGCCGGTCATCGAATTCATGACCTTCAACTTCTCGTTTCTGGCGGTCGACCAGGTGTTCAACGCCGCCGCGAAGCTGCTTTCGATGAGCGGCGGCCAGTTCAAGGTGCCGGTCACCTTCCGCGGCCCGACCGGTGCGGCGCTACAGCTATCGGCGCAGCACTCCCAGGCCCTCGAGGCGATGTACGTCCATTTCCCGGGGATCAAGGTCGTCGTTCCGGGCACGCCGGCGGACGCGAAGGGGCTCCTCAAGGCGGCCATCCGCGACGACGATCCCGTCTGCGTCTTCGAAGGGGAGATGCTCTACAACCTGAAGGGCGAGGTTCCCGAGGCGAACGACTTCGTGATCCCGCTCGGGAAGGCCGAGGTGAAGCGGGAGGGCGGCGATGTATCGATCATCACGCACGGCAAGATGATCCACGTCGCGCTCCAGGCCGCGGCGACGCTCGAGAAGGATGGGGTCGACGCCGAAGTGGTCGACCTCCGATCGCTGCGCCCGCTCGACGTGGATGCGATCCTCGCGACCGTCGTGAAGACGAACCGCGTCGTCCTTCTGGAAGAGGGTTGGCCGTACGGCGGCATCACCGCTACCATCGCCGCTCTGATCCAGGAGGAGGCTTTCGATCACCTCGACGCCCCGATCCTGCGCGTCACGCAGGCCGACGTCCCGATGCCGTACGCGAAGGGCCTCGAGAAGACAGCCAAGCCGAGCGCGGAGCATGTCGTTGAGAAGGTTAATCGGGTTCTGTATCGCTAATGGCGCGTTTTTAGTTTTGAGTTTTTAGTTTTGAGTTGAACTGCAGCGACGCTCGTTCGACGGCGCGACGGTAGCATCCTTCAACTGAAAACTAAGAACTAAGAACTCAAAACTTCATTCCGGAGGATTTGTAAGTGGCGACCAAGGTCTACATGGAGGCTCTCTCTCCCACGATGGAGGAGGGCAGGCTCATATCCTGGCTGAAGAAGGAGGGCGACCCGGTACAGGAGGGTGACCTTCTCGCCGAGGTGGAGACGGACAAGGCGACGATGGAGCTCGTCGCGCGCGGCTCCGGGGTGATGCGCAAGCAGCTCATCGGCGACGGCGACACGGCGAACGTGGGGACGCTCATCGCGGTCGTAGCCGGTGAGGACGAGGACATCGACGAGCTCGTCGGGTCGGCCGCCGCCGTCGAGCAGTCCGCATCGACAACGGAAGCCCCGTCCGAAGAGCAGGCGGAGAAAGCCGGTACGGCCGCGAAGGCAGTCGCGGCGGCGGGACAGACGGAGCCCGACCAGGCGCGGCGCGGCGGGCCCGGCGATTCACCCGCGGACGCGACGGCCGAGCCGACTGGCGACGGAGCCGGCCCCGACGGCCGGCTGCGAGCTTCACCCGTCGCGCGCCGCCTCGCTGCGGAGAGCGGGCTGGACCTCGGGGGCGTGCAGGGTTCGGGGCCCGGCGGCCGCATCATCAAGCGCGACATCGAGGCCGCACTCGAGGGCGGTGAAGCGGCAGCCGAGGTCGAGCGGCCTGCCGCCGCAGCGGCACCCGCGGGCGCGGAGTACCAGGACGTTCCGCTCACGCAGATGCGCAAGACGATCGCCAAGCGTCTCGCGCAGTCCATCGGTCCCATCCCGACCTTCTACCTGACGGTGGAGATCGATATGGCCGAGGCGATGTCCTTCCGAAAGAAGCTCAACGAGCGCTTCGCCGACCAGGGCGTCAAGGTCTCGCCCAACGATCTGACGATCAAAGCGGTCGCCGCGGCGCTGCGGAAGCACCCGTGGGTCAACTCGGCGTGGACCGGCGACACGATCCGACAGTATCAGACGGTGCACATCGGCGTCGCAGTCGCGGTCGAAGGCGGTCTCATTACCCCGGTCATCCGAAATGCGGACAAGAAGGGAATCGCGGAGATCGCTACCGAAGTGAAGGAGCTCGCCGGCCGCGCTCGGGAGAAGAAGCTGAAGCCGGAGGAGTACACTGGCGCGACCTTCTCCATCTCCAACCTCGGCATGTTCGGCATCAGCGAGTTCACCGCCGTCATCAATCCTCCGGAGGCCGCGATCCTCGCTGTGGGCGCAGCCGAGGAGCGGGTCGTAGCGGTGGATGGCGAGATGGCGGTACGGCCGAGGATGCGGGTGACGTTATCGTGCGATCATCGGGTTGTCGACGGGGCTACCGGCGCGCAGTTCCTGCAGACCCTCAAGCAGAACCTCGAGGATCCGATGATGATGCTCGCCTAGCGTTGTCGGACGACGGAGATACGGCCTCGGGCTCGAACGGCCTCTCATCCGGAGAGGCCGTTCGTCGTGTCGAGAGCGATTCCCGGCCCACGGGCGTGTCGAGACGCAGCGGTGCCGGGACGAATATGCCGGCAAAGAAATAGGCCCCGACGGGGCCTATCAGAACGGTACGTAAAGTGGGCGAATGGCTAGTCGATGCGCGTCCAGATCAGGATGACGCCGCACGTCGACGTGCCCTTCTTGTAAGCGGGGGGAACCGTGGCCGCTCCGCGATAAATTTCCAGTCCCTCCACATCCCACGGGGTGACTTCATCGATGTTGAAGTTCGAGGCCATGGCACCATCGACGAAATACTGGATGGGGCAACGGCCAGAGGCACCACGAATCGAGGCCGATGGCCGACTGCCGAACGTGGAGTTGCCTACCTGGATCCCGCTGGTGCGGCGGAGGACGTCGCTCATGAATCGGGGATGGTAGTCCTCGATATCCGCGCGAGTCAGGAAGGTCCCCAGTCCAGACCGCTGTCTGTCGTAGAAGCCGCGGTCGAGAAGGATCGATCGCCTGCTGCGGACCGTGACCGGCGCCAGGGCGATGGGCTGAAGCCCCATCTGCACGAGGATTCTGTTCGGGCGGCCAGGAGCGAGGGAGACGACCTGATCCATCGGGGCGTAGCCGAGGTAGTTCACGGTCACCCGCCGGGCGCCCGCCGGCAGTCGTTCGACACGTAGGAAGCCGCTGGAGTTGGTGATCCCCCGGATTCCGACGCCCTCGATGACCACCTGCGCTCCACCGAGCGGACGATTGTCCTCCAGGGAGCGCACGATGATCTCCAGCGTGGCCGAGCTCTCCTGCGCGTGCAACTCGTTACGCACGCCCGGGAGGGCGCTCAGAACGGCGAAGCCGAAGATGAGGTGGGCGGCGGGTCGCATGGAGACACCTGTCCGCAGGAGAAGCGAGGGGTACGTCTATTTCAATATTGGAGAAATCGTGCCAGGTTGCAAGAAGGTGGTGATCGAAGGCCTCAATTTCTGATCAACTTCCTGTATTTGATCCGGTGCGGCTGGTCGGCCTCAGAGCCGAGGCGGCGCTTACGATCGGCGTCGTACTCCTCGTAATTGCCCTCGAAGAAGACGGTTCGGCTCTCGCCCTCGAAGGCGAGGATATGGGTGACGATACGGTCGAGGAACCAGCGGTCGTGGGAGATGACGACGGCGCAACCGGCGAACTCGAGGAGGGCGTCTTCCAGTGCACGGAGCGTATCGACGTCGAGATCGTTCGACGGTTCGTCCAGGAGGATGAGGTTGCCACCCTTCTGCAGCGTCTTCGCCATATGGACGCGATTGCGCTCGCCGCCCGAGAGCACCTTCACCGCCTTCTGCTGCTCGGTCCCCTTGAAGCCGAACCAGGAGCAGTAGGCGCGGGCGTTGACCTCGCCCCGGCCCAGCCTGATGGTGTCGACCCCGCCGGAGATCTCCTGGTAGACGGTGTTCTCGCCGTCGAGCGAATCGCGGCTCTGATCGACATACGCCAGCGCCACGGTCGAGCCGACCTTCAAGCTTCCCGAATCCGGCGTTTCGCTCCCGGTGATCATCCTGAAGAGAGTCGTCTTACCGGCGCCATTGGGGCCGACGACGCCGACGATGCCGCCCCTGGGCAGGCGGAAGGTGAGCCCCTCCATCAGGAGCTTGTCGTCGTATCCTTTCGAGACGTTTTCCGCGATCACGACGTCGTCGCCGAGCCGGGGGCCATTGGGGATGACGATCTCCGCATGGCTGAGCTTCTCGCGCGGGTCCTCGTTGAGCATCTGCTCGTAGGCCCCGAGCCGCGCCTTGCTCTTCGCCTGTCGGGCTCGCGGCGCCATGCGGACCCACTCCAGCTCCCGCTCCAGCGTCTTCTGTCTGGCCGACGCCTGCTTCTCCTCGTTGCGCAGCCGCTCCTGCTTCTGCTCCAGCCAGGAGGTGTAGTTGCCCTTGAAAGGGTGTCCCTCGCCGCGGTCCAGCTCGAGGATCCATTCCGCGACGTTGTCGAGGAAATAGCGGTCGTGGGTGATCGCCACGATCGTCCCCGGGAACTCGGCGAGATGATGCTCGAGCCAAGCGACGGACTCGGCATCGAGGTGGTTCGTCGGTTCGTCGAGCAGCAGCAGGTCAGGCTCTTCCAGCAGAATCTTGCACAGAGCTACGCGACGCTTCTCGCCGCCGGAGAGCTTCTCGACGGCGGCATCGGGGGGCGGGAGTCGAAGAGCGTCCATCGCGATCTCGATCTTCCGGTCGAGGTCCCACAGGTTCTCCGCGTCGATCTGGTCCTGCAGTTTCGCCTGCTCGTCGATCAGCGCGTTCATCTCCTCGTCGGAGCCGACGTCGGTGAACTTCATGTTGACTTCCTCGAAGCGCCCGAGGAGGCCGCGCTGGTGCTTCACCGCCTCTTCCACGTTGCCGCGCACGTCGAGGGCGGGGTCGAGCTCCGGCTCCTGCGGCAGGTACCCGATCCGAGTGCCCTGAGCGGCCCACGCCTCTCCGTTGAAGTCCCTGTCCAGCCCGGCCATGATCTTCAAGACCGTGCTCTTGCCGGAGCCGTTCGGACCCACCACACCGATCTTGGCACCGGGGTAGAACGACAGCCAGATATCCTTCAGGATGACCCGGTTAGGTGGAACAACCTTGGTCAACGCCTGCATGACGTAAATGAACTCCGGACCGGCCATTACTTCCCTTTCTGGAACTGTTCTCGGTTGCCGCTCATGTTGGCGGATGGCCGTCAAGATCGCGTCCGCGGGCGGTCGGTGGCAAGCCGCTGGCTTCTCCGCGGACCCCATCCGCGTCAGCTCGGCGGCGGAGCCTGACCCAGGCATCGCCGAGCATGGGCAGCTCACGGAATTATGGGACGGAAAGAAGCGCGCCGGGCGGTTGTACGCCCCGGCGC
>JBBDRR010000192.1:14855-21981 GCA_040905395.1 Gemmatimonadota bacterium
CCCCCCCCCCCCCCCCCCCCCGCTTCTCTTGCCGGTTCCGGCGAAGTATTGCGGGCTCTCGATACGACTCCGGGACCCTAGACCCGCTCGATCGGAATCCGAACGCGCGTGTTCACCCACTCGAGGACGAGCTCGGCACTGTTCGGACCGGTATCCTCGGTGCTGATGGTGAACGTCTCCACCTGCTCGGGGACCGTCTCGCTTGGGACCTGCGCCCTGCCTACCTCCTGCGCGCGGATCTCGTCGGTATACTGCGTCTCGATGCCCCACTGGCTCGTCGAGCGATTGACGATGACGTCCCAATCACCTGACTGACGCGGTACCGTGTAGATGCTGTAGGAGCCGGGCTCGACCTGGAGCCCCGCGATCTCCGCGGCGAAGGGGATGTGGATCGTGGTCGGCTCGTTCGCGCCAGTCCGCCAGATCGTGTCGAAGGGCACGATCGAGCTGCCGAAGATCTCACGGTCGTTCCGCGACGGCCTGCCATAGCAGACCTTCGCCTCCTCGCCCGCCACGCTGACCGTGACGGAATCGTACGGACTGACTCGATCGGGGAGGGGCATTCCCTGCGGCTGGCAGGCGAGGTCTGCCGCACCCGCGTCCGCCGTCGTCATCGGTGCCGCGGCGTCCATCGGGGCCTCCGCCATCGGTTCGGCCTCATCCGCCGGTCCGCATGCCGCCACCATCGCGATCACCAGTACCGCTCCAGCCAAACGCACCATCATCTTCATTCTCCCTTTTGGACGTTCACGCATGGGTTCAACGTCGAGTCGGCAAATCTAGCGCCCGCTCGGCTGGCCGACCAGCGCGAGACGCGATCGGCGAGGGTCAGAAGATGGCGTCGAGGTAGATCTCGACCCCCCACCTGCCGCGCCCTCCCCTGAGAGTTCGCGCGAGGTCGGCGCGGATGAGACCGTCGAGGAAGCTGGCCCCGACGCCCGCGGATATCAGGGACGGTTCCGCAGCGAAGTCGGAGCGCCCACCGGCCCAACCGGCATCGGAGAATAGAACCACTCTCGCACCCGGAAAGTCGTTCCCGATCTCCGCACGCGCTCGCCAGTACGCTTCTCCGGCGGCGCGATCCTCGGGGCGAAAGCCGCGCACGGTCGATGGCCCGCCGAGATACCAGAGGCTCTGGACAGGAACGTCACCGAAGGAAAGGCCGATTCCCGCGTCGAGGCCGACCATCATCCCACCCGGCACGGGGAAGAGAGAGTACGCCGTCGCCGACGGCTGCGCGAAGCTGAAGGTGCCCCGCTCCGCTCGCAGCCGCCCCTCTACCCCGCCGCGGAAGGCGCGCGAAGTCGACCCGCGGTCCGTGCGTGCGCGTACGTCGATCCCGACCTGGTCGGCGTCGCTCGCCGCGGGGTTCTCCCTGAACGTGTGGTTCCCGAGCCACCCCGGCAGGCTGCCGTCGGTATTTTTCTCCAGCGCCGACTGCCGCTCGACGTAGATGCGGGCGCGAAGAGTCGTACCCCCCGATGGTACCTGCTCGCTCGTGATCGCCGCCCCGACGGAGCGGAAGTAATCGCCGTCGTCGTTTCCAAGTGCGAACGCGGAGATGGAGCTGCCGAGCGAGAAGGGCCGGTCCTCCGGGGTGAATGCTTCGACGCGGCGATAGAAGCCGAGGGTTTCCGAGCCCGCATACCGGCTGCGCCCGAGGTTCACCTGGACGCCGGGCTCGCGGTCCGCCAGGCCGATCCACACCGCGCCGGTGAGCGAGAAGGGCTGCAGCTCGGCCAGCGCGCTCGTCCCGATGCTGAGGCCTTCGACCCGGTTGTAGTGCATCAGCGAGCCGTCGAGCGGACGCCAGTCGAAGCGGGGCGTGCGAAACAGGATAGAGCGCAGACGTGAGGCCCCGACCAGCTGCACCATCTGCTCGAGCTGGTCGTCCGTCATCAGGCGGGTGTCGCCGAATATCGGGCGAGGAAAGATCTCCGACGCCATCAGCGACGACGTGTCGCGGGGAACGAGGACGATACGCCGCGAACATTCTTCCTCCTTCTCCGCACCGTCTACCTCCGGGTTGTCGTCCTGGCATCCTCGGATCGCGCTCTCGAACCGGAGGGTATCGACCGGCTCGAGGGGCGGGACGGCGGCGGGGTCCGCGAAGACGCGGTAGTCGGAGAAGAGCTGCTCGAAGACGAGCGGCATGGCGAACCGACCGACTTCCAGGGTGCCTTCGAGCGCGATCAGCCTGGGCAGCCACCACTCGTCGTCCCACAGACCGTATTCGATCGTGAGGTATCCCAGACTCGCCGAACCGACGCTGACGAGTGAATCGAAGGTGCCGAGCAGGATGCTTCGCGGTCCAAGGTCGAGCGAGAACACGACGGGGGCGGCGAGCGTGAAGACTCCGCGAACCGCGGCGTGGGTGCCCGCTTCGAGCCAGAGAGAGCCGGTGACCAGATTGCTCTGCGACCGCCTGGGCAGGACCTGAAGCTCGCGGATCCGGATGACCCGGCCGTCGCCGAGCCGGATCGAGGTCGTCTCGCCGGAGCGGAAGCGGTAGTGCGCTTCACTCCCGGGGCGCAGCGGGTGCATCAGGGCGGTGCTATCGCCGTCGCTGTCGTCGGTAACCCCATCCGAGGGGATCCGCAGAAGCCATTCGGTGCTCGGGTCGAATGCGGTTCCGGCCGCGGCCGAGAGCATGTCGTTGCCCAGGAAGGGCTCGACGCCCTGGCCCGCAACCTCGCTCGCCTGGCGGGAGCCGAGCACCTCGACCTGCATGTCGCCTCCGCGTCGCCAATCGATCCTCGTGCCGAGCTCGCGGCTGTACAGCATTCGATCCCGGCGCAGGCCCCGTATCCCGGCGGACAGCCTCTGCTTCGAAAATGCCTGGTAGGCTTCGATCCGCTCGTTCACCGATGAATTTCGGGCGCGCGCGCCCGACACCATCGCGGCGGCCCCGGCGTCGAGGTACGCATCGGAGGTGTCGGCCTCCGGCAAGCCGGTCGGGGTCTGCAGGATGGCCGCGAGGACGATGGCGAGGAGCATAGGGGTCCGGGAGAAGCGCGGGAGGAGGCCGGTAGTTCTTCAAGAACTACGCACGCGCGCCCACGGATGTTTCAGCTCAGTTCGCTTCAGCCACTGCGGCTTCGGGAGCCACCCCGAGGTTTCGATCGAGAAACGACCAGATGCGGCGCCAGGAGTCGAGCAGTTCGGGCGTTTCGAGGAGCTGCAGGTTGGAATCGACGAGCAGCGAGAACGAGTGTCCTCCAGGCGGGTCGTGGTAGATCTTCGTCTCGGCGAACTGCGGCTTCTTGACCTTGAGGGCGTGTACGAACATCTCGGATTCGACGAAGTCGACGTCCTCGTCGTTCGTGGCGACATGGACGAGCATCGGCACCTGTAGCCGGTCGACCTGATAGACCGGAGAGCGTTCGACGTAGGTTTCCCGACGCTCGTACGGCAGTCCGCGGATCCGCTCCTGAGTGGAAAAGAGCGCCTGGTATTCCGGCCCCTTGTAGGAAAGCCGGAAGATCAGATTGCTTACGGGGACGATGGCGATCGAGGCACGGAAGGGGTGCTCCTCGCGGAAGACCGCGTGGGCCGCGATGAACCCCCCGTGACTCCACCCCATCACGGCGATTCGATCGGGATCGACTTCCGCCACCCCCTCCTTCAGATAATCGACCGCCGTCAACACGTCGTCGATCTCGTAGCCGCCGTAATCGATCGCGTTGTGGAAGTCGCGGCCATAGCCGGTGCTGCCCCGATAATCGGGTGCGATCACCACGTAGCCGCGCTCGACGGCCTCCTTCAGCTTGGGAAGGTACACCGCGTTCCAATCGCCGTGGACGCCGCCGTGCACCCAGACCAGAGCCGCCTGACTTCCAGGCGTCGCAGGCTCCAGAGGTCGGAATACGTAAGCTGGGATGTCCAGGTCCCCGACGCTGCTCCGGTAGCTGATCTTCTCGAATCGGTAGGCGCCGGCCGCCTGAGCGGCGAAGATGCTGTCGGTCCGGGCTTTCGCCGTGACGTCCCGGTCGTGGTTCCGGAAGGGATCGTGATCCTCCGGGCGGTCGCTGACGTACAGCCGCTCCGCGCGAAGTTTCGACCGCGTGTTCTCGAGGAGGTCGCTCGCCGCCTGCCCTTCGACCGGCGAGGGCCAGGGAGCCAGAACGATGGCTACCAGGAGCGATCCGAGGAGAGCGGGCGATCGGGTCTTCATGTGCATGGCAGCTGGGTTGATCGGTCGAGGTGGTGCGTGGTCGAGCGGATGAGGCCGCAGCCTCGCCGGCCGATCCCGGGGCACGATTCGTCTTCGGCGGCTGCTCAATAGGCGTCCGGTGGCTGTACAGAGGTCGCAACTCCGCTGGTCGTTGCGGCCTCGACGACGCGCGCGAACACCTCCCGCCGCACCTCGGCGATGCGATTCGGCCCACGAGGCTCGTACGTGCGATTCGTGAGGAGCACCACCCACGCGCCGGTCGCAAGATCGATGCGGAGAGAGGTACCGGTCCATCCGGTATGGCCGATCGACCGCGGCTGCTCACACGTGGGATTCTCATCCAGCGAATCCGGCGTCAGCGGGTCACCGCACGAGATTTCCCAGGCGAGGCCATGATCCCGGCCGACCGGCTGCCGCGCCGCGAACTCCCGCACCGTCTCCTCCGACAGCACTCGCACGCCGTCGAGCTCGCCACCGGTCGTGATCATGGCGGCGAACCGTCCCAGGTCCGCGGCGGTGGAGAAGAGGCCGGAGTTCCCGGTGACGCCATCGAGTCGCTGCGCGATCGGATCGAAGGGTCGACCGCGATACAACGACTGGTCCTGGAGCCGGCCGGTCGGCGCGCATCGCTCGCAGTCGAGACCCGGCATGAACCCCGTCGAGGTCATGCCCAGTGGCCCGTACAGCTTCCGCTCCAGGTAGTCGTGAAGCGGCTCACCTGCGGCCCGCTCGGCAGCCTCCCAGAGCAGGACGAAGCCGACATCGGAATACTCCTCACGCGCGCCGGCAGGCGGAAAGATCGGGAATGTGGCGGCTCGTGCGATCCGCTGTGCGCGACCGTCGCCTAGTAGCAGCGCTCCCGCCGGCAGTCCCGAGGTGTGCGTCAGCAGATGGCGGAACGTCACCTTCGCCTTCGGACCCTCGCTGAAATCCGGCAGGTGGTGCGAGACGGGGTCGTCCAGTCGGATGCGACCTTCGTCGACGAGAAGCATCACCGCCGCGGCGGTAGCGACGACCTTCGTCAGCGATGCGAGGTCGTAGATCGTGCTGTCCGGATCCACCGGGGCCGCGTTCCGTGTCCACCCGATGTTCCCGACGCCGGCACCGGCCGCCTCGAGGTCACGAACGCCTACGTAGATGGCGGCCCCCGCGAACGCGCTGTCCTCGACCTGCTGCTGGACCGGTCGCACGATCTCGGCGAGCGCCGTGGGGCCGAGCCGCGGCTGATAAACGGACCCGGGAGACTCGCTTCGAACATCGGCCGGCTCCCCGCCACCGGCGACCGCCATTACGATTGCGGCAGTCAGGACTCCGGCGAGAAGGGCGGCCGGCAACCCTGCCTTTCTTCCGCGGAGCGTTCGGGCCCCCTCTTCCATTGACACCTGTTCAGCTCCGGGCTTTCGCTCGGGCGAAACGCAGCTGCGGTCTCGTCATGATCCTTCGCGCCGAGTCACCCGAGTGTCGCTGCGGCTGTCCATCCCCTCTCCGCACAGGTCAGTTCCTGCCCGAGCCCCAGCGGATGCCCGCCCCGACAGCCGGGTACGGGTCGAGTCTCGCCGGCACCCGGGTGCCGGCCAGCGTCGGACCGTCGAAAGTCACCATCCCGACGTGGAGCGCGCCGCGATCGAGCAGATCCCGTTCGGCGACGCTGCGGTGAGCGACGACGTGCGGGCGGCCCGCGAAGAACAGCAGCGCCGCTACCGGTGCGATTCCACCGTATCGGTACGGCGCCGCGGCTTCGATTTCTATGTACTTCAATTCCTGACCTTCATTGGAGACAGCGGGCGTGAGCGACTGGACGGGTCGTCGGCGTGGACGGCACAACCGCGCTACTCCCGGACCGGCAGCCAGAGGAGGAACTCGGAGCCTTCCCCGACAACGCTCCGGACCGTGACCTCACCGCCAAGGAGGCGTGCGACCCCCCGGCTGATCGCCAGCCCCAGACCATGCCCCTCCCCCGGACTTCCGGGTACACGATGAAACTCGGTAAAGATCCGGTCGATCTCCTCCGGCGCGATGCCGGGGCCGGTGTCCTGAACGGCGATGGTGATCCAGCGGCCCGGATGCGGCGCATCCGGATCTTCGCGGTCGAGGACCGACACACGCACCCGGCCCGCCGCGGGCGTGTACTTCACGGCGTTGGAGATCAGATTGCCGACGATCTGCGCAACCCGGTCCGGATCGGTGAACACCACTCCGGGTGCGGCGTGCCCGAGCGGCTCGAAAGAGAGGTCCAGCCCGGCCGCCTCGGCCGCAACCGCGTGTTGCCGGACACTCTCGGCGACCAGTGCATTCACATCGGTCTCCACTCGAGCTGTCCTGAGGCCCCCGCTCTCCAACCTGCTGAGATCCAGCAACTCGTCGATGATCTCGATAGCGCCGCTGATCGATCGACGAATTCGGCGTACGGTTTCCGCCTGATCGTCGGCCAGCTTGCCACGGACGCCGAGCTCGAGGAGGCTGGCATAGCCATCCGCGGCTCCGAGCGGGTTCTTGACGTCGTGCGTGAAGCCGCGGATCAGGTAGGCGCGAGCCTCGACTGCCCGGGCCGTCTCCTGGAGAGCCCACTCCACCTCCGCCCGCCTCGAGTTCGCCTCGGCCGCCAGGCGGCGGATCCGGAGGCTGAGCAGAGCGACGGCCAGCGCCGCGGCAAGGGCGATGACCACGAGCAGCGAATAGATGATGCGCGTCATCCGCTCGACGCCCTGGATCTCCTGTGCCCGCGCGAGGGTCTCGCCGCGAATCGCCAGATCGGCTTGGTTCGCGGCCTCGAACGTCGCGGTGAACGCCGCCTGTTCCCGAAGGATCACCCCGGCAGCAGGCGGCTCGGCGCCGAACCCGGTATCGCCGGACTCGACCAGCGTCCGCCAAGTCTCCGCGAGCTCGCGCACCTCGTCGACGATCTCGACGATCTCCGGGTCGAGCGCTGCGGCGTACTCGCGAATCCGCGGA
>JBBDRR010000193.1:0-3572 GCA_040905395.1 Gemmatimonadota bacterium
CCCTCCACGCGCCTCCGCGAACGCCACCCAACGTTTCCCCCCCGCCAGCTTTATTACCAGCGTCACCACGCTTGACATCCTTGGGGCGCCGCGCTCATTTCCGGCCCCGGCAGAGCTCCTGCCGCTTCCCGTATTCGAACGATCGGGTGACACGTGCCGGCTGCCGCGGACCGCGCGGCAACTGCCGCATACCCATTTGTGTACAGCTGCCCTCGCCGCAGCCGCACCCGAGACAAGACCAACGAGCAGAATGATGCACCGTACCCTTCTCTGGCTCCTGACCGCGCTGCTCGTCGGCACTGCTGCGCAGGCGCAGGAGGCCGACGCCGCCGCCCGCGCCGCCATCCAGCAGCAGATCGCGGTCTCGGGGCAGTCCGGCAAGGATGCCACGGCCGTTCGCGTACCGAACGGCTCGGTGGCGCTGGACGGCGTGCTCGACGAGGACGTCTGGGCGACGGTCCCTGCGGTCAGGGACTTCCTCCAGAAGGAGCCGGTCCAGGGCGCGCCGCCGAGCCAGCCGATGGAGGTGCGGTTCGTCTACGACGACGAGGCGCTCTACGTAGGGGCACGGATGTACAGCGCCGACCCGGCGGGCATCCAGGCCCCGCTCGGCCGCCGCGACCAGGCGTCGAACTCGGCCGAGCACATCCTGATCTCGCTCGACACCTTCCTCGACCGCCGCACCGCCTACACCTTCGGCGTCAGTGCGTCGGGTGTGCGCTACGACCGCTTCCATTCGCGTGACGAGGAGAACGGCGACAGCGGATTCGACCCGGTCTGGCGGGCGCGCACGAGCATCGACGCGGAGGGCTGGACGGCCGAGCTTTGGATCCCCTACACCCAGCTCCGCTTCAACGAGCAGGATGCGCAGACGTGGGGGCTCAACATCCGGCGCTTCATCCCGCAGTTCGAGGAGGAGGTCTACTGGGTGGTGGTTCCGCGCACCGAGCGGGCGTGGGCCTCCCGGTTCGGCGATCTGACGGGGATCGAGGGCATCCAGCCGACCCGCCGCATCGAGATGATGCCGTTCGTCGTCGGCTCGACCACGATGGACGCAACGCGCGACCTGGACAACCCGTTCGATGACGGTCGCAATCTCTCCAGCCGGGTGGGTCTCGACTTGAAGATGGGTCTGGGCCCGAACCTCACCCTGGACGCCACGATCAATCCGGACTTCGGACAGGTCGAGGCGGACCCAGCCGAGGTGAACCTCTCGGCCTTCGCGACGCGCTTCCGCGAGCAGCGCCCCTTCTTCACGGAGGGCTCGGAGCTCCTGAACCTGCGCCACCCGAACGTCTTCTACTCCCGCCGGATCGGCGCGGGGCCGAGCGGCCGCGCGACTGGCGACTTCGTCGACATGCCCGAGCAGAGCCGCATCCTCGGGGCGGCGAAAGTCACAGGACGCCTCCCATCGGGGACCTCGATCGGCATCCTCGGCGCGGTGACGGACGAGTCGTTCGCGCGGGTGGCGATGCTCGACACGCCCGGGACGACGCGGGTCCAGGTCGGGCCGCGCTCGGGGTATGGCGTCGTGAAGGTGCAGCAGGAGATCGGGACGTCGGGGTCGACGGCGAGCTTCCTCGTCGGCGGCGTCCACCGGGCGATGGACGCCAACGATCCGCTCGCCCTGACGGCGAACCGCAACGCACTCGTCTACGGCGGCGACACCCTCCTCCGCCTGCGGGACGGCGAGTACGAGTTCTCCTTCACCGGCCTCGGCTCCTTCGTCAACGGTGAGCCCGAAGCGGTGCTGCTCTCGCAGACGAACAGCGCCCACTACCTCCAGCGCCCCGACCGCACCGACGACATCTTCGACCCGACCCGCACCTCGATGTCGGGCTTCTCGATGATGTCGAGCTTCAACCGGGTCTCCGGGCAGAACTGGCTCTTCGGCGTCTCCACCAAGGTCGACACGCCGACCTTCGAGACGAACGACGTCGCGCAGCTCAACGGCGCCGACGGCATCATGGCGAGCGCAAACGTCACCTACCGCGAGACGCGGCCGAACGATCTCTTCCGCAGCTACTCGATCCGGGTGAATCAGGGCAACGAGTGGAACTTCGCGGGGAACCGGCAGGACGGGTCGCTGGGGACGAACGTGAACCTGACCTGGCTGAACTTCTGGAACACGTCGTTCTCCATCAACCGCGAGCTGCGGACGGAGAGCGTCACGCTGACGCGCGGCGGGCCGCTGATGGCTGGACCGGCCGGCTGGCGCTTCCAGGCCAACCTCGGGAACAGCAACGCCTCGCAGACGCGAATCGGGGGCGGCTTCGGCTTCTCCAGGGACGAGCTGGGCGGCTGGTCGCGCGGGGGCGGCGGGAATCTCTCCATCCGTCCGAGCCCGCAGTGGCAGCTCTCGTTTCAGCCGCAGTTCCAGCAGTCGAGGGATGCACAGCAGTACGTGACCGCCCGTAGCGGCGGACGCCCGGAGACGTTCGATCGGCGCTACATCTTCTCCTACATCGACCGCACGACGCTCTCGGCGCAGCTCCGGATGAGCTACACCGTGCGGCCCGACCTCAACATCGACCTGTACGCCGAGCCGTTCGCGGCCTCGGGGCACTACTTCGATTACGGCGAGCTGACCGAGGCGGCGAGCCTGGACCGGATCACCTACGGCGCCGAGGCCGGAACCGTAGTCGTACTCCCCGACGGCAGCCGCGACGTGACCATCGACGGGTCTACCTTCCGGCTCACGAACCGCGACTTCAACGTCCGATCCTTCAACAGCAACGCCGTCCTGCGGTGGGAGTGGCGCCCGGGTAGCACGATGTACCTCGTCTGGCAGCAGAACCGCAGCGCGCGCGAGACGCTCCACACGCCGGTGGGCGTGCAGGATGCGTTCAGGTCGTTCACCGTGCCGGGAACGAACATCCTGCTCTTCAAGACGTCGTGGTGGCTCCCTGTCGGGTGACACGGCGGGAGTTCTCGTCGAGTGTCTCGTCGACGACGGTGAGGAGATCCTGGATGTTGAACGGCTTGGTGATGTAGGCGCGGGCGCCGAGCTCGAGGACTCGCTCGACGCGGGAGGGTATGGCGTCGCCACTGATCATGACGACGGGTGTCGAGCGAAGCTCCGGATCCTGCCGTAGCTGGAGGAGCACCTTCTCGCCCGACATGTCGGGCAGGTTGACGTCCAGCAGCACCATGTCCGGACGGTGCTCGCGGGCGAGGTCGAGGCCCAGGCTGCCCTGCATCGCGGTAAGCAGCCGGACATTCGGGCGCCGCATGAAGACGCGCTCCATCAGCCGGACGTTCGCCAGGTTGTCCTCGATGAAGAGGACGCAGAACTGAACGGAGGTGTCGGCCTGCGGCGCGGTCGGCTGCTCGACGTGGGTCGCCGCCGCGGGCGCGGACGGCTCCGGCGGCAGCGAGCGCGGCAGCTCGATCCAGAAGCGGCTTCCTTTTCCGGCTTCCGACTCAACGCCAAAGCGTCCCCCCATTCGTTCGACGCCCTTTTGAACGATTGCCAGACCGATCCCGGTTCCGGGAAATTTTTCCATCGGATGCAGGCGTTCGAAGACACCAAAAATCTTCTTCTGGTGGTCGATGTCGATGCCAATGCCGTT
>JBBDRR010000194.1:0-3560 GCA_040905395.1 Gemmatimonadota bacterium
CACTCGTAGCGCAGCGCCTCGATGGGATTGAGAGCCGCCGCCTTCCGGGCAGGGTAGAATCCGAAGAATACCCCGACCGCCCCGGAGAACCCGATCGCGATGGCCACCGTCAGCGGCGAGACCTCGGTGCTCCAACCCATCACCTGTCCCAGCACGGCCGCCCCGGCGACGCCGAGACCGAGGCCGATCAGCCCCCCCAGCAGGCTCATCACGATGCTTTCGACCAGGAACTGCGTCAGGACGTCCTTGCCGCGTGCCCCGATCGCCATGCGAATGCCGATTTCGCGGGTGCGTTCGGTCACCGACACGAGCATGATGTTCATGATGCCTATCCCGCCTACCAACAACGAGATCGACGCAATAGCCGCGAGCAGCATCCCCATCGTCTCGGTGCTCGCCGAAGCGGCCGAGGCGAGGTCGGTCTGGTCTCGCACCGTGAAGTCGTCGTCCTCGGGGCCCAGGCCGTGCGACTCGCGGAGGATGATGCGGATTTCCTCCTGCGCCGCCTCCAGCTCTTCCTCGGACCCCGCTGAAGCCACGATCTGTGGAAGGAAGCTGCGGCCCGATAGCCGCGTATTCGCGGTCGTATACGGCACGAGGATGATGTCGTCCTGATCCTGACCGCTCGAGCTCTGTCCCTTCGACTCGAGCACTCCGATCACATCGAACGGAACGTTGCGAAGCTGGATCCGCTGCCCCACCGGATCCTGATCCGGGAAGAGGTTGTCCGCGACGACCGAACCGATCAGCGCGACACGGCGGATGCTCCGTTCGTCGGATTCGTCGAACCAGGCGCCGGCCGAGGTGGGCCAGCCGCGGATCAGCTCGTAATCGGTCGAGACACCGTTGATCCGCGCCCGCCAGTTGTTGCCGTTCGCGATCGCTTGAGACATCGAGTTGATGACCGGCGAGACGCCGGCAACGAGAGTCGCTTCCCGGGCGATCTTCTCGGCGTCCTCGATCGTGAGGCGGGAGAAGCTGCCCGCGCCCATATTCACACCCCCCGTGGTCGCCGCGCCCGGGGTGATGATGATCATGTTGCTGCCCAGGCTCTGGATCGATTCACGGATCTGCGTCCGTGCGCCGAGCCCCACCGCGACCATCACGATCACCGCTCCGACGCCGATGATGATCCCCAGCATCGTCAGCAACGCCCGCATCTTGTTCTTCAGAATGCTCTGCGAGGCGATGCGGATCAGGTTCGTCACCGTCACGCCGCACCTGCCGTTTCCGCCGTCGTGAGCTCGGCGAGGTGCCGGCTCGCGATCAGCCGACTCTCGACCGGATGGTCGCGCAGGATCTGACCGTCACGCACCTCGATCACCCGCCGGTGGTACTCCGAGATGTCGTGCTCATGCGTGACCAGGAGGATCGTCAGGCCCCGTTCGTTCAGCTCCTGCAGCAGCGCCATGACTTCGATCGAGGTGCGGTGGTCGAGGTTCCCCGTCGGCTCGTCCGCGAGCAGCAGGGCGGGTTGGGTCACGAGAGCCCGGGCGATCGCTACCCGCTGCTGCTGACCTCCGGACAGCTCGCTCGGATGATGGTCCGTCCGGTCGCCTAGCCCGACCCGCTCCAGCGCCCACTCCGCCTGCGCCTTCGTGTCCTTGAACCGGCGCTTTCGATCGTACAGCAGCGGCAGCTCGACGTTCTCCAGGGCGCTGGTGCGGGCGAGGAGGTTGAACCCCTGGAAGACGAAGCCGATCTTCTGGTTCCGCACATCCGCAAGCTCGTCGCGGCTCAGCCCGTCGACCCTCACCCCGTCGAGGTGGTAGGCTCCCGCGGTCGGAGTATCGAGACAGCCCAGGATGTTCATCAGCGTCGACTTCCCGGAGCCCGACGCGCCCATCACCGCGATCATCTCGCCCGCGGCGACCGAGATGTCCACGCCCCTCAGCGCGTGCACTTCGGTGTGGCCCATCTGGTACGTCTTGCGGATCCCCTCCGTCCGGATCACTTCTTCGCTCTTCATCGTGGCCACGATCTCAAAAGCCCCCGGGAGGTCCCCGGAATACGCGCACGCCGCCGCGCTGCTGTTCGAAGGGATTCGTCGTGCCCGAGCGGCTGGCCTCGGTCGCGTTGTTGACGCCGGCGATCACCTGCAGCCCCGGCTCGAGGTCGGGTCCCACGATCTCCGTCTGTACGCCGTCGCTGATCCCGGTGCGGACGCGGGTGACGCCGAGCTGGCCGTCCTTCAGGTACCAGAGTGTCGCCGTGCCGCCGCCCCGGGGGTCGGCCGCGCCACCCGCCGCACGTCTCTGGGCGAACTGCTCCCGCACCTCAGGCGTCACCGGCCCGCCACCCGCGGCCATCCGCTCTGCCATCCGTGCCTGCATCTCGGGCGGCACCTCGCGGCCGGCGACCGCCGCGCCGCCGATACCCGATCGCCGCGCCGCGCCGGGCAGCATCGAATCGCCCACCTGAGCGAGCATCTCTTCGGTCGGCGTGAATCGGAGGGCCGCATTGGAGACCATGAACACGTCCTCGGCACTCTGCACGACGAAGTCGACGACCGCCGTCATCCCCGGCAGCAGCCGGCGGCCAGGGTTCGGAACGCTCACGACCACCGTGTAGTTCACCACGTTCTCCGTGGACGAGGACTGCAGCCGAACCTGCCGGACGGTCCCCTCGAACTCCTGTTCGCGGTACGCCTGGACCGTGAACCGGACGCGCTGCCCGGCCTGGATCTGCCCGATGTCGCTCTCGTCGACGGATGCGAGGATCTCGAGCTCCGAGAGGTCGTTCGCCATCAGGTAGAGCTGCGGCGCGGAGAGGCTTGCCGCCACCGTCTGCCCCACCTCGGCGTTCCGCTCGATGATGACTCCGTCGATCGGGGCGTAGATCGCCGTGTACGCGAGGTTCTGCCGCGCCTGTTCCACGTTGATCTCCGCCGACGTGACCGACGACCGGGCGACCGCGTAGCTGTACTCGATCTGACTGAACTCGCTCTCCGTGATCACCTGCTGCTGGAACAGCGTCTCATTGCGATCGAACTCCTGCTGCATCCGGCGCAGATCGGCGCGGGCGCGCTCCAGGCTCGCTTCCGCGTTGCGGACCTGCTGCTGCTGCAGCGTCGGGTCGATGCGCGCCAGGAGCTGACCCTCCTCGACCTGATCGTTGAAGTCAGCGTGCAGCTCGATGACGCGCCCGGACACCTGTGTTCCGATCGTCACCGTCTGTACGGCATTGAGGGTTCCCGTCGCCGAGACGGTCTCCTCCACATCCCCTCGCGCCACCTCTGCCAGACGGTATGGCGTCCGGGCGCTCGCCTCGTTTCGGTCGGAGAACCAGGCAGCCCCGGCGATCAACGCCACGACAACCACTCCGATTGCAGTCCAGCTCCTTCGACTCATCGTTTCCTCGATTTACGTTGTAGGCGAGCGCGGCGGTGGGTGCCGCGCTTCGTCCCGGATCGTGCCGGTGGGGCGGCGTGAAGCACTCCCTTTCGCACGCCGCTCTATACGTACTGCGAACGACCCGATTCAGTTGGGGGGAAGCTTCCGACCCGAAGGACCGCTGGAGGTGCCGTGCCCGACCCCTGCAGTCAGGGACCGGGCGGCCGA
>JBBDRR010000195.1:0-3481 GCA_040905395.1 Gemmatimonadota bacterium
TTGTACATGATTCCCTCGGGGATGAAGTGTTGAACCGCCGGCTCAGGATCGGTGGTCTTTTAAAGTATAGGTATAAATGTCATACTTGGTCAAGTGCTCGTCGCTGGCTGAGGATCCCAGGGCCACGAGATGTTGTGTCCGAGGTAACCCCCGCGGCGACCGCACGCAAGCGAAGCAGGTCGTCGGCGGGCTGCTAGAACTCTCCGATGAATCCGATCTCCGGCGTGAGCTCGTAGCCGAGCTCGCGCCGAACCGTCTCCTGCGCCAGGTCGATCAGCCCGCGGACGTCCGCCGCAGTCGCACCGCCGATGTTGACGATGATGTTGGCGTGCTTGTGGAAGATCTGTGCGTTCCCCAGCACGTGGCCTTTCAGACCACACTGGTCGATCAGCCGGCCCGCACCCACTCCTTCGATCTTCTGGAAGATCGAGCCGGCGCTGGGGTAGAGCCACAGGTCGGGGTGTCGATCGTCGCGCCACTTGAGGTTCTCCCGGATGGTCTCCCGCAACGACTCCTCGGGCTCGGGCATCAGCACAAAGGTCACGTTGAGCACGACGTCGGGGCGCTGGTGCAGGATGCTGTAGTCGTAGCCGAAGTCGAAGTATTCGCAATCTACCGTGCGCACGTCGCCCTCGGCCGTGAGGATCTCCGCCTCCTCGACGACCTCCTCGATGAAGACCGTACGCGCCCGCTCCGGCGGCGGCGAGAGGAAGTGGAGGTTCTGCCAGATCGCGCCACCGACGGTGCTGGGAATCCCCACGAAGTGGTGCAGCCCGCCGAGTCCGTGTGACACCGTGGCCTGAATCAGGTCGTGGTACACGGCGACGCCCGCTCCCGCTCGGACCCTGCTGCCGTCGAGGAATTCGATACCGCCGACCCGGCTGCGTATCACCAGCCCCCGGAATCCCTTGTCGCCGATGAGGATGTTGGCGCCCACGCCCAGCAGGAAGTGCGGAATCCCCATCTCGCGGGCGAGCAGGAGAACCTGGACGAGCTCATCCTCGGTCTCCGGCTCGAAGAAGTAGTCGGCCGGCCCACCGATCCTGAAGGTTGTGAACGGCGCGAGCGGCACGTCGCGGAGCACCCTGGACGCACCGAATCTCCCCTGCAGCTCCTGTCCGATGCTCTCCAATGCGCTGGACGTCACGGATGGGCCTTCCTGGTTGGTTGTTCGGGTGAGGTCCGAGAGGGCTCACGGGGTGCAAGCCGAATGCCCACCACTCGGACGCATAACTGATCGACGCAAAGAGGCGAAGGGGCGCGAGAGCGCGGAACGCCTAGCGTCAGAAGTCCGACCATGCGCTCCGCCTTCGAGAGTGCGGTAGTTGATAGTTTCGCTACTGGCGCCATTTTCCCCTCGCCGAGGTCCTATCCTCGCCAACCCATCCGGTGTGGGCGTCGGTCAGTGAACAAGAACTCTTCGAGGGCACGGAAATTGAACTAATTAAGGCGTGCGACATAGATCTAAATACATTTCTGTCAACCAGTTACAGATAAATCCAAATGGTCGACATCCAGCAGGATCGAGCTTCGACGAGAATCGGGCGTGGCCGGGTGGCTACGTTGGCGATCGCCGGCGTCCTGGGCGCGGCCTGGGTCGGCGGGACGGTCGTGGGAACCGCCAAGTACGACTCGACCACCGGTGTCTCGACGGTAACCGCCGTCAACATGGAGGCAACGGATCTCGCTGGCTCCGAGTGGGATCTGCCGAACCTCGATCACGAGCGGGTCGACTACTGGGTGGAGCGGTTCACGACGGACAAGCGCGGCGACTTCACGAACTTCCTCGAGCGTAGCGGGCGCTACGCGCCGATGATCTCGGCGAAGTTGGAGGCGCGTGGGATGCCGCAGGACCTGATCTATCTGGCGATGATCGAGTCGGGCTTCAACCCGAACGCCTATTCGCCAGCCGCCGCCTCGGGTCTCTGGCAGTTCATCGCCGAGACCGGACAGCGCTACGGGCTGGACGTCAACCGCGCGGTCGACGAGCGGAACGACCCGGTGAAGGCGACGGACGCGGCGCTGGACTACCTGACGTACCTGCACGACAGGTTCGACTCGTGGTACCTGGCCGCGGCCGCGTACAACACGGGCGAGAACCGCGTCGGCCGGATCATGCGCGAGGAGACCGGGTCCGAGCGCGGCACGGAGGAGTCGTACTACGACATCTGGGACCGACTCCCCCGGGAGACGCGCGACTACGTGCCGTTGATGATCGCCGCGGCGCGGATCTCGAAGGACTCCAAAAAGTACGGGTTCGGCGACGTCCAGATCCAGACTCCGCTGGAGTACGAGGAGGTCGTCGTCGACCCGGCGACGCCGCTCGGTGCCGTCGCCCACGCGGCGGGCACCACCATCGAGGCCATCCGGGACCTGAACCCGCACTTCAAGCTGGAGCGCACGCGGAACGACCGGCGTCAGCCGGTACGAGTGCCGACGGGTGCCCGCACCGCCTTCCTGGTGAACTGGCCGACGGTGCGCGACCAGGAAACCCTAGCGGTGAAGAGCTATCGGGTCCGCGCGGGCGATTCGCTCCTCGCCATCGCTCGTCGCCACGGGGTGACGGTGCAGGATATCCAGACGGCGAACGAGATGCGCGGAACGCGTATCATCGCCGGACAGACGCTCGATATCCCGAACCGCGGCTGAGCGCGGACGACTTCGTCGAGAGCGCGAACGAAAAGAGCCGTCCAGATGGACGGCTCTTTTCCGATACTGCGCGACCACCTGGAAACGCCGGTGGGTTTTTTCAGGCGCCCGCGCGGGCGACGTTCTCGGCCGCCGGGCCCTTCTCACCCTGCACGAGATCGAATTCGACCTCTTCGCCCTCCGCGAGCGTCTTGAATCCGTTGCCTACGATGGCGGAGTAATGCACGAAGCAGTCTCGATCGCCTTCGGTCGGGGTGATGAAGCCAAAGCCTTTGGCGTCATTAAACCACTTCACCGTTCCGGTGGTCCGCATGAGGTACTCCTGTTCTGCTGATTGAGCCGTGAAATACGGCATGATGCGCGTGGGCTCCCAATGCCCCCCACGTTGGGCGAATGGTTCGGAATCGCTCGGGCGACTGGAATTGCTGGATGGCGGCTACGAGTGCGACCTGCGGCTTGTGTGAGGCGCTGCGCCTGCGGCTTCAGGTGTGGCCGTCTGGTTCCGGATCTTAGCAAGGCCCGCTGGGGGGCGATCAATCGGAATTGCTCATGCGGAAAGCAGGCGACAACGTAAAGACGGGTCGGGGAGGTGTCAAGACTTTCGTGACTTTTCCGCTGCGGCGCCCCCGCTGCGGGATGTCGATTCGGAGGAATCGCAGAGTGAGCCGGGTAAGCCCTTCCGCCGATCGGTCTACTCGGCGACGAAGACCAGTATTTCCCGGAGTCCGCCCGAGTCGAGGATGTCGGTCGTCACCACAAGGGTTTCTCCCTCGAAACGACCCTCGTAGTCCGGCAGATCCGGATCGTCCGGATCGAAGCGGAGCGTGATGCC
>JBBDRR010000196.1:0-3475 GCA_040905395.1 Gemmatimonadota bacterium
GAGCGTCGTCTTCCCGCAGCCCGACGGACCCGCGATGGACACGAACTCCCCCGTCGTGATCGACAGGTTGATGTTCGACAACGCATGGGTTTCCACTTCCTCCGTGTAGAACACCTTGTTCAGTCCGTTCAACTCGATCAACGCATGATCCTTCGCCATCATCCCCTCCCCTGAGTGTTGTGGATCCGAACCACCTGGATTCCCATGAGTCGACCGGTCAATTGGAGATCCTGACCCGGTCGAATCCGTCCCAACGCGACATGTCGTTCAGCAGCACGATATCACCTTCCCTGAGCCCTTCCCGAACCTCGATGTGGTTCACCGAGCTCGCGCCGAGCTGGACGTTCACGCGCTCCGCGTACTGCCCGTCCTCGGTGACCCGGAAGATGCTGACCCTCGAGTTCGCCTGGCCGAACGTGGGGCGGCCGACGAATGTCACCTCGTCGAGCCGCTCGATGATGACGTTGCCGTCGACGCTGAGATCCGGACGCGCCGAGCTCGGAAGATCCGGCGGGAGCGCGACGTCGATGGTCACGGTGCCGTTGCGCACCGCAGGATCGATGCGGACCACCTGCCCGGAGATCGTGTCGCTCCGGGTGTCGATCAAAGCCGTCTGACCGATGACGATATCCTGCGCCTGCGTCTGCGTGATGCGCACCTCCGCCTTGAGGCGGCCGGGCACCACCACGAGCGAGAGCGTCTGGCCGGATTGGACCCACTGCCCTTCCTGCAGCGCGAGCTCGGTGGGCGCCAGCACCCCGGTCACCGGCACGGTCACGTCCATCGACTCGAGCCGGTCGCGGTTGAACTGGACCATCTCCTCGAGCCGGTTGATCTGCTCTTCCTGCGCGAGGATCTGGACGCCCGCGGTCGTCTCCATGACCCTCAGGCGGTCCTCCTCGATCTGCAGGCGCAGCTCGAGCTCCTCCATCGATTCCCGGGAGCGCTCGAGGTCGGCCATCGCCACCAGGTCGGGGTTTTCGTCGAAGAGGCGCTGATTGGTGTCGTAGTTGCGCTTCGCGTCCAGGAACTGGGTCCGCACGGTGGCCACGGTTCCTCGCTGGGTGAGCTCGCCGGTCTGCAGGTTCGTGCGGAGCTGCGCGAGCTGCGCGCGCGCCTCGGACAGCTGCTGCTGGGCCTGGAGGAGCTGCATGTCGACATCGGGATTGCTCATGCGCATGATCACGTCACCCGCCTGAACCGGCGTGCCCGGCAGCGAGATGATTTGCTCTATGCGGCCCGGGGTGACGGCCGTGATGAACCGACGCTGCTCCGGGACGAGCGTGCCGGGCCCGCGCACCTGCCGGATGAGCGTCCCGAACTCGACCGTATCACGCCACACGACGTTCCCGTCCACCGTGGGCGCGGCCGTCGGCAGGAGGCGCGGCACGAAGATGGTCAACCCGAGGAGCACGATCGCGCCGAGGCTCCAGATGATCTTCTTCCGCTTCTTCTGCGGCTTGGTGTCCCTGATGATGTCCAATGTATGGTCGTCTCCGCGTCAGCCGTCCCGGAGCGGCCGTCCGACGGCCGCCTCGAGCTGGATGAGGCTGTAGTGGAAGTCGTAGAGGGCGTTGAGGTACGCCTGGTCCGCCGTGGTCATGGTCGTCTGGGCGTCGAGCAGCTCGAGCAGGGCCGCGGCTCCAAGTGAGTAGCGACGCTGCTGCAGCAGAAGCTGCTCCTCGGCGAGGGCCAGGTTCCGCTCTTCCGCCTCCAGCACCCGGAAGGCGGACTCGAGGTTGTCCGCCGCGCTCGTCACGGCCGTCCGGAGGCGAAGCTCCTCGGCCCTGCGATCGTGCTCGGCGTCGTCCGCGGCCGCGCTCGCCTGAGCAACCTGCGACTGTCGCGAGAAGCCCGTGAAAATGGGCAAGGACACCTGCACGGAGAGCGAGAACGGCAGCTTCGTGAAGTTGAACGGAAAGACGTCGTTGGACGAGATCAGGTCACGCCGCATCTCGTCGGTCATGACGAATTCCCCGCAGTTGCGCGGATACCCGGGAAGCGGTGCGCTGAGTCCGGCGCTGATGGCGTTCTGGAACTCGCAGTTTTCTCGCTGGCTCGTCACCCGGTCCTCGGCCGACGTGATCAGGAACTCTTCGTTCAGCGCCTGCAGCGTGTTGCCTCTGAATCCCGTCTGCACGCTCACGGTCGGTAGATACTGGCTCGTCTTGGTCTGGCGCGACGCCGCCCGCCGTGCGCTCTCCTGAGCCCGGAAGGCGTTCAGAGACGGATGCATGTCGAGCGCCGCGCCCACCAGCTCGTCGACGTCGAAATCCGGCTCGAAGACGGTGAACTCGCTCACGAGCTCGATGTCCGTGGGGAGCACGACACCGATCTGCTCGGCCAACAAGAGCTTCGCCTGGCGCACGTCCCTCTGCGCCTGGATGAGCCCCACCTCCGCGCGGCCCAGATCGACCTCGGCCTGCTTGCCCTCGGTGCCCGCGGCGGCCCCGGACGCCACCCGGGTCGTCACGATCCGGAGGTTCTGCCGGGCCCGGTCGAGCTGCCGCTGCGCGACGTCGAGCTGGTCCCCGGCCCGGAGGGTCGTCATGTACTGGAACGCCACCGAAGATTCGAGGTTGAACGCGGCTGCATCGACCCTGGCTTCGGTCGCCCTGCGGCTGTTGCGAGCGTTCGAGACCCCGAAGATCGTATTGCCGCTAAGCGTCCAGGTGAGCCCGAGACCGTAGGAGGACGAGTACCAGTCCGTGCTCTGCGATCCGAAGTCCAGGGTTCCGATGCGCTGCGTTCCGGCTTCGGTGAACCCGGCCGATCCGCTCGCGTCGAGCCTCGGCAGGAACGCGCCGAAGGCGGCGCGTTCTTCCCAGGCGGCCGGGCCACGGTCGTTCTCCGTACTCAGGAAATTCGGGTTGTTCTGCCGCGCGAGCTCCACCGCCTCGTCCAGGCTAAGGCGCGCGGGCTGTTGCTGCGCCTCCACCGCCGTCGCGAATGCCGCTATGAAGCACAGCGACGTGAGCATCGTTCGGTGTCGCCCCGCTGTCCATCCCCTCCGGATATCATTCGTCATCGAGCCACCCCACCTCTCCATGGCCTTCGCCTTGATCGTCGATAAAGTCCCGTGAGCGCTCGACCGGAGCCGGCGGGCTGATCACCGACATCCACACGTCCACCCCATCACCCCCTCCGGCCGAGCTGATCTCACCGGAATCGACCCCTGTTTAATGAAAGGGTCGTGCCAGGACCTACGAGAGGGCGGGAATCGTTGTTTCAGGCCAGGTCGGCGCGTACGCGGCGCGCGGGGCCGTGGCCGACCCAGTTCGATATCGGGACGGCGCGTCCCACAACCGGACACTCGAGGCGGGCGACGAATGCCGCGAGAGGGAAGCCGGGAACGGCTCCTCTGCGGTACGGTCGCCGAGAGAGGCAGCGCGGCGGGCGCTACTCGCTCGCTGGCGGCTCCACGGCGAGGCGATGGTAGTAGATCTGCCCCTGGTGCCAGCCGAGATGCCAGATC
>JBBDRR010000197.1:0-20880 GCA_040905395.1 Gemmatimonadota bacterium
GGCGGGCAGTCTCCTCTCTCGCGGAAACCGGCCATGCAGATCCCCAACGTCCTCAGCGGCTACTCGGGTCTCCAACTCGCCGGCCCCCCGGTCAAGCAGGGGCGCGTCGAGGCGGGCGCGGAAGCGGGCCCCCGGGCCGGGGGCGCGGCGCCTCCACCGGGGCCCGCCCTGGCTACGAACCGTCGCCGTGGATCCGGAGACGCTCGAGCCTCTCGATCCCGGAGAGCTCGGAGTCCTGCGCCACTTCGATCTCGCCAACCTCCACTCCGTGATGGCGTTACAAACCGCGGACCTTGGGCGTGTCTCGGCCGAGGGTGTGGAGCTGTTGGGGCGGGCGACGGGGGCCGAGGCGAGGGGCTGCTCGATCGCGATGGACGAGCTGCTCGCGGTGATGCAGGAGTAGGGACGCGCCCAAATTCCGCCGTCATTCCGAGCGGAGCGAGGGATCTGCACCTTTCCGCATCGAGGAGTGCGGATCCCTCACTTCGTTCGGGATGACGGAGGGGGACTTTACGTTCCGGCAGATGGAAGGGGCGTTTACACCTCCGCGCGCTTCCTGGCGAGCAGCGCGATCAGGAGCTGAACCAGCGCCAGCGGCGGCTGCCGACGCATTCCACCCGTCTCGTCGGGGAAGTTCCCGACGATCGCCGGCTCGTAGGTATCCGGAAAGCGCTCGCGAGCCCAATCGTCGACCGCTTCCTCGGAAAGGTCGGGCGGGATGCGGGCGACCACCTCCTGACCCACGTCTTCCTGCTCCACCGGCAGATCACCGAAGAGCGGAGCGGCGCGGGCGAGATCGGCGGCCTCGCGCCGGAGTCGGAGCGTCGTCCGCACCTCGGTGTCGGGCGCGTCCCAGTCGGGGAGCGCATAATGAACGTGCAGATGTGCCCGCTCCGCCTGCGGCAGCACGAACTCCTTTGCGTCCAGGAGGTGGGCCGCGATCGTCTTGAGGACGGCGGCCTCCTTGTAGCCTCTGAAGCGCACGTCGCGCCGCAGCTTCCAGCGGAAGAGCAGCTCCGGCTCGGGCTGGAGGAAGACGGCGAGATCGTACAGGTTCTGCAGCTCGCGGGTGGGAAATCCGAGCAGCCCCCTCACCAGCACGATCTCCTTTGCGGGAATGGTCCGGATCGGACCGAAGGTGCCGTCGGTGTGACTGTAGCTGCGATTCCGGATCGGCCGACGCCGCCGCAGAAGGCGAAGGTGCTCCTGCATGAGCGCCAGGTTGTGCACGGTCGGATTCAGGGCCGTCACACCACGTTCCGCCCGCTCCTCCCGGGTGAACCGGTGGTAGTCGTCGAGACGAACGTCGGTGATGCGGTCGGGTCCGAGGAGGGAGGCTACCGCGTCGGCGACCGTGTTCTTGCCGCTCCCCGAGTCGCCGACGATGCCGAGCACGAGGGCGGGAGTGGAGTCGGTGCCCGGGTGATCGTGGGGGAGATCGTCCGCCGCCCGCCACAGGTTCGGCGACTCCCGCTGCTCGGGCGGGTCGATGCGTTCCGGCGGCGACTGATCCGTCATTTGCACTCCAGCCAGTTGTCACCGATGCCGGTCTCGACGACGAGCGGGACCCGCAGCTCCGCCGCACCTTCCATGTGTTTACGAACGACCCGCAGTGTGCTCTCCGCTTCCTCGCGATGCGTCTCGAAGAGCAGCTCGTCGTGGACCTGCAGCAGCATCCGAGCCGAAGCCCCTTCCTGCGTCAGCGCCGTTTGGATCGCGATCATGGCGATCTTGATCAGGTCGGCCGCCGTCCCCTGGATTGGTGCGTTCGTCGCCACCCGCTCGCCGAACGAGCGGATATTGAAGTTCCGCGCCTTGATCTCGGGGATGTAGCGCCGCCGCCCCGTGAGCGTCTCCGCGTATCCGCGCTCCCGCGCCAGCTCCACCATCCGGTCGAGGTACGCGCGAACGCCCGGGAATCGCTCGAAATAGCGGTCGATGAACTCCTTCGCCTCGGCGTTCGAGACGCCGAGCTGCTGCGCGAGGGAGAAGGGACCGATGCCGTAGATGACGGCGAAGTTCACCGTCTTGGCCCGGTCCCGCATCATCCGTGTCACCTCCTCGGTCTCCACGCCGAAGACGAGCGCCGCGGTCTGCCGATGAATGTCGATCCCCGATCGGAAAGCCTCGACGAATGCGACGTCCTCCGAGTAGTGCGCGAGGATCCGGAGCTCGATCTGCGAATAGTCCGCCGAAACGAACACATGATCCTCGGCGGGAACGAATCCCCTCCGGATCTCGGCTCCGATATCGGTCCGGATCGGGATGTTCTGGAGGTTCGGATCGCTCGAGGAGAGCCGGCCGGTGCTGGCGACCGTCTGATTGAACGAGGTGTGCAGCCGCCCGGTGACGGGGTTCACCAGCCTCGGCAGCGCGGTCACGTACGTCGACTGGAGCTTGTCGAGCTGCCGGTACTGCATCAGCAGCGTAGGCAGGCGGTGCCCCTGCGCCGCGAGCTCCTCGAGAACGCTCGCGTCGGTGGACGGGCCCGTCTTCGTCCGCTTCACGACCGGCAGCTTCAGCCTCTCGAAGAGGATCTCCCTGAGCTGCGGATTGGAGTTGATGTTGAACTGGACCCCCGCCTCCTCGTGAATGTCGATCTCGAGCTTCCGGAGCTCGACGGACAGCCGCTTTTCGAGATCGCGGAAGAACGCGCCGTCGATCCCGATCCCGTTCCATTCCATCTCGGCGAGAACGTCGATCAGGGGGATCTCGATGGTGCGAAAGAGCTCCTCGAGCTTGAGGTTCTCGAGCTGCGGTGCGAAGAGGTCGCGGAGCTGAAGCGAGATGTCCGCGTCCTCGCAGGCGTACTCGCAGCAACGATCGACATCGACCTCGGCGAAGGGCAGCTCGTTCTTGCCCTTCCCGACGAGCTCCTGATACGTCGTGGTGCGGTAGTCGAGGTGCTGGAGGGCGAGCGAATCCAGGCCGTGCTCACGACGGCTCGGGTCGAGCAGATAGCTCGCGACCATGGTGTCGAAGCCGATCCCGTGCAGGGGGATGCCCACGCGTCTGAGGACGAGCAGATCGTACTTCAGGTTCTGACCGATCTTCTCCACCGCGGGGTCGGCGAGGAGCTCCACCAGGGGCCGCATCTCGTCCGACAGGATCTCCGGCAGGTTGCGAACGTCCCTCGTCTCGAGCAGCTCGCCCTGCGGGCCGCAGTGGCCGAAAGGGAGGTAGAACGCCTCGTTCGGCTGGATCGAGATGGCGATGCCGATGAGGTCCGCCCGCATCGGATCCATGTTCGTCGTCTCGGTGTCGACGGAGAACGACCCGCGCTCGCGGATGCGGCGGACCAGCTCGGCCACTTCGGAAGGCTCGTACAGTGTGCGGTACTCGACCTCCCGCTCCTCCTTCTTCTCGGGTTCCGGTGATCCGTAGTCACGAACGAGCGTGTGGAACTCCAGGTCGAGGAAGAGCTCCTTCAGTCGCTCCCGATCCGGAGGGCCGCACTCGAGGTCTTCCAGGTCGAGACCGATCTCGAGATCGGTCATGATCGTCACGAGCTGCTTCGAGAGTCGCGCGTCGGCGGCGGCCTCTTCGAGCGCTTCGCGGGCCCGTTTACCCGAGATCTCCGCGGTGTTGGCGAGGATGTCTTCGATGGAACCGAACTGCTCGATCAGCTGGATCGCCGTCTTGGGTCCGATCCCGCGGACGCCCGGCACGTTGTCGGACGAGTCGCCGATCAGGCCGAGGTAGTCGGCGACGTGGTGCGGATGGACGCCGAGCCGCTCGTGGGCGTTGGATACGTCCACCCACTCCTCGTCCACCGCCGCCGGACCGCCGCGGCCGGGGTTGAGCAGACAGACGCCGGGTTGGATGAGCTGGTAGAAGTCCTTGTCGCCCGACACGATGACCGCCTCCAGGCCCGAGACCGCCGCCTTGGTCGCGAGCGTTCCGATCACGTCGTCCGCCTCGTATCCGTCGAGCTCGAGGACGGGAACGTTGAACGCCTTGACGATTTCGCGAACGCGCGGGAGGGAGGCCTCCAGCTCGGTCGGCATCTTCTCGCGCGTCGCCTTGTACTCCGGGAAGATCTCGTGCCGCTGCGAGCTGCCGGCGTCGAAGACGACACCGAGGTACTCCGGCTTGTGCTTCTCGAGGATCTTGAGGAGGAACTTGGTGACGCCCCAGGCGGCCGACGTGTTCTCGCCACGCGAGGTCACCAGCGGGCGCGATATGAGGGCGAAGAACGACCGATAGATCAGCGCGTATCCATCTATCAGGTAGAGCCGCGGACGCCCGTCGGACTGAGGTTGTGCCATACGTTCCGGAGAAGAAACCACTCGAAGAAAGCACCGCGCGAACGAGGGGCAATCTAAGAGGGCCGTCCGGCACGGAACAGCGCGGTCCCGGGCGGAGACTCCGGAGATCCGCTACTCGGTGACCTTCACCGCTGTGCCGCTCGCGCTCACCATCAGCATGCTGCCGCCGCGGCCGAAGGTGATCGTTTCGTAGTCGAGGTCCACGCCGACGATCGCGGTGGCTCCACGCGCCGTCGCCTCGTCGATCATCTCGCGGATCGCGATCTGCTTCGCCTTCCGCAGCTCTTCCTCGTACGCGCCGGAGCGCCCGCCGACGATGTCTCGGATGCCGGCGAAGATGTCCCGGAAGATGTTCGCGCCGAGAATCGCCTCACCTGTCACGAGACCGAGGTACTCTGTGATCGGCTTGCCTTCGATACTCGGGGTCGTCAGGACGAGCATCTGTTCAGACCTTTCCTATTGAGGAGCGGCGGACGCGGAGCACGGAGCTCATCCCGAGGATGACTGCGGAAGCGAAAGGATTTCGCCCCAGAAGACACCCTGCTCGCCACGCCGGGATCAAGAACTTGGTGACGCATCGATTCTAGTCGATCAGGTTTCATTCAACCACCCACGGGTGGCATGCGAGCCGGCTCCATACTTGCCACCCCGCGGAGTGGCGGCCGTTCGTTTCGTGCCGTAACCGACGTGAAGCCCGAACTCGACAGTGGAGCAGAGGAACGGATGTGGATTGGCTGATCGAAAACGCCGGGCTCGTGGCGAATCTGGCGTCGCTGGCGATGCTCGGTGTGTGGACCTTCTATGCGATCCTCTTCTATCGCGAGTTCCAGCGCCAGCGAACCCCGTTTTTCGTCATTCACCAGGCGCAGGGGCACGGGCTCGATTCGACGTGCCTCGTCGTCAACCTCAGCAAGGAAGCGGTTCACGTACTCTGCGTGATGCTGGTCCTCAGCACGCACCGGGGTACGTTCTCGCAGCGCGTACGCAATTTCCGCCGCGTTTCTCGCGAATCCAGCACCGCCGGCCCCGACGTTCAGACGGCCATTAAGCAGGGGCCGCTCACCTCAGGGGCGTTCCTCATCCTCGGCTCTTTCGAGGCGATGCTGGAGGCTGCCGCGGAGGACGTGCTGCGTCGATCCGCGCGGTGGGGCACCCCGAGCGAGGAGATGGATTTAGATCGACTGCTTCCCGATCTTGACAAGATCGAGGTCCGGGTTATCGCGCTTCACGGCGCCCACGAGAGGCCCGTCGGGGCGTCGAGACGGTCTCCGAGCAGCGCCTTGACTTGCCGTAGGCCAGAGAGGGAGGCGACTGACAGGTCCCTTCGATGTCGATCTCGCCTACTACTCCTGACGCACGGTACACGTCGTGCGAGGTCGTGCATTCGTTTTGGGTAGAGACCAGAGAAACGCTATGGATTGGGAGCGGTTCGGCTTCAAGATCAATCCGCCGGTCTTCTTTGTTTCCTCCGTGCTGATCATCGCCTTCGTGATTTTCGGCGCGCTGTTCACGGAGGTAGCCACCGGGATCTTCGAAGCCCTGCAGCAGGGAATCGCCGCGATGGCGGGATGGCTGTACATCCTTGCGGTCGCCTTTTTCCTCGCGTTCGTAATCGGGCTCTTCTTCAGCCGCTACAGAAACATCCGCCTCGGGCCGGATGATTCCGAACCGGAGTTCAGCTACGCCTCGTGGTTCGCGATGCTGTTCAGTGCGGGAATGGGTATCGGTCTGCTGTTCTTCAGCGTGGCGGAGCCCGTGCTGCACTATTCCGACCCGCCGGGAATGCAGGGGGGAACGGAAGCGGCGGTACAGGAGGCGATGGAGATCACCTTTTTTCACTGGGGTGTGCACGCCTGGGCGATCTACATCGTCGTAGGTCTCTCGCTGGCCTACTTCTCCTTCCGTCATGACCTCCCCCTGACGCCCCGTTCGGCTCTCTACCCGCTGCTGGGCGACCGGATCTACGGACCGATCGGAAACGCCGTGGACATCTTCGCCGTCCTGGGCACCCTGTTCGGCGTGGCCACCTCGCTGGGTCTGGGCGTGATGCAGGTGAACGCCGGTCTCACCTACCTGTTCGAAATACCTGAATCGGTCTGGATTCAGATCCTCCTGATCGCCGGGATCACCCTTCTGGCCACGATCTCTGTAGCTATGGGTCTGGAGCGCGGGATTCGCAGGCTCAGCGAGTTCAATATCGGGTTGGCGCTGATCCTGGTTCTTTTCGTCTTCGCGGTGGGACCGACGGTGTACCTGCTGAACTCGCTCGCCGGAAATGTCGGCTACTATCTAGACGGGTTGCTCGAGAACACCTTCCGCACCGCCGCCCAGACGGATGCGGACTGGCTCGGAAGCTGGACGATCTTTTACTGGGGTTGGTGGATCGCCTGGTCGCCCTTCGTCGGCATGTTCATCGCCCGAATCTCGCGCGGCAGGACGATTCGGGAGTTCATCGGCGGCGTGCTGCTCGTTCCGGTGGCGCTCACCTTCGTCTGGCTCACGGTGTTCGGCAACACCGCCCTGTACCTGGAGCGCCTCGAGCTGGGCACGGACATCGTCGGGGCGGTGGAGGAGAGCATACCGACCTCGCTGTTCGTTCTGCTGGAGCAGTTCCCGCTATCCGCCGCCAGCTCCCTCGCGGCCACCGTGGTTGTGATCACCTTTTTCGTCACCTCCTCGGACTCGGGGTCGCTGGTAATCGATATCATCACCGCCAGGGGCGATCCCGAGCCGCCCGTGCCCCAGCGCGTCTTCTGGGCGGTCATCGAAGGGGTGGTCGCGGCCATCCTGCTCGTGACCGGTGGTCTGACTGCGCTTCAGGCGGCAGCCATGGCGACCGCGCTGCCGTTCACGATCGTCATGCTCTTCATCTGCTGGGGTCTGCTCAAGGGCTTACGGGCGGAACGCACCGAGCTTCTGGAGGGATCCCTCGCCAGGCCGAGGCCCAGAGCACGGACGCAGACTGCGATCGCTGGTGAAGCAACTGGAGATTGAGGAAGACCCGATTATGCCGTGGCGAGACCAGCTGGATCGAATGCTCGGCCATCACCGGGAACCGCGGGGTCCCGGGCGGCCCGCGAAGGAGGACGTGCGCCGATTTCTGAAGGAGACGGTCACGCCAGCGCTCGAGAATGTCGCCGGTGAGCTGACCCGCCATGGTCGGGAAACCGAACTCGAGGTCGAACCGGATCGGGTCTCGCTCACGGTCTATGACGGAGAGGACGAAGAGTTCTACTACATGATCAAGGCACGCGCTTTTCGGCAACCGACCTTCGCCTTTCCGGAGCTGACGTTCAAGGAAGATGACAAGGACGTACATCATCGAGCCATGGTCTATACGCGAGAGGGATCACGGGACTACGGCATCATGGGCTACGGGCGAGAGCAGGTGATCGCCAACTTCATGCACGAGTACGACAGTCAGCTACGCTGGCAGAAGCCAACCAAGCGCGGATCATGAGCGGGATAGGCGGTCCAGGATGTTCTGACCGCCACGCATGTGTCCCGCCGAGCCGCTGGCAGCTCTGCTCCCGCAGGCGTGCGAGCCGGTCGGATGCAGCCCGGCTGTCGCACGCGCTGCTCAGGTGGGCCTCGGCCGCACGAGGAGCACGCCGCCGATTACCAGTACCGCGCCCGTGAGGGTGAGCCAGGTGAGCCGCTCACCTAGCCAGAACGCGCCCGCGCCGACAGCCACGACCGGTGTCAGGTTGGAGAACACGGCGGTCCGAGCGCCGCCGATCTGCTGGACACCGCGATACCAGAGCAGATAGGCGACGCCGATGGAGAAGATGGCAGAGTAGAACAGACCGCCCCAAGCGGCAGGTCCGACCACGGTCCAGTCCTGGTGGAGGAGCGAGGGAATACCGGCGAGGATCAGAACCACCGAGCCGGCCCACAGGGTCCATGCCGTCGTCCGGATCGGTCCGTATACGGCGATCAGCGGCCGTGCTCCGAGCGTGTAGATCGCCCACACGGCGGCGGCACCGATAAGGATCAGGTCTCCGACAAGGGTTTCGGGACCTTCGAGTTGCAACGAGCTGCCGCTGACGAGTGCGATGCCCAGGACCGAGAGGAGCGCCCCGATCCAGTTTATTGCACTCCGCTCCGCGGACCGCCCCCCGAAGACCAGCAGAAAAAGCGGAACCAATGCGAGCATCAGGCTCGCATTTCCGGCCCGAGCCCGATCGAGGCCGAAGATGAACAGCATCTGATAGGTAACGGTTCCGACTATGCCGAGAACGACGATCCGCGGCATGTCGCGGCGAGCGGGGCGCGTCAATCGGCCGCGGAAGTACAGAACGGCTGCCATGAACAGCGAGACGAGGACGTGGCGGAGCGCGTTGAAGCCGAGCGGCTCGAAGGCATCGAGGGCCCACTTCACGACGGCGAAGTTGACTCCCCAGATGGTCACCATCACCCCGAGACCCACCTCCGCCCGCCATCGCCCCCTCTCTTCCACAGCCGTATCGCTCAATTGCGCTGCTTCCCGGTTGCACCCGCCGCGGACGTCCAGCGAAGGGCCTGAAGGTGCGGTCTGATGCGGGGTAACGAAAGGGGCCGGGAAGGGGATACCGGATCAGGCGAAGAGACTCGAGTCGTACTGTGTCAGGAGGTCCGCTGGATCGTCGAAGACCGCCGACGCTCCGCGAAGATCCTCGTCTTGCCATCCGCCGCAGCGGACGCCCACGATCCGGACGCCCGCGCGCAGGGAGGCCTCGACGTCGTAGGGTGTGTCGCCGAGCATCGCCACGCGATCGGGGGCCTCGCCGGTAAGCTTCAGTGCGGCCGTGACGATGTCGGGGTCCGGCTTGGAGCGATCGACGTCGCTCGCAGAGGTTGCGTCTTCGATGAGATCCGCGATGCCTGCTCGGTCGAGGAGCATGGAGAGGTCCTCCTCGTTCGCGGACGTGGCGACGACCCGGCGGAGCCCGTCCGCACGGAAGCGCTCGAGGAGCGGCCTCGCGCCCGGCGCGGGCTCCAGGTGCGGGACGAATTCGCTGCGGAAGATCTCACCCTTCAGCGTGTCGAGCTCCTCCCCTCGATCGCTTCCCGCTTCGAATCCGAACGCCATGGGTATCAGCTTGTCGCCACCCATTCCGATCATCCGCCGTATCTCCTCGAGCTCCACGTCCTCGATTCCCATTCGCTCGGCGGCCAGAACGAAGGCGCGGGCGTGCGCGGCGTTGCTGAGGAGCAGCGTTCCGTCGACGTCCAGCAGCACTGCGGACGGCCGGCGGGTCATTCCGCCTCCACAGGCTGGAGCGGATGGTTGGCGGGTCCGGTCAGTACGTCGCCCGAGGGGGAGAACCGCGATCCGTGACAGGGGCAGTCCCAGCTGCGCTCGCGAGTGTTCCAGCGAACCACGCACTGCATGTGGGTACAGAGAGCCGAGCGCTCGTGCAGCGCGCCCTTGGCGTCGCGATAGACCGCCACCGGCTTCAGCCCGCGCCGGACCACCGCGCCCGCGCCCGGAGCGATCTCATCGACGGAATCCGCGTCCGACCGCAGTACCAGGTCGCGGTACTGGCTGACGGTGTTCAGGTTCTCGATCGCCATCTCCCCCGGCGCGGCGAGACCGCTGCGGCCCGGATCGTACAGCCGCAGCCAGTGATTATCTCGCCCCGCGATGAGGTCGCTGATCAGGATACCGCCGAGCGTTCCATGGGACAGCCCCTGGCCGGAGTCGCCGGTGATCACGAACAGATTCTCCTCGCCGGGATGCGGTCCGATGTAGGCCATCGCGTCCGCCGGCTCCTGCACCTGGCCGGACCACTGATAGAGGGTCTCGGCGACCATCGGGAACCGCTCACGCGCCCAGGCCTGGAGCCGGTCGAAGCGGAGTATCGCGTCGTCGCTCTGGCCGGTCCGGTGATCCTCTCCCCCGACGATCAGCACCTCGTCCCCGGCCGACCGACCACTCGCGACCCGGACGTAGTGGTACGGCTCGGCCGTATCCCAGTAGAGCCAGCGCGGCACCGAACCCGCCGGAATGCGGAGTCCCACGATGAAGGTTCGATACGGCGCCAGCTTCGGAACGATGCCGAGCCAGCTGCTGATCGGGTAGTTCGTCGCGATGACTGCTCGTCCGGCCGTGACCGCTGCTCCGCCCGTCGTTTCGATCCGGACGGGAGACCCACCAGCCGGGTGTCCTGAGACCTCCGTACCCGTATGAATGCGCACGCCCGCGCGGACTGCCGCGTGCGCCAGCCCATGCAGGTAGCGCATCGGATGGAACTGGGCCTGATCCGGAAAGCGCAGGCACGGCCCGGAATCCCAGAATTCCACCGGTATCCGCGAAAGTCTCTGGACACCCGTGAACCCGGCGCGGGTCGCCGCCTCCAGTTCCCGTCCGAGCAGCTCCGGATCGTCTCCGGGAGCGAGGAAGAGGAAACCATCCGTACGTGTGTACTCGCACCCGATATCCTCGGCCTCGCAGATCGAGCCGATACGTTCGATCGCCGCTTGGTGGCTCTCGTACGCCAGCCGGGCGCCTTCCCGGCCGTGCATACGCTCGATTTCGTGGTAGTAGTCGTCCATCTCGCTCGAGAGATGGGCGCTGGTCTGTCCGCTTTCGCCGCCACCGATCGTCGTCCGCTCGAGCAGCACGACGCCGCGCCCCTCGCGAGCCAGCAGATACGCGGTCGTGAGTCCCGCGATACCGCCGCCAACGACGCAGACATCGGCAGTGGTGTCCGCCGCGAGCGGCGCGAAGGCGAGCGGCTGAAGCGTGTCCTTCCACACCGATAGCGATCGTTCCGAGCTATTCATCGACCCCTCTGGTTCGCTTCTTCAGGCGGCGGCTTTCATCCGGGCAGCCGCTACCCATCCAACTCGAAACGCGCACCGAAACCCACCGGCGCGCGCAGTCAGGGTCGATTTTTTAGCGAGAATCAGACCACGGAGCAGTCGTCATCCATTCCTCACACCGCTATCCTTCGCTTCGCTCGGCATGACGGTAGTTGCAGCAGCCGATAGCCGATAGCCGATAGCTTCTTTCTCAGCTCCCCAGGTGCGTCCTGAACCACTCCACCGTTCGGGGCCATGCTTCCTGCGAAGCCGTCAGGTTCGCTCCGTCCTGACCGTCCTGCGCGCGGAGGAAGCCGTGGCCGGCCCCGGAATAGATCTCCCGCTCGAACTGCTTGTCCAGCCTCGACATCGTGGACTCGGCGCCGGGGATGGTCGCGTTGACGCGCTCGTCGTCCTCGCCGTAGAGGCCGAGGACGGGTGCCTGCACGGACTCGAGCCGCGTCGTGTCTGGCGTGGTGCCGTAGTAAACGACGGAGGCACCCAGGTCGGGTGAGTAGATGGCGTGCTCGAACGAAGTCGTTCCGCCCCAGCAGAAGCCGACGATCCCGTAGCTGTCCGCCGCGGCGGGGAGGTCCATTCCGTACTCGGCGACGGCCAGGAGCTGCCGGTGGATGGCGTCGCGATCGAGCGTCTGGATCTCGCTCCGCGCGACGTCGGCCGAGGGCGCGCCGTCCTCACCCGGCGGGATGTCGCGCATCGTGAGCAGGTCGGGCGCGATCGCGATGAACCCCTCGGCAGCGAACTGATCCGCGACGGCGCGGACCCAGTGCGAGAGGCCGAAGATCTCGTGAACCACGAGGATCACGGGTGCCGGGGTGCTCCGCTCCGGGTATACGACCCAGGCGCGGACGCTGTCCTGCGCGCCCGTGTCGATCGTGACCCACTCGCCGTGCCTCGGCGACGCCTCCAGCCGCGTCATCACGTCGTCGGCTCCAGCCGGCAGCATCGCCTGCGACACCTCCATCGTGCTCTCCGGCGCATCGGCCGGCATATCGGCGACCTGCGTTTCGTCGCCTCCTGCACACCCTGCGAACAGCACCATCGCGCAAAACAGCGGGACGAATCTCATCGGAGTCCTCCGTCGGAGTTGGGTTCGAATCGGAGAGGTATAGTGCGGGTGGCGCGGCGTGGGGATCAAGGCTGGTGTGCGATGTGTTCCCGCGGTATGCCGACAATCATCACGACCTGGACGCCGCCGGCTCCGCTTTCGAGCGCTTCGACACGTCACCAGCCCGGGAAGGCAGCTTGACCCGCAACAGCAGCAGGGTGATCACGATCGCCGCGTAGAGGAGCGGCGGGCGGGTATCGGCCTTCACGAGCCAGAAATAGTGGAGCACCGCGAGCAGCGACGCGGGATAGATCAAGCGGTGCAGCCGCTGCCAGCGCTTACCTCCGAGCTTGCGGATCGAGCTTCTCGTGGAGGTCGCCGCGAGTGGAGTCAGCAGGCAGAGAGCGAGGAAGCCCGCGGTGATGAACGGCCGCTCGAGGATATCCTCGATGATGTAGGAGAGCGCGAACCACTGCTCGAGCGATATGTAGATGCTGAAGTGGACGACTGCGTAGACGAAGGCGATCACCCCCACCGGCCGGCGGATCTGGATGAGCCGATTCCATCCGGACAGCCTGCGAACCGGCGTCACCGCGAGCGTGACGACGAGCAGCGTCAGCGCCCACCAGCCGGTCCGCCGGACCAGCGTTTCCACCGGCTCGACCCCGAGACCGCCCGTTGCCGCATCGAAGGCGATGTTGGCGAGTGGGAGAAACGCCAGGACGCCGGCGATCCGGGCGAGCGGCAGCCGGGCCGCCGGCTTGCGCCGCGGTTTCGAAGGCCGGGGATCGGGGGGCGCGTCCGAGACGACCTGCGTCAATAGTTCCTCCGCAGATCCATCCCCGAGTACATGCCGGCGACCTGGTCGCCATAGCCGTTGAACATGAGCGTCGGCCGGCGGCGGAGCTCGCCGATCCGGCGTTCACGCGCCTGGCTCCACCTGGGATGATCGACCTCGGGGTTCACGTTGGCGTAGAAGCCGTACTCGTTGGGCGCCATCATATTCCAGGTCGTCTGCGGCTCCCGGTCGACGAAGCTGATCCGCACGATCGACTTGATGCTCTTGAAGCCGTACTTCCACGGCACCACGAGGCGGATGGGCGGCCCGTTCTGCCCGAGCAGCGGGCGGCCGTAGATGCCGACGGCGACCAGCGTCAGCGGGTTCATCGCCTCGTCCATCCGCAGCCCCTCGCGGTAAGGCCATTCGAGGATGCGACTCCGCTGTCCCATCATCTGCTCGGGATCCACCAGCGTCTCGAAGTAGACGTACCGCGCAGCGGACGTGGGCTGCAGGTGATTGATGATGTCGCGAAGCGGGACCCCCTGCCACGGAATCACCATCGACCACGCCTCCACGCAGCGCAGCCGGTACACCCGTTCCTCGGGGGTGAAGGGGGCGAGCAGGTCGGGCAGGTCGTAGGTACCCGGCTTCTCCACGTGACCGTCGACCCTGACAGTCCAGGGCGTGGTCTTGAAGTTCTGCGCGTAGCGTGCGGGATCTTCCTTGTCGACGCCGAACTCGTAGAAGTTGTTGTAGCTGGTGATCGCTTCGTATGAGGTCAGCTCGTCGTCCTGCCTGCCCCGCGTCGGCGGCAGGATGCCCGATCGTGTCGTCGCCCCGACGAAGGGAGCTCCCGCAGCCATCGCCGCGGCGCCGACCCCGAATCGGCCGATGAACTGCCGGCGGTCCATGTACACCGATTCCGGCGTTATCTCGGACGACGGGATCTGATCGGTCGCGCGCTTGATGAGCATCGAACCCCTCCACGGTACGGGAGTAAATGGTTGCGGCGATGGAGACGAAACGGCCCGAGCGGGCGCCGGAACGCCTTGCTGCGGTGTCGGCCTGCTGGTAAGCTCCGGGTACCCCACAACAATCTGGAGGTCCGGAACCGATGAAGACGAACGCACGGCTTCTGCCGCTGCTCGGCGCCGTTCTGATCACAGCCGCCGCGTGCCGTGAGGGCGCCGAGGTCCCGCCGCAATCGACCCCTGCGACAGCCGCTGCCGATTTCGGCTACGTGACCGGCCTCGAGAGCGCTCCGGTGACCGTCATCGAGTACTCGGATTTCGGCTGCCCCTACTGCGCCCAGTTCGCACTCCGTACCTACCCCGAGCTGCACACGGAGTTCGTTCTCTCCGGGCAGGTTCGGTGGATCTACGTCCCCTTCGTCATCGGCCGGTTCCCGAACGGCGGCTCCGCGGCTCTGGCCGGTGAGTGCGCCGGCGAGCAGGGGCGATTCTGGTCCATGCACGATCTGCTCTTCGCCCATCAGGCAGAATGGCGCCGCGAGGCCCCCGCCGACGAGCTTTTCGCCCAGCTCGCCGACTCCGCCGGGGCGGATGTGCCGCGGTTCCAGGAGTGTTACCGCGAGAATCGTCCCGCGGAGCGCATCAGGATGCACAACGATCTCGCGCGCGGAGCCCAGGTCCGGGGGACGCCGAGCTTCCGCATCGACGGTCGGGTGGTCGAGGGAGCGCTTCCCATCGAGCAGTTCCGCAACGTTCTGCAGTACGCCGTCCTCTCCTCCGGGCAGCGCTAGCAGCCGTGGTAGAAGTAGATCGCTCCCCTCCCCATCCGGACTGGCGCGAAGATTGAGGCCACGCTGGCGTCACCCTCACCCGGAGCCGCCATCATGAGAAGCCGCGCCCACTTTCGATCACACCCGCTCCACCCGATGCTGATCCCCTTCCCCTTCGCGTTTCTCACGGGGGGATTCCTGGCGGACCTCGCTGGCGTGCTCTTCCGCGAGGGGGACCTGCGAATCGTCGCCTGGTACCTGATCGCCGCCGGCATCCTCACGGGTCTGGTCGCCGCGGTGCCGGGTCTGATCGACTACTTCGGCACCGTCCCGCCACGGAGTTCGGGGAAGAAGCGGGCCACGAAGCACATGATCGTGAACGTCTCCGCGCTGCTCCTCTTCGCGCTCGCGTGGTGGCTCCGGGGCGGCCCGGGCGTCGCGCCCGACGGTGTGCTGCTGGTGCTCGAAGCCGGGGGGCTGATCCTGCTCTCGTTCGGCGGTTGGATGGGCGGCACGCTCGTCTACCGCAACCAGATCGGCGTCGACCACCGATACGCGCGTGCCGGAAAGTGGTCCGAGCAGCGGGTGGAAGCCAGCACGGGGTCCATCGTCGTCGGCCGCGCCGACGACCTCGAAGTCGACCAGATGAAGCTCGTCCATATCGGCGATCGCAGGATCGTGCTCGCCCGTTCGGACGACGGCTACGCCGCGTTCGCGGACCACTGCACCCACAGGGGCGGCTCGCTCGCGGGCGGCGTGATGGCGTGTGGCAGAGTCGTCTGCCCCTGGCACGGCTCGCAGTTCGACGTTCATTCCGGCCGGGTCTGCGCGGGGCCCGCCGAGGAGCCGATCGAGACGTTCGTCGTCGAGCTCGTCGGCGACGAGGTCCGGATCTCTCTTCCGTGAGCCGCTCGACAGGACCGGAGGCGTCCTCGATAATCGCTACTGAGCACAGGAGTCACAATGCGGCTGAAGGGTAGATGCGCGCTCATCACGGGAGCGGGCTCGGGGATCGGCAAACGCGCGGCGGTGCTGATGGCCGCCGAGGGCGCGCGCATCGCCGCGCTCAGCCGCACGCCCGAAGAAGTCCAGGAGACGGTCGACGAGATCCAGGGCGAAGGGGGCGAGGCGCTGTGCGTCCGCGCCGACATCTCGAAGCCCGAGGAGGTGCGCCGCGCGGTCGACCAGACCGCGGACGCCTTCGGAGGAATCGACATCGTCTTCGCGAACGCCGGGGTGAACGGCGTCTGGGCGCCGATCGAGAACCTCGACATCGAGGAATGGGATCAGACGATCGCAATCAACCTGCGCGGCACCTTCCTCACTCTGAAGTACACCGTACCCCTGCTGAAGCGGCGGCGCGGCTCGATCATCGTGAATGCGTCGGTGAACGGCACGCGCGTCTTCAGCAACTCGGGCGCGACGGCATACGCCGCCACCAAGGCGGCCCAGGTGGCGATGGTGAAGATGCTGGCGCTCGAGCTCGCCCCCAGCGGCGTCCGCGTGAACGTGATCTGTCCTGGCGCGAGCGATACGGAGATCGACGACAACACCGAAAAACGGGGCACAGACGATCTGGGGGTCCCGGTCGAATTCCCGAGGGGTCCGCACCCCCTCTCGGGCGGCCCGGGTACGGCGGACGACGTCGCGAGGGCCGTGCTCTTCCTGGCATCCGACGATGCGCGCCACATCACCGGGACGGAGATGTGGATCGACGGCGGTGAGTCGCTCATAGGCCTGCGCGGCTGACGCGCCTGCGCCGCCACACACTCTCCGTGCGGCCTTGCGACCTTCCTGGCGGCGCGGCACCTTTCACTCCACACCGGCCTTCGTCATCCGCTCCACCTCTGCAACCATTCGACAACCCCTCTCCGGATTCCATTGTGGCCAGTCGAATCCAACTCACGACCGCACTCGGGCTCGTCCTTCTACTGCAGGGCTGCGCCACCGAGGACGCACGAACAGCCGCCGATCCCATCGAGGACCCGCCGGCGACAGCATCGGTGGATCAGGAGCCGGGTGGCCCGCGTTTCCCATTGCCGCAGCCGGCGGGCGAACGTGCCGTAGGCGCACGAATCTGGGAATATCGGATCGAGCTGACACGCGATACGGTGCAGGCGGGAGAGGTCGAGTTCCACGTCGTCAACGCCGGCACCGACGAGCACTGGCTGATCGTACGCAACGCTGAGTTCTTCGACGGCACACCGCACCTGTTCCCGGGTGATTCCGCGGTCCTGCACGTGGTGCTCGAGCCGGGCGATTACACGATCGTCTGTACCATCCGGGACGAGTTCGACCACATCTCCGAAGGCGAGCGGGTCTCCTTCGTCGTGCTGTAGCGATTCACGGGCGCTCCGCCCCCTCCCTTCCCATCTCCCCACGGCCCGTGCCGATACTCCTGATCGTCGTAGAGGGCGATACCTTCGGGTCGGTCTGGCCCGACCTGGCTCGCCGCCACGGCCTGGAGCTGCGGATCGCAGCGTCCGCCGCCGAGGTGGCGCCGGAGCGGCGGATCCTCCCGCCGATACTCGTCGTCGCGGGGCGCGAGGAGGATGCGCTGGACGAGATCCGTGCCCTCCGGACCGCTGGCCACCGTGCCCCGGTCGCCATCGGCAGCTCCCCCGATCACCGATTGGCCGTCGCCCTTCTCCGCGCGGGCGCTTCCGACTACCTCGCCCTGCCCGCGGATCTCGACGTCCTCGACTCGACCATCGAGGGACTCGTCGGACGGTCCCGCGCCGATTCCGAGCGGGGCAGGCTCGTGGAGGCTTCACGCTCTCAGTACGACTTCAGCGAGATCATCGGACGCAGTCCACCGATGCGGGCGGCGCTCGACCGCGCCGCCCGCATCATCCCGCACGGCAAGGCGAGCGTGCTGATCACGGGCGAGACCGGTACCGGCAAGGAGCTCGTGGCGCGGGCGATACACTACAACGGTCCGCGCGCCGATGGACCCTTCGTCGACATCAACTGCGCCGCGATTCCCGGCAACCTCCTGGAGTCCGAGCTCTTCGGCTACGAACGCGGTGCGTTCACGGATGCGCGCGGCGCGAAGCCCGGCCTGTTCGAGGCGGCCAACGGGGGCACTCTCTTCCTGGACGAGATCGGCCACCTCCCCGGCGAGCTCCAGGGAAAGCTGCTGAGGGCAATCGAAGAGAAGCGGATCCGAAGGCTCGGATCGCTGGAGGCCCGGGAGATCGACGTCCGCATCCTCGCCGCCACCCACGTGGAGATCGAGAAGGCGGTCGCCAGTGGTGAATTCCGCGAGGACCTCTACTACCGACTCGCCGTAATCCCCATTCACCTGCCGCCATTGCGCGAGCGCGGTGACGATATCCTCCTGATCGCCGCACACTTTCTCCAGCGCCTCGCACAGCAGTACGACCTGCCGGAGCCGACCCTGGAGGAGCCCCTCAGAGCGGCGCTGCTCGCCCACGGCTGGCCAGGCAATGTCCGCGAGCTTCGTAACTCCCTCGAGCGGGCTCTCCTCCTCGGCGGCGGTTCGCTCGCCACCGACGATCTCTTCGCCACCATCGGGCAGACGACCCGGGGACGCACGGGAGACCTGCCCTTCCCCGCCTCGCTCGACGTCATCGAACGTGAAGCGGCGCGGCGGATGCTCACCCGCTTCGAGGGGAACAAGAGCGCCGCTGCCGCGGCCCTGGGCATCTCGCGCTCCCGCCTCTACCGCCTTCTGGGCGGACCGGGAACCGGCGGCGACCCGGATGACGAGCCCGAGTCCGCCGCCGGCTGAACTGTGTCGATTCGATACATGCGCATCGACCTGCTACAGAGGCACAGACCGGAAAGGCCGTGGTTGAGCCACTCCCCACCGGTGCGAACGTTGCCTTTCGAGCATTCATAGCCCGATTTCGTCCACCCTTCAGGACCAGATGGCACATGCTTCGATCTCGACTCGCCGCCGTCCCGCTGCTTCTCCTGACGCTGGGCGCCGGCTGTGATGGACTTCTCTCGCCGCGGACCCAGGTTTCGTTGCAGGACGCCGAGCTGGCGCTCGTGCACGTCGCCGACGACGCACCGGAACTGCTCGCTCAGGAGCTGACGTTCTGGGCCGTTCGCGGTGAGGAGCGAGAGGCCGAGATCCGTTATGCGAGCGCCGGCGGCTACAATGGGAAATGCCTGCGGTTCGTGGTCCCGGCGGAGGCACTCCTGCGGCGCGAGGACGGAAGCGTCATCCAGCCGGGCGACTCGGTGCAGATCCGCGTGAGGGTCGTCGATCCGCGACTCTACGTCTTCGAGTTCGACCCCGGAGGGCTCCGCTTCGACCCCGCGCATCCGGCGCGGATCGAGGTCCGCTACAGCTGGGCCGCGGCGGATATCGACGACGATGGAGACGTGGACGATGCCGACGAGGAGATGGCGAAGACGATGGCGATCTGGCGGCAGGAAGACGAAGGCGATCCCTGGACCAAGGTGCCGACCACCCGCCTCGAGGAGCTCCAGGAGGTCCACGCCGAGATTACCGGCTTCACGAAGTACGCCCTCGCGAGTGATCGTCAGGGCTCCAGAGCTTCCTTCTGAGATGACGCAGCTCGAACATGCCCGCAGCCTCGCGCGTGCGCGGAAGTGGACCGAGCTCGCTCGACTCGCCGCCGCCGAACCGCCGGACGGCGCCGAGCGCAGCGGCGAGCACACCTATCTGTTCGCGGATGCCCTCCGCCGAATCGGGGAGCTGGACCGCGCCCGCCCTCTCGCCGTCGAGGCCGATCGTCTCGCTGTCCGCTCAGCCGACGCGCGCCTGTCCCTCCGGACGCTGAACCTCCTCGGAATGATCGCCTTCGAATCCGGTGCGATGCAGGAGGCCGAGACGCGCTTCTCCGAGCTGCTGGAGCGCGCGAGCGATGCGGGAGACGACGAGTTCGCGGCCCGCGCCTCGAACAACCTCGGAATCCTCGCCAACGTGCGTGGCGAAACGGAGCTCGCCCTCACCGCCTACCAGCGGGCACTCGCCTCCTACCACCGGATCGGCTACACCCGCGGCCTCGCCCAGACCTACTACAACCTCGGCATCTCCTATCGCGACCTCGGCTTCGATGCCGAAGCGGATTCGCATTACGACAGGGCGATCCAATTCGCGGAAGAATCCGACAGCGAGGACGTCCTCGCCTTCGCCGAGACCGAGCGGGCGAACCTGCGCGCCCGCGATGGCGATGGACAGCTCGCCGAGTCGATCGGAACGCGCGCGCTTGCCCGCCTCGAACGCATGGGCGATCGGTCCGGGGCGGCCAACGCCATCCGAGTCCTCGCCGCCGCCGCTCGGGCCCGCGGCGCTCCGGACCTCGCGCTCGAGCGACTCGAGAGCGCCCTCGCCACCCTCGAATCCCATCCCGACCCGATCGTTCGCGCGGAGATCCAGCGCGACCGCGGCTCCCTGCTCAGCGAGCTCGGCGACAGCGCTGCCGCTTCCGCCGCTCTCCACGAAGCCGTGACGGCGTACGAACAGATCGGCGCCAGTGCCGACGCCGACGCAACCCGCCTGATGCTGTCCGTTCTCGTCGGCCCCGGTGAAGAAGTGTAGCGTTTCGGTACAGCGCTCCTGCACGACCGCCGCCGTACAGTTCCTCTCAACTCGTTGCCACCACGCATCTTCGCATCCCTGCTCGTGCGATTCCAGGCAGGGAATGGCCGTTGCCATCAGGAGCCCTGACCGAAGTCACCTCATCACCCGAGGGTCCGTCGCGGTGCGGCGAACCGGGAAGAGAGACGCAGGATGAAGAAGATCTTTACAATTGTGCTGCTGCTGGCTTTCGTCGGCGCCTGCTCTGGGCCCACGGATCCGGGGAACAACGGCGGCAACAACGGGGGCAACAATGGCGGCAACAATGGCGGCAACAATGGCGGCAACGACCCGCCCCCGAGCGCGGTGACGGTTTCGATGGGTCCGGCGAGCTTCAGCCCGTCCACCGCGACGGTCGCTCTGAACGGCACGGTGACGTGGAACAACGAAAGCGGAGTCGCGCACACGATCACGCCGCAGAACCACTCTCAGTGGACGAATACGGAGACGTCCGCCGCGAATGGTCAGGCGCTGCAGGTCACCTTCTCGACGGCCGGGACCTTCAGTTACCTCTGTGAGCTTCACTCCGGGATGAGCGGCTCCATCGTCGTGCAATGAGAGGGCTGCTCTGTATAGCTCTGGTGGGCTGGTCGGTCGGTGCGGGGGGCGTGACGGCACACAGCGTGGTCGAGCGCTCCCCGAACGTGCAGGGCGTCT
>JBBDRR010000198.1:0-3463 GCA_040905395.1 Gemmatimonadota bacterium
GCTGAAGGCGCAGATCCAGGCGGCGACCACGAAGTCGGAGCTCGAGGACCTCTACCGGCCGTACAAGCCGAAGCGCCGCACGCGGGCGACGATCGCCGCCGAGCGCGGCCTCGAGCCCCTCGCCGAGCTCCTTCAGCGCGGTGAGACGGCCGACCCGGAGCTGCTCGCAGCCGCGGCGGCGTACGTCGATCCCGATCGAGAGGTGCCGACCGCCGAGGACGCTCTCGCGGGCGCCCGCGACATCGTCGCCGAACGCGTCGCGGAGGACCCGGAGGCCCGCGCCTTCATCCGTGACATCACCAGGCGGCGGGGGACGTTCGAGAGCAGGGCGGCGCGCGGCAGGGAGGGGGAAACTTCCAAGTTCCAGGACTACTACGACCATTCCGAGCCGATCCGGACCATCCCGAGCCACCGGGTGCTCGCGATCCGCCGTGGGGAGGCCGAGGAGGTGCTCACCGCGCGTGTCGTCGCGCCGGAAGAGGAGATCCTGCAGCGCCTGCGTGCCCGCTTTGTAAGCCCGTCGCGCGCGCGCGAGCAGATGGAGATGGTCGTCAGCGACGCCTATCGTCGCCTCATCTCTCCCTCCGTCGAGGTCGAGCTCCGGATGGAGCTCAAGAACAGCGCGGACGACGAGGCGATCCGGATCTTCGGGCAGAACCTCGAGGGCCTGCTGCTCGCCCCACCCGCGGGCGGCCGGGTGACGCTCGGGGTCGATCCGGGCTTCCGGACGGGCTGCAAGCTCGCCGTCGTCGGCCGCACGGGCGCGCTGCTCGATACCGGGCTCATGTATCTCCACCAGGAGGACCGGGCCCGCGCGGAGATCGTCAAGCTCGTCGAGCGCCATTCGGTGGAGCTGGTGGCGGTCGGCAACGGCACCGCCAGCCGGGAGACCGACAAGCTGGTCCGAGAGGCCGTACGCGACCTCCCCCCCGAGCGCCGGCCGATCACCGCTCTCGTCAACGAAGCGGGAGCCTCCGTCTATTCCGCCTCGGACCTCGCCCGCGCCGAGCTCCCCGACCTCGACCTCACGGTGCGGTCCGCGGTCTCCATCGCGCGTCGTATCCAGGACCCGCTCGCCGAGCTGGTCAAGATCGATCCCAAGTCGATCGGCGTCGGCCAGTACCAGCACGACGTCTCGCAGCCGAAGCTCAAGCGCCGGCTCGACGAGACGGTCGAGAGCTGCGTCAATCGCGTGGGTGTGGAGGTGAACACGGCGTCGCCGGCGCTGCTCGCCTACGTCTCCGGAATCGGTCCGACGGTCGCGGAGCGCATCGTCAAGCATCGTGACTCCAGCGGCTCGTTCCGCTCCCGCCGTGACGTTCTCGCGGTGCCCGGTGTCGGCGCAAAGACATTCGAGCAGTCGGCCGGCTTCCTCCGCATTCCCGACGGCGCCCACCCGCTCGACCGCTCCGCGGTTCACCCCGAGCGGTACGAGCTCGTCGAGCGGATGGCGAAGGACACGGGCGTCGAGCTTCCCGATCTGATCGGTAACGAGGCAGCAGTCGCGCGCATCGAGCCGGCCCGCTACGTCGCGGACGACGTCGGCCTCCCGACCCTGCTCGACATCCTCGAGGAGCTGAGGAAGCCCGGCCGCGATCCGCGACAGGCCTTCGAGGCGCCCGAGTTCCGCGAGGACGTCAACGAGATCGGCGACCTGAAGGACGGGATGACGCTCCAGGGCACCGTGACGAACGTCGTCGCCTTCGGCGCGTTCGTCGACGTCGGCGTGCACCAGGACGGGCTCGTTCACGTCTCCCAGCTCGCGGATCGCTTCGTCCAGGATCCGAACGAATTCGTCAGCGTGGGCGACCGTGTCACGGTGCGGGTGATCTCCATCGACCTCGCGCGCAGGCGCATCGCTCTGACGATGAAGAGCGGTGAGGGAGGCGGCACTCCGGGGCGCGGGGCGGGGAAGCCGACCGAGAAGAAGAAGGAACCGCCCGCGCCATCGGTGCGGGAAGGCGTTGCGGCGAACGGAATGCGGATCCGGAAGGGGTGAGCTCGCGGTCGCCGGAGGAAGGCTGCACCGCCATTCCACCACCCAGTTAAACGGTTGCCCCGGGGTGATTTTTTGAGCTGCTTCCGATATCTTTCTCGGCTTGCGGGTCGGTAGCTCAGTTGGTAGAGCATGCGGCTTTTAACCGCCAGGTCCTGGGTTCGAGTCCCAGCCGACCCATTTCTCCGTCAAAAAACGGCATCAAATTGCCATGTTCGATTTGGTGCCGTTCATCGCTCCACGAGACGCCAGTGCGCCCATTATGTCTCCCCTTTTTTTCTGAGGAGTGCCCGCACGGTCGTCACTAGAGCGACGCTCGTGCTGTCGACCGCGTTCCTTCCCTACACCAGATACGGGGCGCCGAATGCTACGAGCAGGTGACGTTCTCGATCTCGGTCCCCTCGGGGCCACATTCCACATCAAGAAGACGGCTGTGGAGACAGAAGGCCGCTCGTTCGAGATGGAGTGGGAGCTCGGTCCACGAACCGGAGGTACACCGATTCACATCCATCCGCATGCTAGCGAGTCGTACGAGGTGCTCCAGGGCGAGTTCGAACTCTATGTGGACGGGGCATGGAGTACCCTCTCGGTGGGCGAGAGGGTCGTGGTGAATCCAGGCGTGCCCCACACCTTTCGCAACGCGAGCGAGGTGCCGGCGCGAGTCTACAATACCCACGCGCCGGCGATGAGGTTTGGGGAGTACTTCGAAGGACTCCATCGGATTGCAAACAGCGGTGTTATTTCTTCCCAGAGGATCACTCCTAGAGCGATACTCTACCTGTCGGTGCTCATGACGAGCTTCAAAGAGGAGATCAGATCGGTCAGCCCACCGCATCTGTTGATGAAGGTGTTCGCACTAATCGGCAGACTCCTCGGCTACCGCGTCTAGCCATTCGCCCTGACCCGTACGGCTACCTTGGCATCTGAGAGTTTGGCGAATGCGGGTTGATCGCACCCGATGGAGGGACGTTGAGCTCTCACGTGGAAAACGGCATCAAATAGGTAATTTAGATTCGGTGCCGTTCTCCACGGCGTTCAGGTTTGATCCGCTCAATCACGTGACAGCTTCAGATTCACCTGCACCTTCTCCCAACTGCTGCTACCGTCGCTGTTGGAAACGCGAACCGAGTCGTCGACCGTGAGGATCAGCGTGTTGGCGTCGGGTGTGGCGAAGTCGAAGGTGCGATCTGCCAGGGTGAGCCTCCTTCCAGTTGCTGACCAGGAGCCACTGAAATCCACCGAGTCATGGAAGTCTTCGGCCACGACCCCCGACTCGAGAACGGAACGCAGCGCGATGTCGAACTCGACGCCGCCATCTGCCGATCCATCGGCGTGCAGGATTACCCTCGCCCCTAAATGGGCGGGCGCAACGACACTCTTGGGATGCCGGGCGATCAGCTCAGCACTCGCCCGGATGTCGACGATCGTGTTGTCGCATATGGGAAGAGTGAAGTCCGAACGCATCCC
>JBBDRR010000199.1:0-20703 GCA_040905395.1 Gemmatimonadota bacterium
CCTTTCGGCCGGTGAGATCGGGGCGGCTGAACGTGTTCGGCTCGAGCGCTTCTATGCGCAGCATCAGACCCGGGCGTCAGCCGGTCCCTGAGGGCACCGCCCGGATCATGTTTCCTCGGCTGCTCGAGCGACTCGAAGGGTCCAGCGCAGCGACGGTCGTCGCGGCCAGCGTACTGCTCGTCCTGCTCATCGCGCTGTTGGACGTGGCGGTGGGCTGGAGGTTCGAGCTGCTCGCTCTCTACGCCGTTCCGATCGCGGCCGCCGCCTGGCGCCTCGGCTGGCCGGCAGGCTCGGGCGTGGCGGCTCTCGGCGCCACGGCCGCCGTCGCGGCCGGACTGCTTGCGGGATTCCCCCTGGACGGTCCGCTCCAGCCCGCCCTGCGAGGCGTTCTGTTCCTCGTTCTCTTCGTGACCGTGGCGCTGCTGGCGCATGCGCTCCGACATACCCGCTCCAGCCGCCAGCAGCTCAGCGTCCTCGATCCGCTGACGTCGATATCGACGAGCGACGCCTTCTACGAAGAGGCGGGGCGCCTGGTGAAGATGGCGGTCCGCTACAAGCGGCCGGTGACGCTTGCCTACATCGGGGTCGACAACTTCGCCGCCCTGAACGAGCGGTTCGGCCATCAGAAAGGCGACGAGGTTCTGATCTCCATCGCGCAGACGCTCCGCCAGAACCTCCGTGACACGGACATCGTCGCGCGACTCGCCGGTGACGAGTTCGGCGTCTGCTTTCCTGAGACCAGCGCGGAATCCGCGAGGAGAGCCACCGCCAACCTGCGGGAAACGCTCGTCGAGGCGACCGACGGCTGGCCGATCGGCTTCAGCATCGGTGCCGTTTCGTGCGAGCGCACCGCCTGCACGCTGGACGCCATGCTGCAGCGCGCCGAGGCGCTGATGCGGGCGGTGAAGCTCGCCGGCCGAAACGACCTCAGGGTCGAAGTGATGGAATCGGAAACCCTGAGAGAAGGAGCTCACGAGTGATCGCTAAGAGCCCGCGGGCGACCGTCCCGCGCCTGCCCCCTCCCGCGGTGCAGGGCCGATGAGCGCGCTCCTCGAAAACATCGTCGAGAGCCTGAGGGCCGCCGCCTTTCTGGATCTGCTTCTCGTGGCGGCACTCTTCTTCGTGGTCATCTCCTGGGTCAGGAGCGCGCAGTCCGGCAGCGCCGCACGACGGCTGATGGCGCTCGTCTTCCTCTATGGTCTCGTCTACCTCGCCGTCGACTTCTTCGAGCTCTACCTGGTGCAGCGAGTCCTCGGCGTGCTCTTCTTCGTGGTGCTGATCGCGCTCGTGGTCGTGTTCCAGGGTGACATCCGACGGCTACTCGATCGCCTCGGGTCGGTCGGTCTTCGGCGTGCCGGGGGAGTTGCGCCCACGTCGCCGGTGTACCTGCTCACCGAAGCCACGGCCCAGATGGCCGAGTCGCGGACCGGTGCGCTGATCGCCATCCGTGGCGACGATCCGTGGGAGTCCCACCTCCAGGGCGGTATCGAGCTCAACGGGAAGCTGAGCCGTCCGCTCCTTCACAGCATCTTCAATCCGTCGAGCCCCGGCCATGACGGCGCTATGCTGCTCGAGGGTGACCGGGTGACGCGCTTCGGCGTGCACCTTCCTCTCGCTCGCCGGCCGCCGGCGATCAGCAAGTCGGGAGGCACCCGGCATACTGCGGCGCTCGGGCTCGCCGAGGAGTGCGACGCTCTGGTGATCGTGGTGTCGGAAGAGCGGGGAACCGTCAGCATCGCGGAGAACGGTGAGCTCGTAGAGACGAGTGCTCCGTCGGAGCTCGGCGAGAGGCTGACGGTGTTCTGGGAGAACCACTACGACAGGAAGGACAGCGTACGGCGCACCTGGTGGAGCCGGCGGAGCCTCGAGACCGGCGCGCTTTCGATCGGCCTCGCGGCGATGGTCTGGTTCCTCTTCGTCTACAGTGCCGATACCGTCTTCCGCAGCTATCGCGTCCCGGTCGAGATCCGGAACCTGCCGGCCGCATGGACGATTTCGGGTGACCGGGCGCCCTCCGTTCTCGTGACGCTCTCGGGCTCCGATCCAGCTTTCGACCGGCTGCAGACAGACGAGCTCGCCGTCTCCTTCGATCTGTCCGAGCCCCTTCGCGGCGTCAACGAGCTGACGATCACCGAGGACAACCTGCCGCTCCCCGCTGGCCTCGATCTGGCGGTTGCCGAGCCCCGTTCGGTCCAGGTCCAAGCGATGCCGCAGCGACTGCTCACTCTTCCCGTCCGCGTTCGGGCGCCGGAGGGCCTCACCGCAGGTGATACGCTCGTCATGGAACCGGCGACGGTGGATGTGCTCATCCCGGAGGACCTCACCGACGTGCCGGAGGCGATCTATACCGGTCCCTTCGAGCTGGAAAGCCTCACCGAGGACGGAACGACCGAGGTCCCCCTCATACTTCCGACCGACGTCCGGCTCGCGCCGGACGAGAGCTCGGAGGTCGAGGTCCGGTTGCAGGCGTCGGGCGCCCTGCCGGCCTCCGCCGCTCGCCCGCCGGGAGCGGGCCTGCCCCCATGACCACTTTCACCCCGCCCATCTTCACCCGACCCATCGTCATCCCGAGCACCGCGAGGGATCCGCACCTTGCCGGCCCATGCCCCCGGACGCCTCCGCTCCGGCGACCGCTCACAGCCGGCCCAGCCGCTCCTCGAGCTCTCCGCGCCGCGACCGTCCCACCCGCAGCTTCACGCCACTCTTGAGCTGAACTCGGTAGTCGCCACCTCTGCCGCGGAGCAGCACCTCCACGCGGTCCAGTCGAACGAGCGACGAGCGGTGGATGCGAAAGAACTTCCGCGGGTCCAGCTGCTCTTCGAGTGCCTGTAACGCCTCGCGGATGAGGTGGCGCTCGGACCCGACGTGGATCTCCGCGTAGACGCCGCTCGCGCGGATGTAGTCGATCTCGTCGACGGGAACCACGCGCATCTGGCCCCTGGACTGAACGGCGATGCGATCCAGGTAGCGCTCGCCACGTCGATCGTCGGTATCGGCCCCCTCGCCGAGCAGCGTGAGCAGCTTGTCCCGCAGCTTCTCCAGGTCCTCGAGCTTCACCTTGCGCCGCGCGCGCTGAAACGCCTCGTCGAAGCGCTCGTCCGAGTACGGCTTCAGCAGGTAGTCGACCGCCGCGAGGCGAAAGGCCTCTACCGCGTATTCGTCGTAGGCGGTTACGAATACGGTCACCGGCATCGACTCGGGGCCGATCTCGCGCACGACGTCGAGCCCCGTTCCCCGGGGCATCTGGATGTCGAGGAAGACCAGCTCCGGTCGAAGAGTCCGGATCGCCTCGACGGCAGCATCGGCATCGTCCGCGACGCCGACCACCTCGACGTCGGGATACTCCGCCAGCAGGTCGACGAGGCGGGCGCACCCGAGCGGTTCGTCCTCGACGATCAGGACCGTGCAGGACGAGCGGTTCTCAGGCATCCGCGAGCGCCGGCGAGTCTGCCGCGCGGGGTAGCGCTCGCGCGGCGGCGCTCGTGTGATAGGGAATTTCGATCTCGGCGGTCGTGCCCCCGTTCGTCGTCGCCGAGAGCTCGAGCCGAAAGTCGTCGCCGTACAGCTGCTCCAGGCGCTCCCGGATCTGCCGGAGCCCGAAGCCGCCCGAGCGTCTCTCCGCCTCGCGCCCGACGACCACGCGGGGCGCGCCGCCGGCGCCGCTGTCGCTCACCCGCAGAACCACCCGGCCGCCGAGCCTCCGGGCTTCCACGCCTATTCGCCCGTGACCGCCGGACCGCCCGACGCCGTGCTTCATCGCGTTCTCGGCCAGCGGTTGCAGGATCAGGTCGGGGACGAGCGCGTCGCGCACGTCGGGATCCACCTCGATGTGAATCTCCAGGCGGCCGTGATAGCGTATCTCGAGGATCTGGAGGTAGCGTTCCAGCATCTTCAACTCGCGATCGAGAGGGGTCTCCGGCTCGGACGCGTTCTCCAGCGAGTAGCGAAGGAGCTCGCTCAGCAGCGCTATGATTCGTCGTACGCCCTTCGGGTTCTTCGCGACGAGGGCAGAAACCGCGTTGAGCGTATTGAAGAGGAAGTGCGGATTCAGTTGCGTCCTCAGCACCTCCAGCCGTGCCTCGACGAGCTGCGCCCGCAGGAGGATCGCTTCCTCCTGCCTCGCCTGGAACCTCACGAAATAGTCGCGGGCGATCCCGGCGGCGATGATCAGAAGGCTGGCGAGGAGGTCGTTGAGGAAGCGGTAGCGGGCGATCTCGAAGACCCCCGGCCAGCCCGACAGCGTCCCTCCCACGAGCTGATCGAGGAAACGGGCGGAGAGGATCGCGATCACCGAGGAGACGACGAGCGCGAGTGAAAAGCCGAGCCCGAAAAGAAGGGCGAACCGGCGGATCGGGTGCCCCGTCGGCTCGCTCACGCGCCGCGTGATCCAGAAGACAGGCAGCGTCAGCGCCGCCCAGGCATAGGCGCCGAGGTAGGTGAAGGTGACCAGAGACATCGGCGGGGACGACTCTCTCAGAGGGGAGACGAGCAGATTGACCGCCATCACCGCTCCGAAGAGGGTCCAGAAGCCGAAGATCAGCAGGAGTCCGCGCCACCCCATCTTCTCGTCGACGGCCCACCGCGGCGGCCGCGACTCCTCCGCCAGTGACCGCAGACGCCTCGGCTGGGGTTGCATGCCGCTCGGCATCCGGTGCTCTCGTGGGACCATTTGGGCTCGTGCGGGTCATCGGGGCGGGTCGGAACAGCAATCTCGTACTCACCATACGCCCCTGCAATCCGGTCGGCCACCGATCCTCGAGCGATGTCGGAATCTGCCGAGTCTTTCGCTCCCGTTCGCGAGCGGCCATCTTTTCGACCCTCGCCCCCGAACACACCTTTCAAAGCGACAGCGTAACTTCGTGAAAGAGCCGATCATTCTCGCTTCACTCGGACTGCTCCTGCTGATGCCGGTCGTCGGCCGCGCCCAGGAGCAGCCGGCATACATGTCGAGCACGAACCCCGATCACCCGATCTTTCAGACGGATCGGCGGGTGATGGTCGCCGAACGGCTGGCGGAGGGTGAGCGGTTCCAGCTCGACGGGCGGCTCGACGAGGCTTTCTGGGAACGCGTGCGGCCCGCCGCGGACTTCGTCATGCAGGATCCCGTGCTCGGCGGAACGCCGACCGAGCCGACGGAGGTCCGCATCGCCTTCGATCGAGACAACCTCTACATGGGGGTCACGGCGTTCGATTCCGAGCCGGACCGCCTGCTCGGCAACACGATGAAGCGTGACGAGTTCCTGAGCGCCGACGACCGCTTCATGTGGACGATCGATACGTTCCTGGACCAGCAGACCGGCTACTTCTTCGAGATGAACCCCTCGGGCCTCATGGCCGATGCGGTGATGGGGCCCGGCGGAGGGAACAACCGGGATTGGGACGGGATCTGGGATGCCCGCGCGAGGCGCAGCGAGATCGGCTGGACGGTCGAGATCGTGATCCCCTTTCGGACGCTCAACTTCGATCCCGACGCGCCGGCGTGGGGGATCAACTTCCAGCGGACGGTCCGTCGCAAGAGTGAGGAGAGCCTCTGGACCGGCCACGAACGGAATCAGGGCCTCCGCCGCATGTCGAGCGCGGGCCTGCTGGTCGGGATCACGGACGTGACCCAGGGAGTCGGTCTGGACGTGAAACCGTACGCCGCCGCCAAGCTCTCCGAGGCACCGGGCCGTGTGCCCACGAGCGAGCGCGACGGCACCGGTGACGTCGGCTTCGATCTGTATTACAACCTGACGCCGAACCTCCGCGCAAACCTCACGGTCAATACCGATTTCGCGGAGACGGAGGTGGATCAGCGGCAGGTGAACCTGACCCGCTTTCCCCTGTTCTTCCCCGAGAAGCGCGGTTTCTTCCTCGAGGGCGGCACCTTCTTCGACTTCTACACCCCGCCCGAGATCCGGCCCTTCTTCAGCCGTACCATCGGTCTCGACCCGAACGGTGTGCCGCAGACGATCGATGGCGGTCTGAAGCTGACCGGGCAGGCGGGAAGGAACGACATTGGAGCGCTTCTCGTTCGCACGGGTGAGAGTGGCGACATCATCGGTGAGGATTTCGCGGCAGTCCGCCTCAGGAGGCGGGTCTTCACCCAGTCGTACTTCGGGGGGATCTATACGATGCGCCACGGCCGCGCGGCCGATCTGGGCGCCTACCACACGGCCGGGCTCGATTTCCGTCTCGCGACCTCGACCCTCCTTGGTTCCCAGAACGCCGACATCGGCGGGATGGTGCTCACCACGCCAAATCCAGACAGCGATGGCGACAACATGGCGTACGGCCTGCGGGTCGGGTATCCGAACGACCTCTGGAACGCCGCATTCTACGCCCTGCAGGTCGAGCCCAACCACGACCCCGCCGTCGGCTTCCTCCGACGCAGCGGTTTCCGGAGCTACAACCCGACTCTCACCTGGGCGCCGCGACCCGAGGGCCACCCACTGATCCGCCGCTTCAGCTTCGGCGGCAACCTCTCGCTCTACACCGATCTCGACAATCAGCTGCTCACCCGCGAATGGGACCTGACCCTCCTGCGCGTCGAGGGACACGCGGGTGACAACGTCTCCTTCAACCTGCTTCCGACCTACGAGCGGCTCGACCGCAACTTCCAGATCTATCCCGGCGTCGTGCTGCCGAGGGGGACGCAGTACGACTTCACGCGCTATCGCATCGGCCTGGGTACCGCGAATCGCAGGATCGTCGCGCTCCAGCCGAGCTACACGTGGGGCTCCTTCTTCTCCGGCAGCCGCCGGGAGACGGCTGTACAGGTAGGGGTTCGCCCCACGCCCGGCGTGACCCTCAACCTCTCCGCCGAGCGCAACGAGATCGATCTGCCCGAAGGCGAGTTCGAGACGCGGGTATTCCGTTTCGTCGCCGATACGCAGTTCAACCCGCGGATCTATATGGTGAACAACCTCCAGTACGATTCGCTCAGCGACCAGATCGGATGGCAGGCGCGCTTCCGCTGGATCGTCACGCCCGGGAGCGATCTCTACCTGGTGTACACGCACAACTGGTTCGACGGTCTCGAATTCGACGGTTTCAGAACGCTCGATCGACGCGCGGCGACGAAGATCAACTACACGCACCGGTTCTGAGGCACCACCCGCCTCGAATCGCACCCCCGTCACTCCGAGCCGGGCAAGAGATCCGCACCTCTGACGGACCCGGGGTGGATTCCTCGCTCCGCTCGAAATCACAAGACTCGGAGGAGAGATGATGGAATCCGCGATCGAGTTGCTGCGCCAGACCCGACCGATCCTGCTGAGGCTCATGGATGGGCTTTCCGAGGCGCAGCTTCTGGAAATACCGCATGGTTTTCGGAACAACATCCTCTGGAACGTCGGCCACGTCGTAGTGTCACAGCAGGGGCTGCACTATCGGATGTCGGGGCTCGACCAGTACGTGAGCGACGAGCAGGTCGCGCAGTTCCGAAAGGGGAGCGATCCGGCCGATTGGAAGGAGACTCCGGACGTCGGCCTGGTGAAGAAGCAGTTGACGGAGCTCGCCGATCGGCTGATGGACGACTACCGTGCCGGCCGCTTCACCCGGTATCAGGAGTACCCCACCTCGACGGGGCCCGTGCTGCGGAGCATCGGTGACGCGATCGCCTTCAACAACTATCATGAGGGCTACCACACCGGAATCGTGATGGCCCAGAGGCGGCTCGTACGATGATCGCCCGGGGGTCACCCGAAGCGATCCGCGTGTGAATCTTGCGTCCAATCGTATATATTGGTCTCACAGACCGATCTCCTCACTCGACGTCATGCCCCTCTCTCGCTCACCTTTCTCCGGCGAGGTCGCTCCGATGCAAGGCAACTCCTTCCGCTGCACGTCCCGCGGCGTCACTCTGTCGGTCGGCGCCGTACTGGTCTCGGTAATCGCCGGCTGCTCCTCCGTACAGACCGCCAGTGCCCCGGTCGGGGGTGGCCCCGTTCTCGCCTCGGCTGCCGGCCCACCGACGTTCTATGCCGACGTGCTTCCCATTCTCCAGGAGAACTGCCAGGTCTGCCACCAGGCGGCCGGTCGGGCAACGGGCGGACTCGTCGCGCCGATGGCCCTGGAATCCTATGAGGAGACGCGTCCCTGGGCCGACGTGATCGCGCGGGCGGTGAACGAGGGGCGGATGCCTCCCTGGGGTGCCGACGCGCGCCACGAGGGCACCTTCCAGGACGAGCGCTATCTCTCGACCGGGGAGAAGGCGACGCTGACCGCGTGGGCCGAGGCGGGAGCACCGGCCGGCGATCCATCGCTCGCGCCGTCCCTCGCCGAAGCGCAGCAGGAGAAGCACGGCGAGTGGTGGCTCGGCGAGCCCGACCTGGTCGTCGGCTTCGCGAAGCCAGTGCACGTCGGTGACGAGATCGACGACTGGCAGCCCACGATTCCGGTACCCGTATCGCGCGAGCAGCATCCGGCAGCCCGCTGGATCCAATCCTCCGAGCTGAAGCCGGGCGGTCCATACGTCCATCACATCGTCTCGAGCCATCTCGGCGTCGGCACGCCGGGGCGCGGGGCCTTCACCTACCCGGAGGGTTGGGGGGTGCTCCTACCACCGGATCCGGTGGTCACGTTCAACATGCACTACAACAAGAAGGCAGGCCCCGGCACCGCCGTCGCAGACGAGACCCTGGGCGCCTTCAAGTTCTACGAGAGAGGTGCGGTCATCGACCACGTCGTACAGACCGACCTCAACTGGCAGCGGGAGTTCGTCATCCCCGCCGGTGCTCCGGACCACGAGGTCTCACGCGAGATGTACTTCGAAGAGGATACGTATCTTCTCTCGATGGGGCCGCACATGCACTACCGCGGCAAGTCGGTAAGGGTCGAGCTCGAGTACCCCGACGGACGGCGCGAAGAGCTCCTCTGGGTCCCCAAATACGACTTCAAGTGGCAGTTCCTCTACCAGTATCGCGAACCTCTCCTGATGCCCGCCGGGTCCACGCTGCACACCACTTGGTGGTTCGACAACTCCGTCGATAATCCGTACAACCCGGATCCGACGGCGGACGTCCGCTACGGCGAGGAAACGTTCAACGAGATGGCGAACAACCGCATCTACTTCGCGCCGGCGAAACCGCGCGGGATCGTCGTCGGCGAGCCGCTCCCTGCAGACGTCCTAGAAGCGGCTCAGGAAGCGGAGGAGCAGCGGCGCCAGCAGCTCGAGCGCGCGGGCGCGATCGCCGATCACCTGTAGCCGCCTGACGGCCCCTTAGCCAACCACGTCATCCCGAAGCGAAGGCTAGGGATCTGCACCTCGACGCCAGACACGTGCAGATCCCTCGCGTTCGCTCGGGATGACGGGATTCTCATTTCCCCCGCTTCCATACCATCGTACAAACGCTTCGCGGCCGCGTCCGGCCGTCGGGGCCACGTCGCGGCCCGGAAGGTCCGGCCGCTAGTTGGCCCTCTCGCCTGCGCCGTTCTCCACGGTCATCGCCGCGGTCAACGAGGGGAGGATGGATGAAGCGATGCACGCGATCGGCGTGAGTCTCATGGCGGATCTTCGTATGACGGGGCCCTGTCGAGGCGCGGAGGAGCGACGAACGAGGCCGCTCAGAATGCGATACCGACGTTGATGAGCCGAATCGTGGGGACGAACCGCAGACCGAAATCCGCGTCGCCGGCCCCGAAGAGCCGCTTCAGACCGAGACCCACGCCCACGTAGAAGTTCTGGTTCGCCCCCACCAGCCAGCTTCGGTTCACGTCGAAGCCGCCACCGACGAAAGTGCCGGCGTCCGGAACGTTCGTGATCCCCAGCTTGGCACCGAACGCCCAACCGTCAATCGGGACGCCGCTCATATAGTAGCGCCAGAAGAGGTCCGCGTTCAGATACCTATCGCCTTCGTTCGTGAACATGGATCCCCCGAGCCCCGCGGTCGTGCTCGGCGTTACCGCGCGCTCGTATTCCGCGTTGAAGAACTCGAGCAGCAGACCGAACGGGTTGGCCGAAACCACCTGCTCGTAGCGCGGAGGGGGGGCAACCGAATCGACGACGGCGACTTGCGCCCGGGCGGGATTCGCCGCCAACGCGACGGTGCTGACGAGGATCGCGGCCGTGATCAACTTGGCGGTGGAGGTCATGCTTTCTCGGCTGTCTGGTGAAAGGGAGGCGGTGGGAAGTCGCCGCCGGAAAAGACGCGCGGTTCGTCACATCTCGCGGCCGGGCGTTCTGGATTGCCGCGTCGAACGGCGCTAAACTTCGGATCACATCGTGCGTGTCGTGCCTCCAGAGCGTGCTCGATGTGTCGAACGCCAACCCGAATGAAGAGAGCAACGGACAATGTACTCCACTCGATCCCTCTTGTTTCTCCCCTTGCTGGTGAGTGCCTGCTCAGTCCCGTTCGTCGGGGGGGAAGCCCGCGACACGGACGCGCAGTGTGACGAGTATGCCGCGCAGGCCATCCAGGCGCCGCGGCCGGACCTGGCACGCGACCTCGCCGCGCGAGCGGCCGAATGCTACGCCTCACTGTTACGCTAGCCGTGGCCCTGATCGCCAACCGATCGCCGAAAGAACGGCTGCGCATTCGCCACCTGGTGTAACGATATCCACTCAGAGCCCGCTTCGCACCCCGACATGTCTTCGACGACAGGAGGACCCGTGAGCGCACAGGAAACGCGGTCGCTCACGCCGCCGCTCCTCGACGCCCTCCGCGAGGAGCGTATCGAGGCGCATCTCCGATTTCTGTCGCACCCCCTGTTGGAGGGCCGTGGCGTGGGGACCCGGGGTGGCCGACTGGCGGAGGAATACGTCCGAGCGACGCTCAGGGCTGCCGGACTCGGGCCCGCACCGGGTGTCGGCCACCGGCAGGAGGTGCCGATGATCGGGATGCTGCCGGCGCCGTCGCTCGCATTCGAGGCCGGGGATGACGAGATCATGCCCGGCTACGGAGACGAATTCGTGCTGGAGGCCGGCCGACCGGAAGAGCTCGTACAGGTCGAGGCACCCCTGATCTTCGCCGGCTACGGAATTCACGCGCCGGAGTACGGCTGGGACGATTATGGCGATCTCGACGTCGCGGGGAAGATCCTCCTCGTCCGCGTCAACGATCCGGGGACGCCGGATCAGCCGGACTTCTTCGAGGGCGGCCGGCTCACGTACTACGGCCGCTGGACGTACAAGTTCGAGGAAGCCGCGCGTCGTGGTGCCGCCGGGGTTCTGCTCATCCATACCGACGAGTCCGCGGGCTACGGATGGAACGTCGTGCGCACCTCCAACACTGGAGAGCAGTACCAACTGGCCGGAATCCCGGAATTCCCGCTGGGGATCCGTGGCTGGCTCACCGAGGAGGTCGGGCGGGCGCTACTCTCGGCAGGCGGAGCGGAGGCCGAGCAGCTCCTGCGGCAGTCCGACCAACCGGGTTTCCGCGCGCGAGCCCTTCCCGTAATCGCGCGGGCAGAGGTCAGGAGCGAGATCCGCGAAGTCCGGACCGCCAACGTCCTCGGCGTGGTCCCGGGTACCGACGATGCACTGGACGGCGAACCGATCGTCGTGATGGCTCATCACGACCACCTCGGTGTCTCGACGGGTGCCGGAGACGAGCCGGTCGTGTATGCCGGTGCGATCGACAACGCGAGCGGCGTCGCCCTGATCCTCGCGATCGCCGAGGGGTTCGCGGAGTCGAAGACGCGGCTCCGCCGCCCCGTCCTCTTCCTCGCTTCGACCGCCGAGGAATCGGGGCTGCTCGGATCCGAGTGGTACGTCCGCCACCCGATCTGGCCTCTCGGCCGAACGGTCGCCGTCCTCAACGTGGACGGCGCTAACCTGCAGGGCCCAACGGACGACATCGCGCCGCTCGGCGTAGACCGTTCGACTCTCGGTGACCTCGTCCGCGCCGCCGCCGAGGCGGAAGGGCTGGAGCTACGTCCGGAGCAGCACCCGGAGAAGGGCAGCTTCTTCAGACAGGATCACTTTCCCTTCGCCCGGGCCGGCGTGCCCGGCATCGCCTTCGACCACGGTCTGCGTTATCGCGATCGCCCGGAGGGCTGGGGCGAGCGCTGGTACGAAGAGTACATCGCGAAGCACTACCATCAGCCAAGCGACGCTTTCCGGGAGGACTTCGATTACCGTGGAGCCGTACAGCAGGGGCGGCTGATGCTTCGGACTCTCGTCGCGGCGGCCGAGGCCGATTCGCTGCCGGAATGGACTCAGGGGTCAGCCTTCGGCCTCCACCGTCCATGACGGTGGTCATGAATTCCGTCATTCCGGCGCAAGCCTGGCGCAAGCCGGAATCCAGGCGTGCGCCGCTATCCGCTGGTTCCCGGCTTTCGCCGGGATGACGAAGGGCCGGATTCCGGGCGGAGCCCGATTCTCGCGGGCCTCCCCGGTTCCCAACGGGGATGTGAGGGAGCGAGTAGTTTAGGATGCAGACCCCGCGGCTCGGACCGAAGGTGATCGCGTCAGACCGGGCGACGGCGGGAGGCGGCAACGACAACCACGGGAGTAGCTGATGAGGCTGGGAATCACATTCGGTGCGGCACTTTTCCTCGCGCTCGCGTTCCCCTCCTCGGGGGTCGCGCAGGAGCAGGCGCTGACCTACGAAATGGCGCGTGCGGCCGCGGAAGCCGCGGAGGCGGAGGCACGCAGCAACGACTGGAACGTGACCATCATCGTCACGGATGCGGAGGCGGTTCCCATCTACCTGAAGCGTCTGACGGGAGCTTCCCCTCGCTCGTATGAGATCGCGATGCGGAAGGCGCGAACGTCGGTAGCGTCCGGGCTCACGACGGCGGTCTACGGCGAGCGTCTGGAGGCAGGGCAGGTGGCCGAGGTGCCGGACGGCGTCACCTTCGCGGGCGGCGTTCCGATCGTCGTCGACGGCGAGGTCGTGGGCGCGGTGGCGACGAGCGGTGTCGCCGCGATCGACGATGCGCAGATATCCCAGGCAGGGGTGGACGTGATCGTGAGGTAGGCACGCGGCGGGTGTCGGGACGGCGCCCTCAGAAATCCTCCAGTGCCCGCTCCCTGGAAGCCCGCATTCCCCAGCCTTCGTAGCGGTCCATGCGTCCGACGAGGGCGGCGGGAGGCTCGTAGGGGCGGGCGCGGGGCGCGAGTTCCGGCTCCAGGGCAGCCTCGATGGATGAGTAACGGGAGCCGGGATGCCAGAGGATCCAGTCCTCGAGGCCGACCTCGTAGACGCCCTCGATCTGCGCCCGGACCTGGTCCGGTCCGTAGCTGTAATCCGCATCGACCCAGGGCGCGTCGAACGCCTGCAACCAGGGGATGATACGGGCCGGTCTCGCGCCCGCCGCCTCGATGCGGCTGTTGCGGATCACCCCCATGCCGACCGCAGTCTCGATCGTCTGCCGCGGCATACGGTTCGGGCGCGCGATGTCGGGAAGGTGTGTGGAGAAGTAGTGCGAGGGATACACCATCGGCAGCAGGTGGTCCGCCACGGTCGCGAGCCGTTCCCACTGCTGTCCGATCCCCACGTCGTCCGCGCCGTTCATCGACATGCCGAAGACGTCCGCCGCGACGACGACGTCGAGCGGGTGGAGCCGATCTCGGGCTCGATCGAGGAACGTCGCGATGGCGGCGGTCTTGTCGGAGCCCTCGGGAGCTTCCCCGTGGATCTGCGTGGGAAGGCTCTGGTACTGTTCCGGGAATCGCACGTAGTCGAACTGGATCTCGTCGAATCCCGCGCGTGCCGCCTCCTCTGCGAGCCTGATGTTGTACTCCCAGACCTCGGGATGCCACGCGCTGACCCAGCGGTTCCCCTCGCGATCCACCCAGACCCCCCCGGCCGGATCCCGGATCGCCCAGGCGGGCCGCGCCGATACGAGGACGGGATCCTTGAACGCGACGAATCGCGCGATCGTCCAGATGCCGTTGTCGTGCAGCTCCTCCACGAACCCCTCGAGGTCCTCGATGGTGACGTGCTCCGGCCGTGTCAGCTCGCGAGCGAGCGCATCGTCGCTGCGGTAGTGGATGCCGAGCTCGGTCTTGAGGTCGACGACGAAGGCGTTGATCTCGGTGCGCGAAGCCATCTCCAGATAACCGCCGAGTCGGGCGGGTGAGGCGGCCGACGAGTTGAGGTACAGTCCGCGGATCTGTCGGGGTGCGTTCTCCCGCGGGTCGACAGCCAGATCGGCAGCAGGCGCGGCGCTCGGGTCTCCTGAAGGCGGGTGTGCCGAGAACGGTTCCAACGGCTCGGCGCTGGCAGCCGGAAGGAGCAGAGAAGCCGCGGCTTCCAGCTGCGGCGGGTCCTCCGCCTCGGCATAGCCGCAGGCGACGAGGAGCGCGAGCAGGAGTACTCCGGCAGGGCGGTGCGAAGTGGAGCGTTTCACGGGTTCAACTCTTTACATCAGGTGTACGTCGGGAGACGGGCGGCTCGGCGGCGACCCAGGGGCGCGCAATCCGTGGGCCACTCTACGCATCCTGTCAGCGGAGGTCCAGCAGCCGCGGACCAGTCGGCCGCAACCACGAGGTTCGTACGGGCCACCTCTCATGACGCCGTTCGTCGCGACCCCCGCGTCATTCCGGAGCGTAGTGAGGGACCCACACTCCTCCTCAGCCCCGATGATGTGCGGATCCCTCGCGGGGCTCGGGATGACAAACGTCGGAAGCGGGGCCCCGGACCGTTCGGGAGCCCCGCTTCGACTTCGTACCTCCCAGGAGCTACGGCAGCGCCAGCACGCTGTAGCCGCCCTGAACCGGCAGCGCGACGTACTGCTTACCCTCGTGCATGTACGTCATGATCCCGTACCGGCCGAACCCCGGCGTGGGCACCTGTCCGACCCTCTGCCCGGTGGACTTGTCGATGGCGAAGAGGTGCGGCTGATCGTCGGCCGTCTGTCCGGTCGCCATGAGCAACGAGGGAGTGACGAGCAGGGCGGCGTGACCGCCGCGGCCCCGGTTCGTCGATGCGTTCGTCCCCTGAAGCAGCGGGTGGTTTCGACGCATGTCCTGCTGCTCCTGTGGCGCATCGCCGTGCGGAGTCACCCAGAGATGCTCTCCGGTATTCGTGTCGATCGCAGTGATCCTCCCCACCGGGCCCTTCCAGATGGAGATCCCCTCGATCTCGTCCGGAAGCTCATCTCTGCTGGGTGCCCCGCCGCGTGCCCAGTCGACGACGTTGCGACCCGTCTGTCCTTCGAAGTCGACCTCGTGGCCGGGGACCAGCCACGCGTTCGAGCAGCCGCTGTGGGAGGTGATGAAAATCACTCCAGTGGTCGGATCGGCAGCCGGTGGGCCGGTGATGTTCACGCCGCCCGTGCTGCCCGGACACAGCGCGGCCGGACCGAGCTTCTCGCCATTGCCGCGATGCCGCGGCGGATTGAACAGGGGATTGAAGTGGCCGCCGGCGATCGCGACCTGGCGGGCGCGCTCCCTGAGCTCCGGCGTGTAGTCGATCAGGTCGTCCTCGGTACGGCCCTGAAGGTCGTACGGGAGCGGCCATGTCGGGTGCGGCTGGGTCGGCGCGAGCTGCTCCCCGGGCACCAGCGACTGCGGGGCGGGGCGGTCGACGATCGGCCAGATCGGCTCGCCGGTCTCGCGGTTGAAAGCATAGAGATACGATTGCTTGGTCGCCTGGAAGATCCCCGGTATCTGCTCGCCGTCCACCGTTACGTCCATGAGGACGGGCGCCACGGGCGTGTCGTAATTCCAGATGTCGTGTTTGACGAGTTGGAAGTGCCAGACGCGCTCTCCGGTCTGGACGTCGAGGGCGAGCAGGCTGCTGCTGAAGAGATTGTCGCCCGGCCGGAACCCGCCATAGTAGTCCATCGTGGCGCCGTTCGTCGGGATGTAGACGATTCCACGCTCGGGATCCGCCGAGAGCGGCGCCCACGACGAGATGTCGCCCGTCCACTCCCACGCATCGTTCTCCCACGTATCGTGCCCGAACTCGCCGGGCCGCGGCAGGACGTGGAACTTCCAGAGGAATTCGCCCGTCCTGGCGCTGTAGGCGAGGATGTCACCGGGGATCATCTCGCGCCGGGTCTGGTTGTATCCCTGCTCGGCGGAGTTCCCGACGATCACCACGTCATTGACGACGATCGGCGGCGAGGAGGTCGTGATGTAGCCGATTTCCAGCGGGATGCCCTCGTACGGGTTGTACGACTGGTCCAGCTCCTCCCACGGCGCCCAGCCCTCGATGATGTCGGCGAGCATGTCGACCGAGCCCGTCGCCGGGAACCCCTCGACCGGCACCTGAGCGCCCCATCCCTCGATCGGCTCGCCGGTATCCGCGTCGAGCGCGTGCAGGAAGAAGCCGGGCGTCGTGATATAGACGATCCCCCGGCCGTCGATCTCGGCGTACTCGACTCCCTTGCCGTGATTGTTCCGCATCGAGTACTCCCAACGCGGCGTCTCCGGCTCCTGGAAGGTCCAGAGCGTCTCACCCGTCGCGGCGTCGAGCGCCACGACGGTACGCTTCGGCCCGCTCGTCGTGATGAACTTGCCGTCGGCGTATACGGGAAGCGATCGGGCGTTCGCCGGACCGCCCAGGTCGACCCCTGCGTCGTCGGCACCTCGCCACTCCCAGGCGACCTGTAGATTCCCGAAGTTCGAGGCGTTGATCTGATCGAGCGTCGAATAGCGCGTGGACGCGTCGTCGCCATTGATGCTCGTCCACTGGTCGGACTGCGCCGTCAGAGGCTGCGCGAGCACGAGCAGAACGAGTGCGACGGCCCACGCGATCAGCCCGGAGTGGGCGCGACCTTGGTGATTCCTTCCAGTCATACGGGTGCTCCAATACGTAGGAGGTGAAGGAGGAACGGATGCTAGAGAAGATTCACGCTTCCGAAACGATACTTCATCGGGATTTGCCGAACTTGGCCGGTGGCCAACCACTATGTGGCCGCGCGGCCACGAGCGCTAGGGAAATGCCTGGCTCTTGCGAGCTCCGACGCGGTTCAGACAACGCTTCCTGCCCTCACGATTGTCCGCAGTCGATTGAGCGTCGCGGCCAGATCCGCCGCCGAAGCGGGCCGATCCTCGACGTTACTCGAGAGAGCGGCTCCGAGCGAGACGGCAACTTCCTCTGGAATGCCGCTATTGAAGGCGCGGATGTCCGGGACCCGAGCCGCACGAATCTTTTCCGCGGCATCGCCCTTCGCCGCCTGGTACGGATGAGTCCCAGCGAGCGCGACATACAGTACCATCGCCAGCGCCCAAAGGTCGAATCGAACATCAGGCCGGCCTCCCATGACCGCCTCGGGAGCGAAGTACAGCGGTGTTCCCGCCAGATCGATCTCACCGGCGTAGGATGGGGATGTACGGCCTTCCCACGTGACGCCCGTCCCTGGCGAAGAATGCCAGGCCGTGCGCTCGACGTCGCCTGAATCCGAGGATTCGAAAATTCGCGCGAGGCCGAAATCCAGCAGCTTCGGCGTTCCGTCATCAGTGAACCCGATGTTGCTCGGCTTGATGTCCCGGTGGAGTATTCCTGCGTCGTGCAGCCGGTCGAGCGCCGGCGCGAGCGAACACCCGATACGCAGTACTTCGTCGAGCGTCTGAGGGCCGTGGCGGAGCCGGTGCTCGAGCGTTCCCCCTGCGAGTAGCTCTACGACGAGCAGGGGGACACCATGCCACGACTCGGCACCGAATATCAGCGCCAGCCCAGGGTGAGATACGGCCGCCATCGCTCGTGCCTCCGATCGAAGCCGAATGGCACCGTTCGGCGATATCCGCGGAATCGCTTTTACCGCGACAGGTCGGTTCAGCAGCAGGTCGACTGCGCTGTAGACCACCCCCATGCCCCCGCTTCCCAACCGCCGGGTCAGGCGAAACTTGCCTGCGAGCACGAGCGGAACGGGCGCCGATACGGTAGCCGCCCCGCAGCTTTCGCAGCGGCGAAACGCCGCCGAAGCGAGCGTCCCGCACAGCGTACATTCACGGGCAGGGCTCTCTGCCTCAACGTCGACCTCGTTGATGCCTGACTTGCTACTCCGGTGGTCCCTCAGCCGATGCTCGACCGCAAAAGTCACTGCTCCGGCAGCCGCGTTCAGAAGCGCGTGATCCTCGGACGAGAAGGGCAGCTCGCTGAGCTTTTCGCCTACTGCAATGCATCCGATCAACAATCCCGCACCGCTCGTGATCGGAGCGAGCACGCGGACATCGGAATCGATCAACCAGTTGCGATCCTCATCACGGACGGCAGCGCCCGAGATGAGGTGAGCTCCCTCCTCGATATCGATCGGCTCTCCGAGCGCCTCCAGATGCCAGGCGAGTCTCGAACCGAGGCTCAGTGGTCGAATTCTCCCCCCGGAGCCGACAAGCGAATGGGTTTCGGTATTCAGGAGCAGTGCCTCCGCATATCGAACGTGAAGTGCACGGTCGATCTCGCGCGAAACAACATCGCCGATCTCCTGGGGTGACGACGCCTTGCGAACACTCTCGACAAGGTTGCCCAGAACCCGTCGTGCATCGTACTGCTCCCGAAAGAATCGGCGGTCGAGCGCCTCGAGCATGCGGTCCCGCACGGATATCAGCGCCACTCCCCCAAGCAGGGCAGAGAGCGCGATCAGTCCCGTCGAGCCCGACAAGAATTCGGCGATACTTAGTTCGCGAAAGACGAAGACCGTCACGATGAGCCCTACGAATGGCGCCGCGGTCAGCGCCGCGGCTGTCCGCTTCGCCAGAGCGTACCTCAGCGCCCTCCTGATAAGGAGCTGAACGCTCAGCGCGCGGTGCACCAGGACGGCGTATGCCGTGATCACCGGGATCATCAACATGGGTGGGTAGACGACCGTGAGGATCACGGAGGACCCGGGAGGAGTCGTTGCATACTGGAGAAAAGCCGGCGACAGGCTAGCGATCGTGGTCAGGATCAACTCCGGAGATACGCCGAGGAGCACACCGCCAATCATGATCCGAACCCGACGCCGCTCGTCCGGCTGCGAATGTCTGGCCTGACCGACCGCGTACAGTAGGGCCGGGAAGCCGGCGAGAAAGAGGAGTGGCCAGAACAAGGAGCCCCGACGCTCACGATCCAGCGGAGAAAGTAGATCTCCAACGGCGGAGCTTTCGGCCAGCGGCAACACCAGATTGGCGGCCACGAGTGCGAGGCCGAGGAGCAGCGAGAGCGTGACGAAGGCGGAAATCGCCGCAGGCCGCTCTCTCGCGCGCCGTCTCGGAAAATCGCGGATGAACATCCAGAAGAAGTACGGCCCGAAGGCGGCGAGCTGTAAGTGCTGCGCTACAAGCAGCATCGGGGTCACGACAGCGCCGATATCGGCCCGAGGAGACAGGAGCGGATCCGCCCAGACAGTCGACAGGAGCAGGAAAAAGACGCCCAAAGCGACAGCCCGCCGGTCGCTCGCGCCAGTCACCCGGAGCGTTAGACCAGCGGCGGCGAACGCGATCACGTGGGCGACCAGCGCCGCCAGTCGGAGCGCGCTCGACTCCGATGTCCATGCGGCAGCGCTGACGATCGCGAGAACGCCCTTCGCCAGAGCCAGCGCCTCCAGAACCTGTACCCACAAGGGCAGCACGACGGCTGCCCTTGTGGGGGTACGAGTGGGGCGCGCCGGTGGCGCTTCGTGCAGCCCGGCTGCTCCTGGACTCACTTCACCTCAAGTGCGGGTGCGCGACGTCTAAAACTGCTCCAGAGCGGAAAAGGTCAGGGCACACCCAAGCCTCATTCTTTTCCGAAAGCTCGGTGTTGAGCTGCCCCGCTCCTCGTCGAGAGTGTGTTGGATCGCATTCCCGAGGTCCGTGTCTCTGGTCGTTTGCCCCGCTTTCCGCAGCTCATCGACCGGAATCTGCGGGAGGGGGCAATCCCCACGATCCCATTCCGGCTGAAGCTCGCGCACCGCGGTGAGTATGTCCGCCTTGTTGACGTTCTTCTTACCCTGACCGGACCGGGCGACGCGGGCCTGCATCGCCTTCGCAGAGCGGCCTCCGAGCTGTCCCGCTGCGCGGAGGGTAAACGCGTGCGCCTTTTGATATTCGCCGGTGGAAGCCCATTGGATATACCCCTCGTCCAACAGCTTGCCGATCGTGTGCTCGAAGAACTCCTTCCGCATCTTCTTTCCAGCCTTGTTCAGAGGCGCGGAGCACTTCCTGTCGAACTCGACGCACAGCTCGCGGTACGCCCGTTTCGTCTCCATCGAATTTTCCTGAGGATTGGGGGGGGACCAGGGATAACAAGCGGAAGGCTAATCGTCAGGGGGCACTGCATCAAGCGACCGAGGATCGGGCGGAGCTATCCTGGTTCGTGCTCTGATCGTGAGGCTCCGCTAGTCGCAAGGTGAACCAGAACTCCGTGCCTACGCCGAGTTCGCTCTCGACTCCGATCCGCTCGCCATGGGCATCCACAATGGCGCGGGCGATCGCGAGACCGAGTCCGATTCCCCTCGAATCGTCGGTGCGTGCCTGCCACATCCGCTCGAATATGGATGCGAGCTGATCTTCGGGAATCCCGGGTCCCGTATCCACGACCGCGAATCGAACGCGCCCACCCGATCCCTCGGCGCGAACCGTGATGCTGCCGCCCTCGGGAGTGAACTTGATTGCGTTCCCGATCAGGTTCGAGAATACCTGAAACACGCGGTCCGAATCTGCCCAGAGTCGCGGTAGAGATCGGGCCGGCGGGAGATGGAGGGTGAGTGACTTCTCCTCGGCCAGGGGCGCCATGATCTCCGCGACGCCGTCCAGAAGATCCTGTACGTTCACGACTTCCGGCTGGATCGGCAGCGCACCCGACTCGACCCGAGCAGCGTCGAGCAGGTCGTGGATCATCCGGTTCATCCGTTCGCCGGCCCGCTTGA
>JBBDRR010000200.1:0-20460 GCA_040905395.1 Gemmatimonadota bacterium
AATAGGGAATAGGGAATAGGGAATAGGGAATAGGGAATAGGGAATAGGGAATAGGGTCTCATCGTCGTCATCCCGGCTTTCGCCGGATGACGTAGTTGCCGCCAGGTGCAGATCCCTCGGCTGCGCTCGGGATGACACTCGATTGCTGGATCCCACTCTTCCCTATTCCCTATTCCCTCTTCCCTATTCCCTGTCCTCCAGCGCCGATCTGTACCGGCCGCCGGCCTTCGGTCGCCTCGGCTTTGAGCTGACCGCAGGCCGCGGCGATGTCGCGGCCGCGGGGGGTGCGTATGTGGACGGAGACGCCTCTGCGCTCGAGGCGCTGCGCGAAGTCGTTCAACCGGTCGGGCGGCGTGGGTCGCCACTCGGTGGCGGGGATCGGGTTGAACGGGATCAGGTTCACGAACGCCCTGAACTCGCCCACCAGGTCGGCCAGCTCGTCCGCGAGCTCGAGCGAATCGTTCACGCCGTCGATCATGACGTACTCGAAGGTGATCCGCTTCCCGCCGGCCTCGTCGAACTTCCGGAGCGCGTCCAGGAGTCGCGGCAAGGGGTACTTCTTCTCGAGCGGGATCAGCTCCTGGCGCAGCTCGGAGTTCGGGGCGTGCAGGGAGAGCGCGAGGCGGAACTGCTCCGGCATCTCCGCGAGCCGCTCGATGCCGGGCGCGACCCCTACGGTCGAGACCGTGATCCGCCGGGCTCCCACCCCGTAGCCGCGGTTCAGGACCTCCAGCGTGGGGAAGACGGCGAAGGGGTTCATCAGCGGCTCGCCCATCCCCATGAAGACGACGTTCGTGATGTCCCCGTAGTCGTTCTCGTCCGCCCAGAGGCGCGCCTGCCGATACTGCGCGACGATCTCGCCGGCGGTGAGCTGCCGCTCGTAACCCATCCACCCCGTCGCGCAGAAGGTGCATGCCATCGCGCACCCCGCCTGTGACGAGATGCACAGCGTCAGCCGCTTGCGGGTCGGGATGAGCACCGACTCGATCAGCTCGCCGCCCGCCAGCCTCCACAGGTGCTTCGCCGTTCCGTCGACGGAGCGCGAGACCCGCTCCGTCCCGAGGACGGTCAGCTGGAAGGCTTCCGTCAGAGCGTCTCGCTCCCCAAGGGGCAGATCGGTCATCTCCTCGAAGGAGGTGACCAGCCGCTCGGTGACCCAGGCGACGACCTGTGTCGCCCGATACGCCGGCTGGCCGCGCGAGAGAAAGTGTTCGCGCAGCCTTTCCTCCGCGCTTTCGGGCGGGAGACCGACGAGGTCCGGATGTTGCGCGACGGTGATCATCGAGAATGCTCCAGCGATCATGCGGACAAGGGCCGCCGAGGCCCTCCAAAAACGGATGAATTCGAGGCCCGCGACGCGTGCTTGATGACACTCGGGCCTTTCGTTACCTTGTGCAAGTTGGGCGCCTGGCTCAGGTTCCCGATTACCCCGGTGCCCCCGGCGACGACTCACTTCCACGACGGTTCGAGGACTCGTGCAGCTTACGGAACTCCTATCTCCGGAGCGAATCAGGATTCCACTCGTCTCCTCTACGAAAGATGAGATTCTTGCCGAACTGGTGGAAGTGGTCGGGAATAACACTTCCGTCCGCGATCTCGACGAGGTGCTCCGCGCCGTCCGGGAGCGCGAGGAGGTCCTGAGCACCGGAATCGGCGGCGGCGTCGCGATCCCGCACGGCAAGACGGCCGGCATCTCCGACCTGGCACTCGTCGCCGGTGTCAAGCCCGACGGCATCGAATTCGAAGCGCTCGACGGCAAACCCGTCAAACTCTTCTTCCTTCTCGTCGGCCCCGAATCCGCGGCCGGCCAGCACGTAAAGGCGCTCAGCCGGATCTCGAGGCTGCTTCGCCGCGACTCGTTCCGGGTCCGGCTGATGGAGGCGACCTCGCCCGAGGATTTCTACGCGATCATCGGCGAGGCCGAAGCCACGTGAGGCGACGGGCGGCCGCGTGGGTACCGGCAGCCGTCTGGGCTGCCGTTCTCTTTTTCGCGAGCTCCCGCTCGACGATCCCCGTCGACCTCGCTACGGGGCTCGACAAGCCGGCCCACTTCGCGGCGTACCTGGTACTCGGCCTGCTGCTGACGCACGCGACCGTACGGTCCGCACTCTCGCCGGTGATCGCCTTGTTGCTGGGTGCAGCCTACGGCCTCACCGACGAGATCCACCAGAGCACGGTGCCGGGCCGCGCCGCCGAGTTCGGTGACTGGGCCGCCGACACGGCCGGTACCGCCGCCGGTGTTCTTCTCTATCTATATCTCTGTCACAGGCGCCAGTCCTCCCGGGACGACGACGCCCACGCAGCTCTCGAAAGCACGTAATGACCGACGTATCGCGTACATCCTTTCGTAGCACTCACGCCGGATCGCTGAGAGCGGAGGACGCTGGCAGCCGCGTGACACTCGCCGGCTGGGTCCATCGACGACGCGACCTCGGTGGCCTGGTGTTCGTGGATCTGCGGGACAGGGCCGGGATCGTACAGGTCTCCCTCGATCCCGACACGGCGTCGCCCGAGGCGGTCAAGGAGGCGCGGGCGCTCGGTCCGGAGGACGTGATCCAGATCGTGGGGACGGTCGAGCAGCGCCCCCGCGGCAAGATGAACGCCGACCTGCCCACGGGCGAGGTCGAGGTGCGGGCGGAGACGTTGAAGGTCCTGCAGCGCGCGGATCCCCTGCCGATCCCGGTGTACCGATCGCCGGACGAGGAGCTGCCGATGGAGGACCTGCGGCTCCGCTACCGCTACCTCGATCTGCGCCGGCCCGAGCTGCAGCGCAATCTGCTGATGCGGCACGCGGCGGCCCGAAGCGTCCGCGAGTACCTCGACGGGAACGGCTTCGTGGAGGTCGAGACGCCGATGCTGACGCGCCGAACGCCGGAGGGCGCGCGCGATTACCTGGTGCCGAGCCGCGTGCATCCGGGCGAGTTCTTCGCGCTTCCGCAATCGCCGCAGATCTACAAGCAGTTGTTGATGGTCAGCGGCTTCGACCGCTACTACCAGATCGTGCGGTGCCTGAGGGACGAGGACCTGCGAGCGGACCGTCAGCCGGAGTTCACCCAGATCGACGCGGAGCTTTCCTTCGTCGACGAGGAGGACGTATTCCGGCTCGGCGAGGAGATGATCGCGAAGCTGTGGAAGGACGTGCTCGACGTCGACCTGTCGCTCCCCTTCCAGCGGCTGACGTACGACGAGGCGCTCCGGCGTTACGGAACGGACAAGCCCGACCTCCGCTACGCTCTGGAGATCGTCGACGTCACGGACGTGCTGCAGCAGGCCGACTTTCGAATCTTCTCGGGTACCGTCGGTACCGGCCAGCGGATCCGCGGCATTCGGATACCGGGCGGGGCGGAGCTCTCTCGCCGGGAAGTCGACGAGCTACAGGAGGTCGCGAAGAAGGGAGGGGCGCCCGGAGCACTCTGGGTGAAGAGGGTCGACGGCGCGTGGTCGGGCCAGTTCGCCAAGGCGCTCGATGGTGCTGTCACGGACACCTTCGCCAAAGCTACGGGTATGGCCGACGGCGACCTGTTCGTGGCGGCGGTCGGCTACTTCCGGACGGGGGGCGTTGCCGGCGGAGAGATCTCCGCTCTGCCCAAGGAAGAGGTCCCCCGGGAGCCGGCGCTCGACGAGCTGCGCCGTCACCTGGCGAGACGGATGGGCCTGGTGCATGCGGACGAGCATGCCTGGGCCTGGGTCACCGAGTTCCCGATGTTCGAGTGGGACGGGGACGCCGGGCGGGTGGTCGCGGCGCATCACCCGTTCACCGCGCCGCACCCTGGTGACGTCGAGCGGCTCCGGTCGCTGACGCAGGAGTCGACCGCGAGAACGCCGGAGGGTGCGTGGAAGCTGTATGCCGCCGGTCTGCGATCCCGTGCCTACGATGCGGTGTACAACGGTGGCGAGATGGCGAGCGGGTCGATCCGGATCCACGACCAGGAGCTGCAGCGTGTCGTCTTCCGCTCGCTCGGGCTGACGGAGGAGGAGGCGAAGGAGAAGTTCGGCTTCCTCCTGGAGGCGTTCCGCTACGGCGCGCCGCCGCACGCCGGCTTCGCGTTCGGCTTCGACCGCCTCGCGATGTTGCTGGCGGGCGCGACGAGCCTCCGGGACGTGATCGCGTTCCCGAAGACGACCGCGGCGCGCGCGCTGTTCGAGGGCGCGCCCGCGCCTGTGACCGAGGCGGAGCTGCGAGAGCTCCACATCCGTATAAGGAACGACGAGAAGAAGTGATAGAAATCCATATAGATCGAACGCGTTCTTCCCCTGCCCGGGGGAGCGATGCCTGAGGTAACGAGCGGAGCGGTACAACATAGAGTTTCCGCGGAAGGGGCGGATCCCCTCCTCCTGGCTGGCGTCAACGACGCCAACCTGCTGGAGCTCGCGCGTCTGTGCGGGTGTCGCGTCGTCATGCGTGACGACCACCTGCTCCTCTCGGGCGGGCTCGGCGAGATCGAGCGCGTGGTTCCGGTCGCCCAGCACATGATCGACCTGGCGCGGATGGGAGTCGGCTTCTCGGCGCACGACATAGGTCGCTTCGCCGATACGCCGAGCGTCTCGGACGGAGGCCTCGCGCGGCTGGCGGACGGCGTTCGCATCGCCGTCTCGGGATCCCGGAAGGTGATCACGGCGAAGTCCGAGGGGCAGCAGGAGTACCTCGAAGCGATCGACAAGAACGACATCGTCGTCGGCATCGGTCCGGCGGGAACGGGTAAGACGTACCTGGCGGTCGCGATGGCGGTGGACGCGCTGCACAAGAAGCGGGTCAAGCGCATCGTCCTGGCCAGACCGGCCGTCGAGGCTGGCGAGAACCTCGGGTTCCTGCCCGGCGATCTGCAGGAGAAGGTCGATCCCTACCTGCGCCCGCTCTACGACGCGCTCGAGGACATGATGCCGGCCGAGCGCGTACGCAAGGCGCTCGAGACCCGGGCGATCGAGATCGCACCGCTCGCCTACATGCGCGGCCGGACGCTGCAGGACGCGTTCGTCATCCTCGACGAAGCGCAGAACGCGACCGGCCTCCAGATGAAGATGTTCCTCACCCGCCTCGGCCTGAACTCGAAGGCGGTGATCACGGGAGACAAGACGCAGATCGACCTGCCGCGCCGCGAGGACTCCGGCCTGGTGCAGATCGAGGAAGTGCTGAAGGGCATCGATGGTATCGCCTTCGTCTACATGCAGCCTACGGACGTCCTGCGTCACCGGCTGGTGAAGGAGATCATCCGGGCGTACGCCGTGGCGAGCGGCGAGCAGGACGAGAACGGAACCGATGAATCGCGTAACTAAGAGCCAGTCGGTATGGCGCAGGGCGGCGATCGCGCTCGAGGAAGAGCCCGAGAGTCGCTGGTTTGCGCTCGTCGTGCATCATGGCGCGCGCGTTCTGCTGCTCCTTCTCACCGCGGTCGCGATCCATCTCCTCTTTCCGGAGCCGCGGGCGCCGGACGCGACTGTCTTCGAGCGAGGGGTAGTCGCGCCGGAGGATGTGATCGCCGAGGTCGCCTTCGACATCCCGAAGACGCCGGAGGAGCTGCTGCGGGAGCAGGTCGAGGCGGTCAGCGGGGTGCCACCGGTGTACGTGCTGGACCCCACGGCCGCCGATTCGGTGCTTCTCGGCGTCGGCAGCCTCTTCGCGACGCTCGACTCGATTCTTGTCGACGCGCCGGAGGAGGAGCGGAGGGCCGCGGTCCGCAACTTCATGGACAGCAATCGCCTCTCGCCGACGCCGGAATCGGTCGACCTGGTGCTCGACCCGCAGCGACGGACTGCGTTGCAGAACTCGATCGAGCGGGCGGTCCGCGAGCTGTATCCCCTCGGCGTCGCACCCTCGTCGCTGAGCCAGGGCGTCTCGACGATCCGCGTGGCGATGCCAGCCGGGGAGGAGCGGCTCGTGCCGCGCGACTCGCTGGTGATGCCGGACCGATTCTACAGGCTCGCGGCAGAGCGGCTGCAGGGGCAGGGCGCCGACGCCCTGGAGCTTCAGCGGCTCATGATGATCCGCTTCTTCCAGCCGAGCCTCGTTCACGACGAGGGGCGAACGGAAGCGGCCCGCGAGCGTGCCCGATCAGCGGTGGACCCGGTGCGCACCAGGGTGCTACAGGGCGAGCGGATCATCGGCGCGCACGAACAGATCGGCGATGCCGGAGAGGAGCGGCTGCGAGCCTACCAGGCCGAGCTGGCCCGCCTCGGCATGAGCGCCGGTGAGGAGTACACGCTCGAGAGATCGGTCGGCGCGGTGCTGTTCAACACGCTCGTGCTCGCGATCATCGGCGCGCTCGTCTTCTTCTTCCGACGCTCCCTGTACCACGACTGGAGAGCGCTGATCGTCATCACGGCGCTGATCCTCACGGTCGCGACCGTGGCGTCGTTCATCGCCCGCTTCTCGCTACCCTCCGAGCTGATCCCGGTGACCTTCGCGGCGCTCATCGTCGCGTTCCTCTGGGATGGTCGGCTGGGGCTGTCGATCGCCCTCGTGCTCGCGATCCTGATCGGCGGTCAGACGCCGTTCCTGGGCGTGACGGCATCGTTCACGGCGGCCCTCGGCGGTGCGGCGGCGGCATTCAGCGTTCGGGTCGTCCAGCGGCGGACGAAGACCTGGCACTTCATCTCGATTGTTTCCGTCGCCTACATCGCGGCGGCAGTGACGCTGGGCCTGCTCCGGGAGCGGGGGCTCGTCGAGGTCGGATGGGCGATGGGCTGGGGGATCACCAACGCCGTCGTGGCCTCGCTGCTCGCGATCGGGTTCCTCCCGCTGCTCGAGGCATTCACCAAAATCACGACCGACCAGACGCTCCTGGAGCTGTCGGACCTCAACCGGAAGCTGCTCAAGCGCCTCTCGCTCGAGGCGCCGGGGACGTATGCGCACACGATCGCGGTCGCGAACCTCACCGAGGCCGCAGCGAACGCCGTCGGCGCCAACGGACTGCTCGCGCGCGTCGGCACGTACTATCACGATGTCGGTAAGCTGGTCAAGCCGCAGTACTTCATCGAGAACCAGCCGCGCGGACGGAACCCGCACGACAAGCTGAAGCCCTCGATGAGCGCGGCGATCATCCGCAGCCATGTGATGGAGGGGCTGAAGCTCGCCGAACAGGACAAGCTTCCGGAGGCGGTGAAGCGCTTTATTCCAGAGCACCATGGAACGCAGCAGATCGCCTACTTCTACAACCGCGCCCGTGAGCTCGATCCGGATGCACAGCTCAACCCGGCCGACTTCGCGTATCCCGGTCCGAAGCCGCAGACGAAGGAGACGGCGATCTTGATGCTGGCGGACACCGTCGAGTCCGCCGCACGGGTACTCCAGGATCCGAACCCGGTCCGCATCCGCGAGATGGTCGACCGGCTCGTCAGCCAGAAGATGTCGGAGGGACAGCTCGACCAGAGCCCGCTCACGCTCCGCGAGATCGATCAGCTCAAGGATTCGCTGACTAACGTCCTCACCGGCATGTACCACCACCGGGTCGACTACCCCACGCCGTCGGTCCAGACCGGTCAGAAGCAGGGCGAGCCGCCCGAGGAGACGCACGAGCGGGAGCCGGTAGGAGCGGAGGAGGCGATCGTTCCGTGAGCATTGCGACATGCCCGACGCGCGACGTCATCCGGCGCGACGTCATCCCGGCTTTCGCCGGCTTTCGCCGGGATGATGTGAGGCGCGCGTTGGCCCCCGCGCCCACTGTCATCCCGAGCGCAGCGAGGGATCTGCACGTGCGGCCCTGCGCTCGATTCGACGTGCAGATCCCTCGCTCCGCTCGGGATGACGACGGGCGTCGCGCATGACCGAGTGGCGCATCGAGGTCGGGGCCGAGAAGAACGGGACCCCCGCCGCTCTGCTGGAGGACCTGACCGACGCGATCCGCTGGACGCTCAGGCAGGAGGAGGTCGGCGAGATCGAGCTTTCGGTGGCCCTGATGGCGGACGACTCGATCGCCGCGCTGAACGAGAAGTACCTATCCCATCAGGGGCCGACCGACGTCATCTCCTTTCCTCTGGAGCGTCCCGGCGCGGGAAGGGTGGGCGACATCTACATCGGCGTGGACGAGGCCGAGCGGCAGGCGGCGGAGCATGGAGTCACCGTGCGCGAGGAGCTCATTCGACTCGTGATCCACGGGACGCTACACGTGCTCGGCTGGGAGCATCCGGCCGACGACGAGCGGGACGGGACGCCGATGTATCAGCGCCAGGAGCAGCTTCTCCGGTCCTTTCTCGACCGCTCCTGACGAAACGCAGCACCTCAGGCTTCGACCTCATCTGCATGCTCTCCGAGCTTCGGATCCGTAACTTTGCGCTCATCGACAACCTCACCGTCCGGCTCGGTCCGGGGCTGAACGTGCTCACGGGGGAGACGGGTGCGGGGAAGTCGATCGTGGTTGGTGCGCTCTCGCTCCTGCTGGGCGAGCGCGCGTCGGCGGACGTCGTGCGCGCGGGATCGGACCGGGCATCGGTTGAAGGGGTGTTCGAGACGGACGGGCGGGCAGACCTGCACGCCTGGCTCGAGGAGCACGGCGTCGAGCCGGACGAAGGGGTGCTCATCCTGAAGCGTGAGGTCGCCCTGGAGGGGCGAAACCGCGCATGGATCAACGGCTCGCCGACGACCGCATCGCTGCTCGGTGAGCTCGGCGGCCTGCTCGTCAGCATGCATGGGCAGCACGAGCACCAGACCCTCCTCCGCAGCGACGAGCAGCGGTCGATCCTCGATGCGTTCGGCGGTCACGAAGCGCTGCTCGCCGGCGTCGCGGATGCATATCGTCGCGCCGTCGTGCTCTCCGAGGAGATGGGAGGGCTCGAGCAGCGTCGGCGGGATGCCCTTCAGCGCGCCGACCTGCTACGCTTCCAGGTGGAGGAGATCGCGTCGGCGGAGATCGACCCTGCCGCGGAGGACCGGCTCGAGGAGGAGGCGCAGCGGCTTGCGCATGCGGAAGAGCTGATCTCGCTGGCGGGAGCCCTCTCCCTAACGATCGCGAGCGGCGGCGACTCGGCGGCGGGCCGGCTCGGCTCCGCCCGCCGCCCCATCGAACAGCTCGTCCGGATCGACGAATCGCAGGCCGAGCTCGAGGAGCTGTACGATACCGCCTATTACGCGCTCGAAGAACTCGGCTCCCGGCTGCAGCAGTACCTGCTCGTCGTCGAGCACGATCCGGCGAGGCTCGACGAAATCAGGAGCCGCCAGGACCTGCTGTTCAGGCTGCGCTCCAAGTACGGACCCGGGCTGGCCGACGTGATCCGCACACTCGAAGACGCGCGGAAAGAGCTGGCCCTCGTCGACGACGCGAACTGGGAGCTCGGCGAGCTGACGAAGCGCAGGGATGCCGCGCGGGCGGAGTTGTCGGAGGCTGCCGAGGATCTCACCCGGGCACGCCGCGCCGCGGCCGGCGCGCTCACGGCGGAGGTGAACCGAGTCCTTCCCGAGCTGGGGATGGACGGCGGGCGCCTCGAGGTCGCGATGCCGACCTCCGCCGCGATCGGGCTGCAGGGGGCAGAGGAGATCGAGTTCCGGATCAGCCTCAACCGCGGCTTCGATCCAAAGGCGCTGGCGACCGTCGCCTCGGGCGGAGAGCTGTCCCGCGTCATGCTCGCGCTGACGACGATCCTCGCGCGACTCGAGGCCGTGCCGACGCTCATCTTCGACGAGGTGGACGCCGGCGTCGGGGGAAGGGTCGCTTTGCAGCTAGGCGACAAGATGCGCCAGGTGGCCGAGAGCCATCAGGTGCTCGCCATCACCCATCTGCCGCAGATCGCCTCGCGCGCCCATCGGCACCTGCTCGTCCGCAAGCACATCGCCGGCGGCCGCACCGCTACCTCGGTCGAGTTGCTCGACGACGACGAACGCGTTGACGAAATCGCGCGGATGCTCGGCGGGGATCCGGAGAGCGAGACGTCGCTGCGGCATGCGAAGGAGCTGCTGGAGAAGGGGAGGGGAAGCTATCGGCTATCGGCTATCGGCTATCAGCTTACGGATAACGAATAACGGACAACGCAGTCCATTCCTCTGAAACATTTGTGGCGGTGGAGGTTAGATTGGAATGCCGCCGACCACGTCGAACATCCATCCGGGAATATCTCATGAACCAACGCCGCCTCTGGATCGCTGTCGCGCTCTTCGTTTCCGTCGTCGGGGTGTCCGATGCCTCGGCGCAGGAGACGATCGGGAGCTTCTCGTACGCCGAGCTGAGCGAGGGAAGTGCCGACCGCAGCTCCATCGCCACCTTCGGGTACAACTACGAGGGCGGGCTGGTCTGGAAGTGCGAGGCGGACGGGCTGAACGTGCTGTTCATCCTCCCGCAGGATCTCTCGGGCGGATCGGCGAGCCAGATCGACATCGAATACGGGTTCGGCGGGGCGGCGCCTGGGAACCGACAGAGCTGGGGATACAGCGCGTCGGACATGCTCGCGACGATGCCACAGGCGGCGGTCGCGGAGTTCACGCGGGCGGCGCGGGGAGCCGGGGCGATCGCGGTGAAGGCGACGGATCCCGCGAGCGGCAACTCAGGGACATACCAGCTCACGCTCGACCAGCTGGGCGCTGCGCTGGGCCGACTGGAGTGCGCCGGGTGAGGCTCTGACGGCGATCTCGCGTCAGGTCGATCAGTTCGATCGGCCGAGCACCCGCTGGCGGACGGCGACCTGGAAGTAGGCGACGCTCGCGGCTTCGGCCCGGCCCGATCCGGCGAACGCTCCCGCGTATCCGATGGCGATGTCGAAACCGCCATCCGACGATACCGGGAGCGTCGTGTATCGGACGGAGATGCCGGCGGAGTGTCTGGAGGCCGCGGTGGTCGGGAGCTGGAGGGAGCCGATCTCGTCCATCCCCGCGAGCCAGCGTTCGGAACGGAGGGAGCCGCCGAAGGAGATGACCGGGGTGAGCCGGATCCTGGGCACGAACCAGAGGTCGTACGCGTCCCCCGGTGAGCGGCGGATGGTCGTGAGCACCGGCTCGCCGGTGTAGATGCCCTCGGCGGGCGGCACCGGCACGTCGAGCTCGGTCGACGCGACTCTGGCATAGGAGCCGCCGCCCGAGAGCCAGTAGCGTTCGCCGAGAAAGAGGTCCGCGACCGCACCCGCTTGCCCTCCGGCGAAGCCGATCGTCGAGCCGGCGCCGAGACGCGAATCCGCCACCCACTCACGCCCCGTCGGCACCCGGACCGCGGCGAAGGCTGTGAGCCGGTGGTGCCGTTCACCACTGCTCAGCGGCGGGAACGGGGAATCGCCGAAGCTCCGCAGCACTCCGACGCGTGCTCCGATCCTCACGTCGCCCGGCTGCCACTGCGTCAGTGATCTGGCCGCCGGAAAGAGTGCCGAGACGGAACTGAGCTGCGTGCCCGGGACCGGCGCTGCCGGGAGGTCGAGCTCCGACCCGGTCAAAGTGAGGACCCGCCGCTGCAGCTCGTCCGCCAGAGCGCTGCCTTCTACCGGCAGGAGCGCCGCGCCAGCGAGTGACTCGCCGGCTTCGGAGATCCCCGCCAGTAGCTCGGCATTGCTGCTCGGATCGGGATTGATGCCGACGTTTCCGCCCTCCGTCGAGAATCGGCGTAGCAGGCGCTCCTCGCGATAGACCGGGATCTCCACATCGATCTCGACCCGCGGGAAGATCCCGGCCGAAAGCCGCACGGGGACGAAACGCCTGTTGACGGCGGCCTCGACCGAGAGATCGCCCGCAGTCAGCTCGAAGGGGTCGACCTGCGATGCGCCCGGCAAGCTTTTCGTGTCGGCCAGAAAGCGGCTGAAATCGCTCGCGACCGTTCCCAGCGTCGCGACGGTGGCGGCCGTGAGAGAAGCCTCGAGCTCTCCCCCGATACGTTCCGATCCGCCGGCGCCGAACTGCGTGTCGGCATGCCGGTACTCGGCCCCGATGCTCAGCCTGACCTCACCCGGCCGCAGGATCTGCGCGTCGCGCTCCTGAGCCCACAAAGGCCCCGCGAGGACGCTGAAGGTACCGGACAGCAGGAGTGCGTAAGCTGGCTTCATCCCTGGATCTCGTCGGTTCGGCGCGGCCGGCGACCGCGGGCGGGTCTGAGGTTGGCGGAACGGCGGCGCGCTGTCAATTCCGGGGCTGCCGGGGTGCTGCCGGGGTTGACCCTCGGGTGCAATACGAGTAAAATCCCGGTCCCCCTTCGAATGGTTTCGATCGGGTTCGCGCGGCCCGTTCGCGGGTCGCGCGTCCTTGTGTCGGCGCGGGGTCGTTCCCCGGCGAAGGGGTTGGTCGCAAGAGGCGCTGATTGGGGAAGATCGGATGCGGGCATAGCTCAGTGCTCCGTACGCTGCGCGTTCGGAGGGCGATCGGCGATGAGGAGGTCAGGTCCTCCGGGGTCGCAAGAGGTTTACAGTCTGCGGGCATAGCTCAGTTGGTAGAGCGCAACCTTGCCAAGGTTGAGGTCGCCGGTTCGAGCCCGGTTGCCCGCTCTGTTCGGTGCCGTAGCCAAGTGGTAAGGCAGAGGTCTGCAAAACCTCCACTCGGCGGTTCGAATCCGCCCGGCACCTCTTCGAGTTGGACCTCCCCGAGGATGGGGGAAGGTAATGGAAAGCTGGAGAAAGGCCCCTCTCGGCGGATTCGAGAGGGGCCTTTTCCACGTCGGCACACGCCGTAGCCGAAGATCGTGCCGATGGAGCCCCCGGGGCACCTCCGCCCGCCGCCTGGGCCTTTCGAAGCCCCGAGGTGGGGGCCGTTCGATCGCCCGCGCGCACGTCGGTAGCGCTGCGGGCCGGCGGCGGAACCAATTCCGGCGAGTTCCCCTCCGCTCGGCTCAGAATCCCACCGTAAATGTGTGTGCGTACTTCACCAGCACCGTTCTCCCCTGGCTGAGGGGCGCGATCGGCGCGAGGGCGCGCCGGTCCGAGTTCAGCGTCTCGTTCCAGACGATGTACAGGTCGTTCCCGTCTGCCGGGTTGTAGTGGAAGCGAAGGTTCGAGTCGACGAGGTCGCCCGCGCTGCTGTACTGGACGAAAGCGGATGCCGACATCCGGGTCGTGAACGTCATCTCCGTGCGGAGCCGGGCGATGTGGGAAGTGAAGCTCTGACCGCGGCTCTCGAAGTCGATGTGGTCCAGCTCGTACGCGCCGCCGAGCCGGAGGTGTCGCGATGCGGCCCAGTTCGGCGAGAGGCTGCCGGAGATCCGGCGGCCATCGTAGAAGGATCCCCCGGAGATGCTTACGCTCGGGCGCACGATCCCGCCCAGCGGCGGGTTGTAGTTCACGCTCGCCTCCGTGAACCAGTACGATCCAGCATGGATCACGGCATCCTCGGCAAGGGCGAAGGCGCTGCCGAGATCCTCATAGCTGCGGGCGACTCGCATGGTGAAACTGTGACCGGCGCGGGTCTCGAGCTGACTCTGGACCCCGAACCCCGCCGATTCGATCGAGCGGTCGGCGTTCCGCTGGAAGAACTCACCCTCGGCGGCGAGGGAATATCGGTTGAGAGCCGCTCCCTCTCCCGGCCGCCACCCGTACCCGAGGGTGCTGCGCCCGCTCAGGTAGTCCCTTCGCCGCAGGAATCCCATTCCCGGCTCGAAGGTGTCGCCCGCGCGGGTCACGTCCGCGCTGTAGACGAGCCCGTCGGTGCCCCGCCTCTGCCAGTGAACGCGGGCAAGTGAACGGTCGAAGAAATCGACCGCCTCGACCAGCCCCGAGCCCGTGAGCGCCCCCGCCCCATCCTCGAAGCTCTGCGCCCAGTTGAACGTCAGGTAATCCTGACCGAACAGACGCACGACGGCATCGTTCCCGTACAGGACGTTGTAGCTGCCGTCCACGCCGACGCGGCTCGTGAGGATGCCTCCGAGGTAGGAGAACTGGTTCAGGACCCTGCGACGCAGCCGCAGCACTGCCATGTTCTCGGATGGAAGGCCGTCCCCCCCGGGGATCTCCGAATCCACGCCGGCGGTCTGCATGTTCAGGAGCCCCAGGTCCCAATCGCCGACCCGCCCGACCAGCCTTCCTCCCCCGTAGATCGTCACCGGCTCACCCCCGACCAGTCCGATCCGGCGGGAGTGGAACAGCCGCTCGTTGGATCCCAGGGGGAACTCGAAGATGGCCGCCCGTTCCTGGAAAAATCGGCGCTGCTCGGGAAAGAAGAGGGAGAAGCGGGTGAGGTTTACCTGCTGTGCGTCCGCCTCGGCCTGCGCGAAGTCCGTGTTGAGCGTCAGGTCGAGGTTCAGGTTCCGGGTCAGACCGTACCTGAGGTCTCCCCCCAGCTCGAAGACCCGATCGTCGTCGCGGAGGTACGCGTCCCCCGCCTGCGTCAGCAGGTGCGCGTGGCCGCCGCCCGTGAGCAGATAGGGCGTCAGGTGCACCGGCCGCTCGGCCTCGACGCCCCGCAGGATCATCTTCCGCATCTGCGAGGGCTTCGTGATGCTCGCCGGTCCCCAGTTCGGCGGGATCGCCGGGTGTACGATCATCTCGTTGTTCCTGACGATCGAGCGTCCCAGGGCGAAGCCCATCACCACGCGACCGTCCTCCACCTGGAAGCCGAGGCTCGAGAAGGGGACGCGCATCTCCGCCGCCCAGCCGTACTCCGTGAGCGTCGCCTCCGAATCCCAGAAGGTGCTCCAGTCCATGTTGGGCGGGCCGGAAGCATCGTTCGCGAAGGTCCAGTCGCTGCGGCCGTTCGCGGGGGTTACGTAGAAGAGGACGGCGTTCTCCTCGTCGTTGAAGGTGTCGAAGCGGATCCCGCACGTATCGGTCGTGTACCCGCTGACGTCCTGCGCGAGCGTGGTGATGCGGATCAGGTCGGGATCACTCTCGTACGCGCGGCACGCGAAGTAGAAATACTCGCCGTCGTGGGCGAGTAGAAAATCGCTTGGCTGGCTCGGCTCGGCACCGAAGTCGGGCAGGTACATCACGCCTTGGACGGCCACGGCATCCGACCAGGCCGGCTCGTCCGGCACTCCGTCGATCGCGATGGGCCCGTCGATCTGCGGGATCTCGAGGGGCGGCTCCCCACCGGGGCCATCCCTAAGTTCCTGTCCTGTAACGGTGTGCGTCCAGAGGATGGAGAGGAGCAGCAGGGCAACAGCCGCGAAGCGGGGTCGTAGTGGACGACAGCGACGTTCGGCGTCGATCTTCGGCATTTCGGAGATTACTCATGCGCGATTGGGATGCCCGGACGAGGGTCTGCTACGATAAGGTGCCGAATCAATCACGGACAGCCCGCGCCCGCAACAGATCCCGCAATCGGGTCAGTGGTGTGAACGGCGTCGCAGTTGGGCGTCCTGGCAAGGATCGTGGCTGGCGCGGCCGGATCGATGGTCTGGATCGGTCCACCGCCTGTCGTCTATGGCGGAAATCTCCCCCCGATGCAATAATGCATGAGCATTTTGCCCGCTTCCGCGATCAGAGTCGCACGCGAGCCCGATTCCTTCGCGAGCAGGCGCGAACGCTGGATCGGTTCTGGGAGGCTGATTGGATCGCGCCGGCCACCTCAGGAGATCGACCGACGGATCACCGCTACCTGCAGTCGACGTGGACGCCTCGCCATGTCTGAGACTTCCGTTCCGTGACGACTTCATCACGTCCCCCCACATCCACCTGGAGACCACGATGCCCGCTCGCGATTCCGCCTTTGTAGCTACCTGTACTCTCCTCCTGGCGCTGGCGCCGGCGCTTGCGAGTGCGCCGAGCACTGCCGCGGCTCAAGGTGTGGCCGTCGCCAATCCGACCTACGTCACGATTCCTCTCGAGATCGACGTGAATCGTCCCGCGGCCGAAGTGTGGCAGCGTGTCGGCAAGTACTGCGACATCGCCGAGTGGCTACCGGTCGTGCGTGAATGCACGATGCTGTCGGGGAACGAGGGAGAGGTCGGTTCGGTGCGGTCGGTCGCCACGGAGATTCTCGTAGGGAAGACCAACCTGTCCTACACCTATACGCAGCCGGTCCGCGATGGGCGGCCGTACAACTTGTATCACGGCACTCTGGAGGCTCGGCCGGTGACCGATCGTTCGTCGAAGCTGGTGTACACCCTCGTGTACGACAATTCGATGTTGCCCGACGATGCGGCTCGGGCACAGGATCTGGAGCGGCGAACGGCCATGTTCAAAGGGGCGCTCGAGAACATGAAGATCCTGGCGGAGGGCGGAAGGCTGCCGAGCCAGTGATGGTCCAGGGGGATCCACGCGCGGAGCCCGCCCGGCGATCTCTACGCTGACGGCGGCGCGGCCATCGGAGTCCTCCGGCGGCCGCGCCGCTCGCTGATAGGCAGTGTCACAGGCCCTCGAGAACCGGAAAGACCTCGTCGCCGGTCTCCAGCTGCACTCCCAGCGCGTTCAGCGTCATCGACACCATCCGGTATCGCCCTACCGTGGCGACGACGCTCATCATCTGATGCGTATCGTACGTCTGCGCGAGGCGATTCCATGTCTCGTCGGACATCGTCGACTCCCGGAACATCTCGTCCGCCGCCTGGATCAGGTTCCGCTCGTTCTCGCTCCAGCCGGGAGCGTCCTTCCCCTGCGCGATCCAGAGGGGTTCGAGGCCGTGCTCACGCGCGCGCCCGACACGACCGACGTGCTGGGCCCACTCGTAGACGGACCGGGCGTTCCAGCCCGTCCGGAGGATGAGCAGCTCGCGGTCGTGCGGGGTCAGGCGAGAGAGCTCCGGGCTCAGCACATACGGCGACCCCGCTCCCAGCTCGGAGACCCGAGGATGACGGGCGAAGGTCCGGCTGACCCGAAGTCCGGTGCCTTCGACGGGTTCGACCCTCGGTTCCGCGAGGGGCCGCTCGCGCTCCGGAACGGAGATCACGTACTCCACCTCATCGAGAGGAAGTCGCGCGGTGCTGTTCGGGTCCGGCTGGATCCCCAGGGCGTTGAAGAGGATCGCGTGGTACGTCGTCTGGTTCACCGTCGCGACGGCGTCGACGAGGTTAGAGAGATCGTACTCGCCGTCGAGTGCGGCCCACGTGCGGTCGGTGACCGACGAGTTGCGGAACAGCTCGTCGGCGAGTGACATCAGGGTCCCCTCGAAGCCGCTCCATCCGGACGCCGGTCCTTCCGCGACGCGCCGCACCTCCGCGGCCGTGAGGCCCATCGCCTCCGATCGGCTCGCGTACGTCGACCACAGGCTCTGGCTGCGCGTCAGCCAGGCCGTCCGCAGTATCAGAATCCCCCGGTGCCGCGCGGGAATGCTCGACTCGCTGGCGAGGTACTTCACGAAGGGGATGACGCGGTCCGCCAAGGCGGGCACACGGATCAGCGTTCTCAGGACGTTCTCGGACACTCCCTCGCCCCGATTGCGCTGGTATGCGGCGCGTTGCTCCTCCGTCCACTCCGATTCCGCGAGCGGAGGCAGCCGCGGGGTTCGCGGGCTCTGCGGCTGCGGCAGGGATCCGGGCGGCTCGACGACCGTAGAAGCAAACGCGCGGCCGGTCGGGGGGCGGACGCCCGTATCGTCCGCTCTCTGGCCGGCGGCGGGGCCGCTGAAGAGCACGAGCGCCACGGATAGCGCGAGCGCCTGCCGCGCGACTCGGGTCATGAGCTTCATCGTTCGTCCTTGGCTGGAAGGTGACCTGGGGGAATCGCCCACCGGGCTCGTGCGCGCTGTGGAGAGGCCAGTCGTTACGCGCGGTTTCGCCGAGACCGCCCGGAAGGCCGGCCGGCTGGGGGTCGTCAGAAGAAGTTGCGCGGCAGCGACGTTCTGCCGCAAGGCTCATCTCGATCCGTCATGTGGTCGTGACTGTACACGGGCCGCTCGGGCTCCCCCGGTGACCGCAACCGCGCGTGTTCGCATCGGGGAGATGCTGTGCGATCGACCGCCGCCCGCTACCTTACACGTTCCGCGAGAGCCAGGATCGTTCGACGGCGGCGGTGCGAGAGGCAGCAGAGCGGCGTCTCGTCGACCGTGCACCGCCGATCTCAGCGATAACAGACACGAGTGAGGACTCGATGAGCACCAGCTTCCGAGGTGTGACGACCGGTTTGTTTCCTTTGTTCGCAGGCGCTGTCGTAGCCTGCTCGGCCGCCCCGGAGACGGCGGAAGTCGTCGAGTCGGCAGACTGCCCGAGCGACCAGGTGGTCGAGAGCTACGTTGCCGACTGGCAGGCGGCGCGACCAACGATGCCGCTCGCCGCTGGCGGCACTCTCGATGACGCATTCTGTTCGCAGCAGAAGCTGGTACAGATGCTCACGTCGAGCCTCGGTGCACCGGTCGGCTACAAGGCCGGACTGACCAGCGCGGCCGCTCAGGAGGCCTTCGGCGTCACCGAACCCGTTCGCGGGGTGCTCCTGGAAGGAATGCTCGTCGAGAGTGGCGCGGAAGTACCGGCGACGTTCGGCGCGCGCCCGCGCTTCGAGGCGGACATGATCCTGGTCGTCGCGGACGAAGCGATCAATCAGGCGACGACGATCGAGCAGGTGCTCGCCAACGTTTCGCAGATCATCCCGTTCATCGAGCTGCCGGACCTTTCCGTCGCCGAAGGCGAGACGCTCGACGGCACCGTCATGACGGCCATCAATGTCGCCAGTCGTTCCGGTGTGCTCGGGAACCCCATTCCGGTTCAACAGACTCCGGAGTTCCTGGAGGCGCTGGCAGAGATGAGCGTGCGCCTCACGGATCAGAACGGCGAAGTGCTCATGTCGGCGCCAGGAAGTGCCATTCTCGGGCATCCCTTGAACAGCGTGCTGTGGCTTCTGGAGAGTGGTGTGCGCGCGGAGACAGGTGATTATCTGAGCCTTGGGTCGTTCGGCACTCTGTTGGTTCCCGAGGCGGGTCAGACGATCACCCTGACCTATGATGGTCTCGCCGGTGGTCCGAGCTCGACTGTCACGTTCCGCTAGTCGCGCCGGAAAACTCCCTGCTCGGCATTTTCAACGGAGGATTCATGAAAAGGCTCTTTCCACCGCTGCTTGGAGCAGTTCTCACGCTCATGCTCTCACAGAATACCGGCGCTGCTCAATCGCAAACGCTGCTGTACGATCACGTCCACCTGGCAGTTCCAGATCCGACCGCGGCCGTGAGCTGGTATCTGGATCACTTCAACGGGGAGGCGATCGAAGGTCAGCAGGATCGAGTGCTGATCGGGACGACACAGTTCGTCTTCTTCCGCAGTGATGATGCGGAGCCGAGCGCCGGAAGCGCAGTCGACCATCTTGGTTTCTCCGTTCAGGATCTGGATGCGAAGCTGCGTGAGCTGGAGAGTGCCGGCGCAACGATCACATCGCCGCGCCGGGACGTGTCCGGCCTCTTCCCGCTGGCCTTCCTGGACGATCCCTGGGGTATCCGTCTCGAAGTGATCCAGGACCATCAGCATCTCGGCTTCCACCACATCCACCTGCGCTCCCCCGATCCCGCTACGACACTGACCTGGTATCAGAACCAGTTCGGGGGCGTTCGGATGCCGCTCCGGGGCCGCCTCGACGGTTTGCTCTACCCGGGAAATGTCTGGCTGCTGGTTCAGAACGGTGATGCGACGCCGAGCCTGGGAAATGCGATCGACCACACCAGTTGGCGTGTCATGGACCTGGACGAAAAGCTCGTCGAGCTCAGAAGGTCGGGGGCGACGCTTTCCGGTGAGCCTCGTACGGTCAGCAGGCCCGATGGCGACCTCGAGATCGTTTTCGTCGACGGGCCCGCCGGCGCTCGTATCGAGCTGGTGCAGAGAGGACCCTAGCCGTCGAGAACCGGCTCTTTTCGACTCCGGCGGCGCGAGTCGGAAGCGGGGCTGCTCCGTCTGATCGTCGCAGTGCCGGCGTGCAGCGACGTAGCACCCGGCCAGGCGGCGCGGAAGGTGTCTCCGGGTGTCGAAAAACGAGGGCTGACCGGTTGACCGAAGGGGCGGTTCTGGTTACGTTTTGGCGTTCGGTCAGCTACTGAAGCCCCGTTCGTCTAGTGGCCTAGGACATCGCCCTCTCACGGCGAAAACAGGGGTTCGATTCCCCTACGGGGTATAACAAGGTCTGGAAGGTACCGGGTCAGGGCCCCGCAGGCAGCAGCCCACCTTCTGGCGCGGGTGCGGGTAACCCCCGGCCCGCGATAGGTCGATTAGCTCAGTTGGTTAGAGCGCACGGTTCACATCCGTGAGGTCGAAGGTTCGAGTCCTTCATCGACCATCGCATAAAAGAAGCCCCCGCAAGCACTTACGCTGCGGGGGCTTTCTCGTGTCTGTCGGCGTGTGCCCCGTTTGTGCCCCGTTTTTCGCGTCAGGCGCTCGCCTCGACAACCGACAGGACCGTGCGGGCGTCGGCCTGCTGGTACGAGTTCTTGAGGGCGCGGGTATCCTTCCATCCGCCGGCCGCGGCAACGTCGGTATCGGCCATTCCTTTCCGCTCCGTGGCCCACAATCGCCGGTACGGGTGAAAGACGCCGCCGACGAGCTTGGGGAGCTTGGCGAGCCCTTCGGCCTTCACGAGCCACTTCGCGGCCGTCTCGCGGCCCATCGGTACCTCGGGTCGGTCCTGGGCGGGCTTGGCGTCTTTCTTCACGCGCGGACCGGGTGCAGGGAAGAGCGGCACGTCACCGATGCGAGGGTTCCGCCGCAGATAGGCGTCCAGCGCCTC
>JBBDRR010000201.1:0-20443 GCA_040905395.1 Gemmatimonadota bacterium
CGCTTCGCGCTCTTCGCGAGATCTTGGCCCTTCGCGTCGAGCTGTCGCATCACTTCATCGAGGACTTCACAATGAGCCGCACCCTTCACATCCTCGTCGTACTCGGATTCCCGATCGCCGTGGGCGCGTGCGGCGATCTCCCTGTCAGCCAGCCTGCCGAGGTACGGCAGACGATCGGCCCGATGGAGTCCAGGGTGGTCTACAGCCGGCCGACGGCCCGAGGCAGAGAGCTCTTCGGGGCGCTGCTGCCGTACGACTCCATCTGGCATCCGGGAGCGAACGACGCCACCTATATCTCCTTCAGCGAGGACGTGCTCGTCGGTGGGCACCCCCTTCCCGCGGGACGCTACAGCATCTGGACCATCCCCCGACCCGACGAGTGGACGATCATCTTCAGCAGAGACTGGAACACCTTCCACGAGCCGTACCCCGAGGGTGAGGACGCCCTGAGACTTCGCGTCCGACCGGTTCAGGGTAGCCACATGGAATCCATGGCGTTCTACTTCCCCCTGGCCACGATCGACCATGGAACGCTGCACCTGCACTGGGGAGAGACGATCATCCCGCTGGCGATCCGACTCCCCGACGGTTCTACCCCGGAGTAACGGCACGGCGGCTGGACGGCTACGGCTGAGCCGCCTCGATCTGGCGGTGGTCGGCAAAGTAGCATTCAGTCGTGCGGTCACGAAGGGATCCGCCAAAGGCGAAAGGCACCGTGAACCTCCAGAGAATCGTGCAACTGGGGCTTGGGCGCGGCATCGCGACCGAAGAGGATCGCGAGGCGGCATACCAGCTTCGGGTAACTGTGCTGGTAGCGCTGACAATGGTCGTCGGGGCGGCGCTGGAGTGGATTCCGACGGAGCCGCACCCGGCGCGGTGGTTCCCGTTCTCGATCGCGTATCTGGTCGGGGGCTACGGCATCGCGATCGACAGTTGGGCCGAGCTCAGGCGCGGAAGACTTTCGATCGACTTCCTGATGGGTGCCGCGGCCGTCGGCGCGGCGCTGGCGGGAAGCCCGTTGGAGGGTGTGATCCTCATCTTCCTGTTCAGCCTGTCGAAAGCTCTCGAGGCGTACGCGATGGGCCGGACCCGGCATGCGATCGCGCGTCTGATGGACCTGCGCCCGGCCGAGGCGACCCTGGCGGACGAGCAGGGTCGTGACATCGGGCGCGTTCCGGTGGACGATCTGGTGCCCGGGCAGCTCATTCTGATCCGGCCGGGAGAGCGAATCGCCGCGGATGGGCGCGTCACGTCGGGCGGTACGGAGGTGGACCAGTCGGCGATCACGGGAGAGGCCGTGCCGGTCCGGAAGGACGCGGGCGACGAGGTGTTCGCGGGCACGATCAACCAGAGCGGGTCCCTGGTCATCGTGGTCACTCAACCCGCTGGGGAGACGATGCTTGCGAGGATCGTACGCCTGGTGGCAGCGGCGCAGGAGGAGCGGGCACCCGCGCAGCACTTCATCGATCGCTTCGCGCATCCCTACACGCTCCTGGTGGTGCTGGGGACGGTGATCGCGGCGGTGGCACCGCCGCTCGCGTGGGGTGTCGACTGGGGCGAGGCGTTCTACCGCTCGATGACGCTTCTCGTGGTCGCGAGCCCCTGCGCCCTCGTCATCTCCACGCCGTCGGCGATCCTGTCGGGCATCGCGAACGGTGCCCGGCACGGCATCCTCTTCAAGGGAGGCGCCTACCTCGACCTGGCCGGCACCATCGATACGATCGCCTTCGACAAGACCGGTACCCTCACCGTCGGCAGGCCGCGGCTCGTGGACATCGTCACCAACGAAGAGGAACGGCCGCTGTGGGCCGGCTCCGCCAGCGCGGCGGCCGAGGACGACATCATCCGGCTCGCCGCCGCGGTGGAGCGAACCTCGGAGCACCACCTCGCACGGGCGGTAACCGAAGCGGCCCGAGACAGGAGCATCCAGGTCCCCGACGCGAGGGAGTTCGAATCGCGGCCCGGGCAGGGAGTGATCGCATTCGTGGACGGGGAGAGCGTCTGGGTCGGCAACGAAGCCATGGCCGATCGCCAGGGCGCGCGGCTCCCGGCGCTGATCCAGGGGTGGACGGCCCAGCAGACGTCGCTCGGCCGCTCGGTCGTCTACGTGGGGACGGCCGCGATCGTCGCCGGAGCGATGTCGTTCGGCGACACTCTCAAGCCCGGGGTCGCGGCCGCCGTCCGGCATCTGAAGTACGAGGGGATTCGCTGGATCACCGTGCTCTCCGGCGATCACCCGGACGCGGTCCGCGCGGTGGCCGCGGAGATCGGTGCCGACGAGGTCCGCGCCGGACTGCTGCCCGACCAAAAGGTCGAGGCCCTGCGGATCCTGCGCGAGAGCTCCAGGGGCGTCGCCATGGTCGGGGATGGGGTCAACGACGCCCCGGCGATGGCCGCCGCCACCATCGGCATCGCCATGGGAGCAATCGGAACGGACGTCGCCATCGAGACGGCGGACGTGGTTCTGATGAGCGACGACATCGCTCGGGTCGACTACGTCATCCACCTCGGGAAGCGCGCCCGGCGCGTGGTGCGGCAGAACGTCTACTTCAGCGTCGGCTGGATGCTCGCCCTCGTCGTCGTCGCCCTGACCATCGGCATCCCGCTTCCGCTCGCAGTGGTCGGCCACGAGGGGAGCACGCTGCTGGTGGCCGCGAACGGATTGCGTCTCCTGCGCGGGCGGCCCCATCCGCCGACCACCGCGGGAGTCGAGGGGCACGCCTCGCCCCGTCTCGCCGAGCGACCTCGCGAGGCGATGATGGGGGATCGCTAGGGGCTGATCGTGATCGAAGGCGTGGCGGTAGCGACCGGGCGTGACTCGACAGCGCCCGCAGAGCGCCTGCGTCCAGGCGCTTAGCCGACCCTCATCGCGCCGCCAGCCGCCGGTCGTGGGTCGAGTCTCCTCGCGGGAGTGGAATCCCGCCGGGCGCTACTCCGGCGACCTCCCGGGGTTCGGAATGACGAGGACGTCGCAGGGTGCGTTCTTCAGCGCCGATTCCGCGACGCTGCCGATCAGGAAGCGCGAGGCGCCGGTCCGCCCGTGCGTTCCGAGCACGATGAGATCGGCGTTCCACTCGCCAGCCTCCGCCGTTATCTCCTCGGCCGGATCTCCGACCCGGATCGCGCGATTCTCCGCGACCGTCGTTGGGGCGACCCGCTTGAGGAACGCATCGAGTTTGGAGTGCGCCACCTCGTCCACCGCACTCTCTCCCAGCGGTGGCGGCAGCGGCATGTCGTAGTTCACTACGAGGAGGGTCCGGAGCTCCGGCTCGTCGTGCTTCGCGGCCAGCGCGGTGACCAGCCTCGTTCCGTGCTCGTGAGCTCGGGCGCTGAGGTCCGACAGGTCGGTGGTGAGCAGCACACGCCGATACGCGGCGGCCTCGGGGCTCCGCATCACCAGGACCGGGATCGTCGCGGACCGGACGATGCGTTGTGCCGTCGTTCCCAGAACCGCCCGGCCCACCCTGCTGCGCCGCGTCGCGCCGACCAGGATCAGATCGGCGTCGACCTCACCGGCGACATCCAGTACCGCACGGTCGGCGGGCCCCGGCAATGCCCGCGACAGCACCTCGGCACCCCCCGAGATCGCTCGGGTTCGCTCTTCGACGCGCTTCTGCGCACCCGTGGCCATCTCGTCGATCGCACGCGGGCTGAAAACGCTCATCTCCGGGTACGGATACATCGCCGGGTCGGGAAGCTGAAAGGCGTGAACCACGTGCAGCGTCGCACCGAGTCTGGCGGCCAGGTCGGCGGCGGAGCCGAGGTGCGGATCCTCCCGATCCAGTTCCCCGATTCCGAATACGATGGTGCGTATGCTCCCGTCCATTACCTCCTCCATTCGGACTGTTGTGGATGGTACATCCCCCGGCCCAGACCGGGACTATGCCACACTGCAATTATGCGGACCCGTGCCGCGGATCGGGAGTCGGGAGCATGCCGACCGCGGGGTCCGGTAGATCTCGACACATCGCCGCGAATCGCCTTCCCGAACGCCTCGCCTACCGACAGGTCCGACGGGAGCGGGCATCTTCCGGGATTGCAACTTCCGGTTACGCGGCGATATTCTACGGAGCATTCCTCCGCATCCCCTCGGTGGAACGATCCCTTCGAAAGTGCAATCCCCTCACAGGTTGCGGATGTCGACGACCTCACCTCCAACCAGTCGGCCGAGCCACGCCCGCGGCGGGCAGCCGACCGGTGACGGCGGGGCGACGCCGTCGTCGCGGGTTGCTCCGGGGGGTCGAGAAGCTCGCCTGACAACGCCGCGTGGGGTCCTCCGTGCCTGATGGTCCTTCCTCTCCGCTCTCCTCCGGGGCGCGACCGACTGACGAGTTGAGGCCCGGGGTAGCGGCTACCCTCACGGAGAACGCCCCCTCCCCGGGCGCGGTCCCGCCCTCCCGCTTCGATCGATCACTCGTCGAAGGACCGCTGTTGTCGGGAGTCTGGCGCATCGCCTGGCCGACGATGCTGCACAACATCATCGGCGGCCTCCAGGGTATCGTCGACCACGCGATGGTGGGGCACTACGTCGGTTACGAGGGGAACGCGGCCATCGGTGTCAGCTGGCAGATCTTTCTCGTCGTCGTCGTCTTCATCTCCTCGCTGTTTACGGGAATGAGCGTGCTGGTGGCTCGCTTCGCGGGTGCCGGCGACTCCGACCGCGTCAACCGGACGGTGTATCAGGCGTTCATCACCGCGCTCGCCCTGTCGTTCGGTGTACTAGCGCCGCTCGGATGGCTGCTCGCCCCGACGCTCCTCGACGTCATCAACGCGACGTCCGGCGTCCAGGCGCATGCGCTGCCCTACCTCCGGATCATGTTCGTGTTCAGCTGGGGGATGCTCCTCTTCTTCATGCTGGGCGCGGCGCTGCGATCGGCTGGTGACGCGCGGACGCCGATGCGCATCGGCATCGTAGTGACCGTCCTGAACCTCCTGTTGAACGTGGTGCTGATCGGCGGCATGGGGCCGATCCCGGCGCTCGGCACCACGGGGGCCGCGATGGGGACGGTGATCGCGATGGGAGGCGCGGGTCTCTACGCATTGATCGCGCTGCGCCGCGACGTGTGGGTCGTGAGCTTTCCCAAGGGCATGAACATGCGGCCGGACTTCGCCGTCATCCGTGCGCTCTTCCGGTTCGGTCTGCCGGCCGGAATCCAGGGCGTGGTGATGAATGTCGGTGGGGTGTTGCTCCTCGCCTTCGTCGGGTCGCTCGCACTGAGCGCTCAGGCACAGGCCGCCTATACGGTCGGCTACACGCAGCTCTTTTCTCTGATCACCTGGACCACGGTGGGGCTCATGAGCGCGGCGGCGACCCTGGCGGGGCAGAACCTCGGCGCGGGGAAGGCGGATCGCGCCTCGGATTCGGTGCACCTGGCCGCCCGCATCGCCGTCGCCAGTGCCCTCGCCGTGGGCGTCCTCTTCCTGCTCATACCCCGCTACCTGCTCGCGATCTTCGGCATGGAGGATCCGGTGACCATCGACCTCGCGGTCGAGCTGCTCCGCTTCCTCAGCCTCTCGGGCGTCTTCATCGCCGTCGCGCTCACGTATACCGGTGGGCTGCAGGGGACTGGCGACACGCGGAGCCCTCTCTACATCTCGATGATCTCCCAGGTGATCCTCCCGCTGGGGATGTGCTTCGTCATCCAGCAGACGGGGACCCTGGAGGCGACGCACATCTGGATGGCGATTCTGCTCGGCCATATGACGCGCTGCCTGCTCAGCGTGCTCAAGTTCCGGCAGGGTCGCTGGCGGAGCATCGTCGTCGACGTGGGGCGCGGCTGACCGTTTCTCCAGCTAGTACGCGGGCCCCCTCCCCCGGCCGATGCGATGACTCCCATAGGACGTCCCACCTCTGAGGGGCTCTGGCGCCGCCATCGTCGCCAGGGTGGCTTACGTGTATGGGACTCGTCGGAATGACGGAGTCTGTCCCACCTGCGTCGGCTACTCGACGCGGTTTCGCATGTGATCGGCGAGCGAGTGCACGCGCTCTCGGAGGAACCGCCGCACGTCATCGGGCATCTCCTGGCCGGCAATTGCGGCATCCATGCACCAGAGCCACTCGTCGCGCTCCCTGGCGCCGATGGAGAATGGCAGATGGCGCATCCGCAGTCTGGGATGGCCGTAGCGCTCGGCGTACAGCTGCGGGCCGCCGGTCCAGCCGGTGAGGAAGAGTTGGAGCTTCTCGCGCGAAGCCTTCAGGCTCTTCGCGTGAAGGGCGCGGATCGTGGCCGCCTCCGGGGCGGTTTCCATGAGGTCGTAGAAGCGCTCGACGATACCGCGCACACCGGCATCGCCTCCGAGGAGATCGTAGGGCGTCGGGGGGTTGTCGGTCATTGGCTCGAGCTTGCTGGTTCGGCGGCCCGGAAGCGCGGCAGGTCGGGTTTCTTCCTCCGATCATGTACCCCGCCAATATCCTGAACGCGAGAGTGGACTTCTCCAGTCACGTCAACGAGTCGGCGACGGCCGAGCAGCGGGCGGAGGTGCACCGGCAGCGGAGTGAAGCCCGCGGCGTTCCGTACCTGATCCTGAAGCCTGTAAACAACCGACGGCGTGAAGTTCAACCCGGGGTGCGCGCGCGACGATACTTAATTCCGCAACTTGTTGCGATCGCACGTCCTTCGTACGCAACCTGCGGCTTAATTGCGGGTATTGCGTGGAATGTCTCGCGCAAACAATTATACTATGAGGCACGCTGATCCACGTTCGTAAGGGAGGGAACGGACATGTCGCTCCGACTGACGGACCTCGCTGCCATGACCGAGCAGGAGCGGACGCGAGCCCTAGCGGCTCTGAGCACGCAACCTTCGCCCGTCGGGCGCCGAATTCGGCGGTACGAGTTGCGATACGAGATGAGTTCCGCCGAGATGAGAAGGCGGGTGGCAGAGGGTCAAATGAAGGAAACGGCCGACGTTGCAGCCTGGCTGTTCTGGCTCAACTCGCAACCGAACCATGTCGCCGGGTAAGCACGGGCCAAACCGCCTCCGAGGCTATCTCGCGACCCACAACACGATCATGCAACAACTCCTCCGAGGTGCGTTCGTCACCTCGGAGGATCTTGTTTTGGAGCCCGATGGCGCCGGCGGATACTTCATCGAAGGATGTATCTATTGTCTCGGCGACATATACATCGACGTGTCCAAGCACATTGCGCGGATTGGCGGCGAGGGAGGAAACCCTCTCGTTCAGACGATTGGCTACCGATACAACGTTGCCGTGAAAGGTCGTGGAAACATCTTCCGCTACGACTCTCCCCACCCAGATCACAATCAGGATCACCACCTGCATCAGTACGACGTGCTCAACGGCGACCAAGACGGCACCGTCGAATTCATCTATTCCGAAGATGAGATACCGACGCTCCAAGAGGTGATCCTGAAAGCTGAGGATTGGTACCACGCAAACCATGAACGTCTCTAGTCATCCGTTTCTCGCCATCCCTCCGTCCAATTTCAAACTGTACGATACCCGTCCCGGAGCCGATCGAAAACGGCTCCTCGATCATGAGGCTCATCCCACCTGACGTGATCAACATTGGCACCTCGGCCGGCACGGTAGCCGGATCGGCGGCATCGGGTGCGCGCGAAGGCTCTCTCGAGCCTGGCGAGGTCATCGAAGCGTCGGTCGACGCCATCGATACCGTCCAGGTGCTGGTCGGCGGTGCGGAAGTGCCTCCAACCGGCAGCGGCGCGCCTTCCCCCGGGTCAGGACCTACCGCAACTGAAGTTCGGGGTAGATCCTGAACGCAGAGCGCCGGCCCATCTCGGCCGGCGCTTCTGCTTTGCGGCTGCCTCCCGGGGACCCCATTGATCGACTCCGGGGTTTCTACTACGTTCGAAGTCCAACCACGCGCCTGGTCTGCACCCCTTTTCCCCGGAAATGGCATCAACTCGTAGGCCGACGCCACAGCGGCGTCGGAAGCGCTCCGAACCTGTCGGCCAGGCACCCGTAAAGGCGGATCCCACACCGAGGCCGGGGTTCTGGCTGCCGCTGGTGTTCACGATCTCGCTGGTCCTGCTCTCGTTCGTGCCGAGGGTGCACGAGAACCCGACGCTGGCGCGTTCCTTTCTCGGCGCCGCCCTGGCGCTCGTCGTGTGGCAGGCGATCCTGTACGTCAAGCTCGGCGGGAGGACGGAGACGCGAACGTTCACCTCGCTTCTCCGGCCGCAGCACTACCTGCAGGCGGCGGTTCAGCTCGCGGTCTATCTCTACTGGGGATATCACTGGCAGCCGGTATACGACTTCGGCCTGCTCCTGCTCGGGCAGCTCGTTTTCGCGTACGCATTCGACATGCTGCTGGCCTGGTCGCGCCGCGAGAACTACGTGCTGGGGTTCGGGCCCTTCCCCATCATCTTCAGCACCAATCTCTTCCTCTGGTTCAGGGACGACTGGTTCTATCTGCAGTTCCTGATGCTCGCGGTCGGCTTCCTCGGCAAGGAGTTCGTGCGCTGGCACCGCGAGGGCAAGAAGGTTCACATCTTCAATCCGTCGGCCTTCTCGCTCGGCCTGTTTTCGCTCGTCCTCATCGTCACCGGCACGACAGAGCTGACGTGGGGCCCGGAGATCGCCTCGACGCTGACGCTCGCCCCCAGGATCTATCTCTTCCTGTTCCTTGTCGGTCTGGTGGTGATGTACTTCTTTTCGATCACGCTCGTCGCGGGCTCTGCGGCGATCGTGCTGTTCGGCCTGAGCGCCCTCTATTCCGCCGCGACAGGCGTTCCGTACTTCCTCGATTCGGAGATCCCCGCCGCGGTGTTCCTCGGGCTGCACCTGCTGGTGACGGATCCCTCCACCTCGCCGAGAACTCCTCCCGGCAAGATGATGTTCGGCGCCTTGTACGGCGTCAGCGTTTTCGCACTCTATGCGATGTTGGGAGCGTTCGGGGCGCCCACCTTCTACGACAAGCTCCTCGCCGTGCCGCTCCTGAACCTCAGCGTCCAGCGCATCGATGCGGCGGTGCAGTCGCTGAAGGCGAGCCCCGTCTGGAACCGGTGGCGCCTGGACTGGGCACTGGGCCGCGGTAATCTCGCCTACATGGGGGTGTGGATCTTCTTCTTCGGCGGCATGGCGGCGCTCGGCCGGACCGACGGGCGCCACGTGGGTGACAGCCTTCCATTCTGGCAGCAGGCGTGCGAGGAGGGCCGCCCGAACGCCTGTACGCGGCTCGTCCAGCTGGAGACGACCTACTGCACGGACAACTCGGGATGGGCGTGCAACGAGCTCGGCGCACACGTCGCAGCGGGCATCGGCACACCCGCCGATCCCGAGCTCGCCATGACCTATTTCTCGAAGGCGTGCGAGCTCCGCTTCCAGGCCGGATGCCTCAACGTGCTCGACCCGTCGAACGCGATCCGCTCCAACCCGCGCATCCTCGACTTCCGGCTTCTGCTTCGTGAGGGAGGACAGAACCTCCTCGACACGCCGGAGCCCGAAATCTATGCGCGGGCGTGCGATCACGACTGGCAGTTCGCCTGCGATGTGGCTCGTCTGCCTTCCGCCGCAACGGGGATCGGTTCACGTGTCGGATCGTAACGAACAGGCCCGGCCGGGACGGCTCGCCGTGACCGCGGTCCTGGTGGCCGTCGCCAGCGCGATCGCCGCGGCGATGTACTACCCGTTCGAGGACACCGTGATCTCCGCCGGCGCCACGGGTGCTCCCCTGACCGCCGAAACGGCCGCTGACCCCTCCCGGTTCAGCCCCGACGCCTGGTACCTTCCGGCCGACCCGATGCTCGGCTTCGTCGCCGTCCCCGCGGGTCCTTTCATCATGGGGAGCGACCCCGCTGTGGATCCGCAGGCGTTCGAGAACGAGCGATGGTCGGAGACGAGCGCCCAGGGCACCGTTGACCTTTCTGCATTTTACATCGGTCGATACGAGGTCACGGTCGCACAGTTCCGTGCTTTCGTCGAGGATTCGGACCACGTCGTCGACGAGCAGACCCTCTCGCGGCCCGCCGATCACCCGATCGTAGGCGTTTCCTGGACGGACGCGCTCGCTTACGCGCGGTGGTTGGAGCGCAAGCTGCGCGAGTCGCCGACGACCGCGGCCGAGCTGCAGCGGCTGCTCGAAACCGGATGGCATCTGACTCTTCCCACCGAGGCCCAATGGGAAAAGGCGGCACGCGGCTCCGACGGCCGTATATTCCCGTGGGGGGACCAGCCCCGCTCGGACCGGGCCAACTTCGCCGCCGCGGGGACTCTGCCGGTCGGCAGCTTCGACTGTCCGGAGTGCTCCTACGGCCTGCACGACATGAGCGGCAACGTCTGGGAGTGGACGCGTAGCCCCTATCAGCCTCTGCCATACTCGGAGGCTGATGATCGCGAGGGGCTCGAAGCAGATGCGCTGTGGGTGATGCGCGGGGGCTCCTTCGCCGATCCGCCCGAGCTGGTGCGGGCCGCCCTCCGTGGCGGCGCCGACCCGGGCGTCAGGCGACCGTTCATAGGGTTCCGACTGGTGATCTCGAAGGGGTAGGCAGCCGTTTTGTTGGCGCTTGTCTGCTGATCCTGCCGCTCGCCATCTTCTGAGCGGCTCGCTCGCCCATTCGGCGGGCCTGATCAGTCCGACGTATCTCTGGCGCACACCCGGCCCGGAATTCTCGTATGGCGGCCGCCCGCTCAGCCGTGACGTTGCGGTGGCCTCCGGACGAGTCCTATCTTCTCGTCGACCGAACTCGAGCGCCGGCCAACGCCGGCAGCCGTGAACAACCCTCTCCCCATCTCCTCGAGCGGCTCGATGAGCGAACTCGCCCGCCTGGATCCCGACGCGTTCAAGAGCGTGCGCCGCTGGGCCGCCGCGCTCACCGTAATCGGCGGCGCGAGCGTGATCGGCGCGCTGTGGATGGTCTTTTTCTACGTCCCGACCGAGGCGACGATGGGGGTGATGCAGCGCATCTATTACATCCACATCCCCACCGCGTGGCTCGGCGAGTTTGCGTTCTTCCTGGTGGCGCTCTGCTCCGCGGGGTACCTGCTTCTCCACGACGACAGGCTCGACTCGATCGCCCTCTCGGCCGCCGAAGTCGGGTTCATCTTCCTCACCGGAACCCTCGTGGCCGGTCCGCTCTGGGCACGCCTCGCCTGGGGTGCGTGGTGGGTGTGGGATGCTCGGCTCGCCTTCTCGCTCCTCCTCTGGCTCATCTGGATCGCCTACTTCATCCTGCGCCAGGCGATGGACGACCCGGAAACGGGGAAGCGTATGGCCGCGATCCTCGCCATCATCGGAGCGCTGGATCTGCCCCTGATCCACATGAGCGTCTACTGGTTCGATACGGTCCATCCGGAACCGGTAATGATGAACCCGGAAGGGCCGACGGCCGACTTCGAGATCGGCATCACCATCGGCGCGTCGGTCACCGCGTTCACCATCTTCTTCTTCGGCATTCTGCTCTATCGGTATGGCCTGGAGCGGCTGCAACGGCAGGTGGAGTTCCTGCGTGTCGCGCAGCTCAGGCGGAGCACGTGATGAAGTCCTCCCAGGCGAGCCCACGATGATCCCTTCGATCCCGACGTTGCTCCTGGTCGCCGCGCTCGCCCTTCCCGCGTTCCGGACGGCCGGGGGTGACTCTGAGAGCCCCGCGTCGTCGCCGGAACCCGCCCTGATCGCCTTGCAGGCGGAGCCGTCCGCGACGCAGCCGGCGGAGGGGGCCCCCATGGGCCTCCCGCAACGTGCCCCGGTCGCCCGTACGATGGCCGACTTCTGGCCCGTCTACGCCGGTTTCGTCGTCACCTGGCTCGTGATCGTCGCGTACTTCCTCTCGCTCGGTCGGCGGATTTCGGGAGTCGCCGAGTCGATGAACGACGTCGCCCGACGAACCGACCAGTGATGGGACCCGCCGCTCGTCGCCGTAGAGGAGCGTATCGTCCTGGCGCTACGCAGACTCGGCGAGCGGGTCGTGTGGAATCCTCCCCGATGCGCGCTGAGGGCTCGCCGCACGGCCGCGTCCCCTGAATTGAAACTCCTCCTCGCACGGGTCCGTAGTTGGAGCGGAACCGCCTGACCGACCCGATCGGTCTAGAACCGCCCGCACGGTCTTCGCCAGATGTCCCGCACCTACGCACCGCTGCTCGCAGCCCTCGTCCTGGCGCTCTCTTCCCCTGCCGGCGCCCAGTCGCTCGACCTCACGGTCGACGACGTCGGCATCAGCATCGGCGATTCGCCGAGGGCCGTCGGTCTGCGCCTGAACTTCCGGGATCGGGTGCTGGAAGAGGTCGTCGGTGTCAATGTGACGATCTGGACGCCGTATGAGTTCACGGGTCACGTCAACGGTGTCGCCGTCGGGCTTCCTCTCACGGGGGCGCGCCGGATCGACGGTATCGGCGTCGGAATCTTCGGGCTGGGCACGTATGAGGACATGAACGGGATCTTCGCCGCACCTGTGGGATTAGGCGCCGGCGGGTCGCTGCAGGGGATCGCGCTCTCCGGTATCGGCACGGGTGCGGGGGGCGACCTGAAGGGAATCGGGCTTGGCGGGATCGGGCTGGGTATCGGCGGCGACGCCGGCGGGATCGTGGCGGGCGGAGCGGGGCTCGGGATCGGGGGGGACCTGAGCGGCGTCGGCATTGGCGGCGTGGGAATCGGGCTGGGCGGCGCCCTCGTCGGCGCGGGGGTGGGAGGGATCGGACTGGGGATCGGCGGCAGCGTCGTGGGGCTCGCTGCGGGAGGTCTCGGCGTCAGCGCCTACAACGACGTCCGGGGCCGGCAGAACGGCTTGACGATTGGCATCTTCAACTACGCGCGCGAGCTGAACGGGGTCCAGCTCGGCCTGCTCAACTACGCCCGGAACAAGCCGCCGGGTACGCGTTTGCTGCCGATCATCAACTACGCCAGGGTGAGATGAGCGCTCAGGCTGCGGCTCCGGCCTTGCCGCCGGCGGCCGCCCAGAGCGCCCGCTCCACCATCGTCGGGGTCCACGATCCGCCGAGGCGTTCCGCGCGGCCTCGGAGCGCTTCGGCGTATTTTTCGTAGAAGGTCGTCGAATAGGCCACCTTCGGCAGCTGCGGGACCTGCGCCGCGACGATGTCATCGAGGAACGGGTAGCTCTCCGGAGCCGCCGCAGATCCCACCGCCGACGCGGTCGCCGGGCCCACGCCCGAGAGCCGCGCGAGGATCCTTATCGGTGCGAGCGGATCGGGCATCCGTTCCAGCGCCTCGATGCTCGTCGCGACCACCTCGCCCGGATCGTTGTCGCGGACCAGCACCAGGTTGCGTGCCCGCCAGACCCCGCGGGCCATCTTCCACTCGGTGAGCCGAACGAGATCGGAATGGGTGACGTGCGGCCGCCCACGGCGCCGGATCGCCTCCGGCAGCTCGCTCCGGTACCACCGGTCGAGCTCCTCGAGCCGCTCCACTCCCTGCTCAGGGATCACGGCTTCGTAACCGTCGAGTGCTCGCCGCCATTCGGATTCGCTCTGGCTCGACCATAGCTCCGACACGGCGTTCCTCCTCTCGCGTTCCGTCCCCGTTGCGCTGCGCTCCGCGGGGTCTGCCGGCCGTTCCACGCCGGCTGGCTGCACGGGTCGTCCGATGCTTGCATGGACCGATGTCGACCGCCGGGTCGCCCCGCGATGCCTGCCGCCAGAAGCCCTCTGCAGGAGTGAGAGCCATGCCGACGCATGTACATCTCGTCCCCATCGACGCCGAGTTCGAGCGCGCGCTCGACGGAGAGCCGGGCACGTTTCTGCTCCGCTATCGGGCGGACCCCGGCGAGGCTGTGTCGATCGTTCGCGACGTCGTCCGGCGGACCCTTTCACTTCCCCCGCCCCGGCCCCCCTGGGGAGCGTACATGGCATTCGACGAGCTCGGCAGGATGGCGGTCGGAACCTGCGGCTTCAAGGGAATGCCGGACGCCGCCGGCTCCGTCGAGATCGCCTACTCCACCTTCTCCGCCTTCGAGGGTCGAGGGTACGCCACCTCAATGGCCGCTCGCCTTCTCGAGATCGCCTGGGGGGCATCCGGCGTCGACAGCGTCGTCGCACATACGAAGCCCGAGCTCAACGCCTCGACGAGGGTTCTCGAAAAGCTCGGCTTCGCCCGTGGTGGCGAGGTGGTCGAATCCGAAGATGGTACGGTGTGGCGCTGGGCCCGAGCGCGCCCCGGCCGATTTCGCGGTACGCCCTCGATTCCCGTCCCCGCCTGACCGGCGGCGAGGCTCACCCTCCCTCATGGACTCGCCATGCCAGACCTTCCGGAATCACCGATGCGGATCCGACTCACCGACGAGCGCCGCCTGCGGATGCTCGACTCGATAAGACGTTACTTCGAGGAGAACTTCGACGAGCCGATCAGCGACTTCCGCGCGGAGGGGCTGCTCGATTTCTTCGTCGCCGAGATCGGTCCACCGGTCTACAACCAGGCGATTCGCGACGCCTACGCCTTCGTTCAGGACAAGCTCACCGATCTCGAGGGCGAAGTCTACGAACCGGAGCGTCCCTACGCCCGTTGAGGATGCCCGAACAGCGGTTCCTCGCCGACGCGGCTTCTGCGTGGAGGAGATCTCTCGTAGCCGAACGCCCGTTCAATCCGGAAGGCTGAACACGTACAGTGCGTTCCCGCTCCGCGGATAGATGATCTCCGGCGACACCACGGCCGGAACGGTCCTGGGGCTCGTGCCACCCAGCGACGCCGTCACGGCGACATACTGCTTGCCGTCGATGCTGAACGTCACGGGGTGCCCCTGCACCGACGTGCCGAGACGCGTCTCCCAGAGAATGTCTCCCGTGTCCACGTCGAATGCTCTGAACCGCCTGTCGAGGTCACCGACGAACGCCAGGCCCCCCGCTGTCGACATCACGCCGGTGATGAACGACGCCCTCTGTTCGTAGCTCCAGATCTCCTCCAGCGAGTCGACGTCGTACGCCGCGAGCTTGCCGAGATTCCCGTCGGACCCGGGCATCTCGAAGAACTGCCGCCGCGCCGCCAGCCCTCCGCCGCCCTCTTCCAGATCGACCGGAATCGCCGAATTCTCCAGGCACGTCTGGCTGAGCGGCATGATCAGCCGGTTCGTCGGCTGGTGGTAGCTCATCGAGTGCCAGTCCTTCCCGCCCGCACTGCTGGGGCACGCAGACGTCCATTCGTCGAACTGCGCCTCGATGATGTCGTCCCGATAGGTGATGGCACCCGTTTCCGGATCGATGCCGGTGAACGCGTTCTGGAACACCGTCTCGGTCGCCCCCAGGAACCCGCCGGTGGCCCGGTCGTTCTTCCAGAGGATCCCGTGCTTGCCGACCGACAGGACCAGCCGCCGGCCGCCGCTGTCGACGAGGACCCGCTCGAACACCTCGTCCAGGTCCAACGCTTCGCCCGGGACGTGCTGGAAGTACCACTCCAGCTCGCCCGTCTCCACGTCGATAGCCACCGTCGCGTTCGTGTAGAGACCCGCGTCGTGAATCGACATGTGGCGGCTGACCGGGACCCACGGCTTCGCCTGCGCGGTCCCCCAGTACGTAAGGTTCAGCTCGGGATCGTAGCTTCCGGTGATCCAGGTCTCGCCACCGGCGCGGAAGACGTCGGCGAGTCCGCCCCAGGTGTCCGCGCCGGGGTCGTCCCCCTCGGCGATCGTGTTGAACCGCCAGATCAGCTCACCCGTGTCGGCGTCGTGCGCGGTGATGTAGCAGTTCTCGGCGATGTAACGCGCGCACCCTGCCTGGCCCTGGATGATCTTGCCGTCCGCGACGATGGGTCCGCTCGAGTTGGCGAAGCCGAGGCTGTCCTCGGCCACCCGGGTCTCCCAGACCACGTCGCCGCTCCGCGCGTCCAGCGCGACCAGGCGCGCATCGGTGGTGGCGTGGATGATCTTGTCCCCGTAGATCGCGATGTTCCGCATGTCGCCGCCGCTGTCCGGCCCGGAAGCGTGCTCCCAGATCAGGTCGCCGCTCCGCCCATCGAGCGCCTGCACGACGTTGTCGGGGTTGATCAGGTAGATGATCCCGTCGTAGACGAGCGGGGAGGGCTCGGACGTACCCTCGTTCATGTTCCAGACCCATTCCAGCGTCAGGCCACGCACGTTGCTTCGGTCGATCTGGTCGAGGGGACTGTAGCTCCAGGCCTGGAAGTTACGCCGGATCATCGGCCAGTCCCCGGGAGCCGGGTCGCGCAGCATCGCGTCGGTTACCGAAACGAAGTTCTCGATCGCCGCGTACCTCGGCGGTTCGAAGTTCGTGGGTGTCGCTCCGATCACCGATACCGGGAAGATCCACCCGCGCAGCTCTCCTCCCGGATTCTGCTCGGAGTGCACCTGCACGTACAGCGACTCGTTCCGCAGCGTTTCGATCTGCTGATCCGTCAGCTGGACCGTGCCGCGGATCTCCCCGTCGGCCGCACCTGTGATCTGCAAAGGATGCGCGACGGGGCCGGGCCGCGCCGGAGCTCCGACATGGATGTGCGCGGCGGTCGCGGCGGAGCTCATTCCGCGGAACCGACCCTCGAGGACGAGCTGACCGCCGTTCAGCCGTGCCGTGACGTCCCCCACTCCGGTGATCGAATTGACCGTGGCGGGCGTCACCGGCATCGGGGAGAGCCGCGCCCGGAAGGTATCGTCGGCCTGGGCGGAAGCGTCCACGATCGGCGAGCTCAGCGCGATACCAGCGATAGCGGCGGCGGTACGAGCGGATCGTCTGCAGAAGCGCGCTGTCATGAGGAGCCCTCTGTTGGCTGACTGGGGTGGTAAGTTTCTGGCGGCACGCGGGCGCGGACTTCCCGCGGCGGCCTTCTAGAATAGGACGGGCCACGCCGCACGGCTAGACAGCTCGAAACGCCCACCGGGGGAGCTACCGCACACTTTAACACTCCCGCGAAGTCGCCTCACCACCTATAATCCATGAGGTCGAGCCTCGGGATCGTGTGGTCGCTCCGAACGGCCGCTTCGATTGGGGCGTACACCCCGAGCGATGGTCAACTGCCGTGAGTGGTGACAGTCGCCGCTGAACCGATACGCTCGAGATTCTGTCTCCGGGTAAGCTCCCGCTCTGCATCCGGCCACCGTACTGCCAGTTCTCGGTCCCTGGCGGTTCGGCCGGTACGTCTTTGGACCGCCGCTCAGGGTTACTGAGTTCCGGCATCATCTCTAGAGAGGAGTGTCCGCGATGAGCCTTCAAGAGAACCACGGGAGGAAGCCCGCGCTCGGGTTCACGCTGTTCGTGCCCGCGCTGTTCATCCTCGTCGCTGCCTCGCCCGACGCGCTCGGGGCACAGGAGGGGCCGGCGACGGAGGTGACGTTCACCCGGGACATCGCGCCGATCCTGCAGCGGAGCTGTCAGAGCTGTCATCGGCCGGCCGGCGTGGCACCGATGGCGTTCACCACGTATGAGGAGGTCCGGCCTTGGGCGCAGGTGATCAAGCTGCGCACGGGGATCCGCGATCGGGCCGGCGCGATGCCGCCGTGGTACATCGAGAAGGACATCGGGATCCAGCACTACAAGAACGACCCGTCGCTCACCGACGCCGAGCTCGCCGCCATCGCGCAGTGGGCCGACAACGGGGCCCCGGAAGGCGATCCCGCCGACATGCCTGCCCCGATCGATTTCGGCGACGACACCGTCTGGACGATCGGCGAGCCGGATCTCGTCGTGAAGACGAAGGACATCTTCGTGGAGGGCGGCGCGCCGGACTGGTGGGGTGAGATCGAGAGCATCCCCACCGGGCTGACGGAGGACCGTTATGTGGCGGCCGTCGAGATCAAGGAAGTCAACGACGTCGGCAGTGGCGGCAGCGGCCGTGAGACGGTCGGCGGTCGGTACATCGTCCACCACATGATCTGGCGGACGGAAGCGTACGACGAGGACGGCGAGGTCGCCGACCGGGTAGGCTGGCCGGTGCACGAGGTCGGCCGGAACCCCGACGTGTTCGATCCGCAGGGCGGCCGTCTGTTGAAGGCTGGCTCGAGCATCGTATCTGAATCGGTGCACCTGCACTCGAACGGCCGCGATACGCGCGCCCAGCTGGAAATCGGCTTCAAATTCCACCCCGTCGGCTACGAGCCCAAGTACCGCCCGCTCAGCCTCGGGCTGGGCAACGGCATGGACATCGACATCAAGGGCATGGAGGCGGGTCAGGAGCTTCACGCGTACTCGGTGCTCCCGGAGCACACCAAGATCATCTCGTTCGAGCCCCATCTCCACGCGCCCGGCATGCGGATGTGTCTGCAGGCGATCTGGGGAATGAACATCGAAACCTTGAGCTGCTCCGGATACGACCACAACTGGGTGCGCGGCTACACGTACGACGACGGATATCAGCCGCTCCTGCCGAAGGGTACGATCCTTCATATCATCGGCTACATGGACAATTCACCGACCAACAAGAACATCCCCGATCCACGCAACTGGCAGGGATCCGGGAACCGGTCGGTCACGAACATGTTCATCGATCTCGGCATGCGGGTCAGCATGACCGACGAGCAGTTCGTCGAGGAGATGGCCCAGAGGCGCGAGCGGTTCGACCTGACGAAGAACGACCATGTCGTCGGGTGCCCGCTCTGTCTGGCCACGATCCCGACACCGGACCCGCGCAACGGGTCGCCGACGGACCAGTAGCGCCATATCCACGTCACCTACAGAGGTTTTCAGATGATCGGATCTGATTCAACCCGCCGGGGGGGAGCCATGATCGCACGGCTCGTGGCCGTGGGCCTCGCTGTGCTCCTCGCCGCTCCGGCCCTCGGTGCCCAGGCGCAGCTCTCGTATCGCAGCGGCCAGAACATCTCGCCCGCGTACGAGGGATGGCAGGAGGATGCCGATGGGTCGCGGTATTTTCTGTTCGGCTACATGAATCGCAACTGGGAAGAGGAGCTCGATGTACCCATCGGGCCGGAGAACAGCTTCTCTCCCGGTCCCCTCGACGTCGGTCAGCCCACGCACTTCCTGCCCAGGCGAAACCGATTCACCTTCCGCGTCCCGGTCCCCGACGGTTTCACCGAGCAGGACGAGCTCGTGTGGACCCTCACGTCGAACGGCGTGACGGAGAAGGCGTACGCATCGTTGCGACCCGATTACCTCGTCGACAACGTGGTGATCGCGTCCGAGACGGGATCGCTGGGAGCCGGCACCAGCAGCCCGGAGACGCGGTCCAACACGCCGCCCATCGTGGAGATCGAGGGTGATGCCTTCCGTCATGCGAGAGTCGGCCAGCCGATCACGCTCGTCGCGCGCATCACCGACGACGGGCTGCCCAGGCCGCGCGGCTCGCGTGATGGCGACGACGACGAAGATGAAGACGATGCTGAGGAAGAGGGCGATAGCGCCGCTTCCGGCGAGGCTGACGAGGAGCCGGAGCTCAGTCCCGAGCTGCAGGCGCTCCAGCGGGCGTTGAACCCGCCCCGCCGGGTCACCGTGGGCAAGATAAACGGCCTGTTCTTCTCCTGGTTCGTCTACCGCGGCACGAAGGACGTCGAGTTCCACCCGCCCCAGGTGAAGACGTGGGAGGATACACGAGCCGCAGCGAATTCTCCCTGGGCGGCGCTCTGGACGCCCCCGCCCCTGCCGGAAAACGGGCGCTGGGTCGTACAGGCGACGTTCGCAGAGCCAGGTACGTACGTCCTCCGCGGGCGCGCCGACGACGGCGGCCTGTACGGCGACGGCGAGATCACCATTCACGTGATGGAGTAGTCCGGCGACGGAAGCCGTGAAATGCGAGGAACCCTCGGGACGCTCTGCTACACGTCAAGACCATGGAGTGTCCGGCTCCGACACTGTATCTTTATGTATCGGGCGCGCATGCCGACCCATCCTGCGCCAGCATTCCCCACCCGCCGCAAGGAGATCCACGATGATCCGCCGATTCTGCCTGGCACTGCTGCTCGTTCTGGTCGCCGCACCTCTCGCCGCCCAGACCCCGGCGGGGCTTCAGATGCGCCTCGACCGCAGCACGAGTGCCTCGGATCCCGACGACGTCGACGACGTGACGTTATCCCAAGCCGCAAACGGATTCCAGGTGAACACCGGGCCCGCAGCGGTCGTATGGAATCCCCAGAACACCGCATCGGGCACGTACACCCTGAGCGGCCGCTTCACCCTGCTTACCCCGAGCGATCATGTGAACTACTACGGGCTCGTCTTCGGCGGCAACGAGCTCGAGGGTGGACAACAGAACTACCTGTACTTCCTCGTCGCGCAGAACGGCAGCTACATCGTGAAACACCGCGCCGGGGATGAGACGACTCACGACGTCCAGGGGCGTACGGAGCATGCCGCCATCGCGCAGCCCGATGCCGATGGCCGATCGGTCAACGACCTCGAGGTCAGGGTCGGAGCCGAGAACGTCGAATTCGTGGTGAATGGCACGGTGGTTCATTCCGCTCCCAAGCAGGGGATGGTTTCGCGAACCGACGGTATCTGGGGCGTCCGGATAAACCACCGGCTCCCCGGAGTGGTCGTCGAGAACCTCCAGGTCACCGGCTGATCGATCGGCTCCCGCGCCGCACTTGCGGGGGCGATCCAACCATCTGGAATCGGA
>JBBDRR010000202.1:0-20289 GCA_040905395.1 Gemmatimonadota bacterium
TGGCCCGGAGCCATCGAGGTGCGGATCCCTCACTTCGTTCGAGACGACATTTTCGTCTCTATCGTGTCACTTCACCATTTCGTGGAGCGTGGTGAGCTTCTTGAGCTTCAAGCGCCTCTCGCCCCGTGGCAGTTGCAGCACGACCTCTTCGCCGACCTTCTTCCCGAGGAGTGTCTGGCCGAGAGGGGAGGCCATGGAGATCTGCCCGGTCTCGATGTCGATGAAGTCGCCGAACACGAGCGTATACGTCTCCTCGTCGCCGCTGCGCAGATCGGTGACGGTGACGCGCGATCCGAAGCCGACCCGGTCCGCTGGGATCTCGTCGAGGTCCACGTTCGAGAGTTCGCCTCGCCGCTTCGTGAGGTGGTTGAGCCGCGCCTGGACGAACTGCTGCCGTTCCAACGCGGACTTGTACTCGGAGTTCTCGCGCAGGTCACCGTGCTCAACCGCCTTCTGGATCGCCTTCGGAAGGGTTACCTGCAGCTCCTGCCGCAGACGTTCGATCTCGTCGTCCAGCTTCGACTTCAGTTCTTCGAGCATCTCTTCTCTGAGCTACTGATTTCTGCGATCATAGGGCGGTCAAATGTAAGCTGCCGGCGGGCACGGGGCTATGTTTCGCTGGCACCCGTCGCGCTCGGCTCGGGCTCGGCGGGGAGAGCGTCCGAAGCGGAGTGTCCGAGCAGCAGGAGCGCGGGGATCAGCTCGGCCGCTACCGTCCACAGCCGCGCCGCGATCGCGAGCACCGCGGCGACGGGGGCCGGCACGTAGAACGCCAGGAGCGCCGTGAGGGCCGTCTCCTTCGCCCCCAGCCCGGCGGGCGCGATGAACACGACGTAGCCCGCGACGAATGCCAGCGCATTGATGCCGATCACTCCGGTGAGCCCCGAGAGCGGCAACGGCGTGAGCGCGAGGATGAACAGAAAGAGCGCGGCGCCACTGACGATCCAACCGATCGCCGAGAGGAGGACCAGGCCGACGCCGTATCCCCATCCCGCTCTCCACTCCGCCATCGCGCTGCTGGTTGCCCTTCGCACGAGGTTGAGGCAGCCGCCGATGAGCGCGGGATGGGCGAGAAGAAGGAGGAGTGGTCCTGTCCATCGCACGATGTCCACCGCGATCCCGCCGAGGTCGCCGACCGGGGAGGGCACCAGGTAGACGGCGACGACGAGCGCGCCCAGGATGAAGAGGCCGGTGTGCACGGCGAGGGACGTGACGGCGATCGTGGGCGATAGGCCCGCCACCCTTCCGAGGTGTGCCGCCCCGACGAACTGCCAGACCTTTCCCGGGATGTAGCGGCCCAGGCCGGAGACGAACCATACGCGCGCCAGGGCAAGGTACCGCACTGAGGTGTCGAGCCGTCGCAGCAGAAGCTGCCACACGCGCACGCCCCACGCGAGCCCGACGATGTTCAGGAGGATCGACAGGCCGAGAAGTCCAGGTCTGATCGACCACTCATGCGCTCGAAGCTGCTCGAGGTTCCGGGCGACGAAGACGGCCAGGAACGTGAACGCGGCAACGGCGAAGAGCGTTCCCGCGAGTCGCCGGTACCGTCCCGGGCGGCGGGTGCTCACCGACTCACGCAACGGATTCGGCGCGGCTGCGATGGCGGCTCACCGCCAGCCAGCCAGCGTACCCGACCAGCAGAAGCAGGCAGCCGAGATACAGGTAGAGGCCCGTGTAGAGGTCGGCCGGCCGGAATTCGAAGACGACTTCGCTTTCACCGGGCCCCACCACCACACCTCGAAACGTGTGATTCGTCCGATGGATCGGCGTCTCGACGCCGTTCACCGTCGCAGTCCAGCCGTCGAAGTAGTTGTCCGCGAGCACGAGCAGCGCCGTCCGGTCCGCTCGCGACCGAAGGACGACCCGGTCGGGAGTATGCTCCACCATCTGAACGTCGGCTGTGAGCGGCCCGCCCGGTAGCTGCAGTGGCTCGAGACCGTAGACCACGGCCGTCCGCGACGGGTCGAAGGCGACGTCGGCGAGCGACGAGAGCGCACCGGTGCTGTCGGTGGTCGTCACGACCTCCTCGACGAGATACGCACGCGGTAGCGCCTCGAGGTTCTCGTAGATCAGAGCGCTCCCACGGTGCACCTCGCGCAGGAAGGGCGTCTGGAGCTCGGTCATGCTGATGATGTACCGGATGTTCGCGGCGTGAAGGAAGTTCGCTGCCTCCAAGAAGTTGGACCAATCCACGTAGACATTTTCTCCAGCTCCGGCGTATTCGTTGTACCGCTGAAGCTGGTTCCCGTGCTCGCCGCCCGCCTGTTCGATGCCGAAGAGCATCAGGTAGTTGCCGTGCCCCCGATAGGCTTCGGGGAAGGGCAGTACCCAGGTCCGGTAGGGGCCCGGCTGGGCGCGGAGGAAGGCGACGACATCGTCCGCCGCGAAGGTCACGTCCGGGGGTGGTACGGTATCGAAGAAATTCCGCCCCACGACCCAGAGGTCGACCACGGTGATCACGGAGAGCAGCACGAGGAAGGCGAGGGAGCGGATCCGATCGGCGATCCAGAGCCAGAGAACACCGCAGACGAGCGCGGCGAAGAGGACGAAGCGGCCGAAGCCTGCCATACGTGCCGTATCTCGCGGCTCCGCCCCGCCCGAAGCAGCCGCGAGCGCCAGCCCGACCACGGCGAGACCCACTACCGCCGCGAGCCAGGTCCCGAGCCTTGGCTCCCTCTCACCCGGATCCGCCGCCGCCGACCTCGGATTCTCCCGCAGACGCGCGAGTCGTTCGAGCGTCAGCGCGGCCATCGTGACGCAGGCGAGGGCGAAGACGAAGAAGGAGATCGCCGGCGCCCTGAACTGGGCGGTACCCGGCAGGAACTCATAGTATAGTCTATATATCGGGGTGTGGCCGCCGAACGCCATCGTCAGGGTGAACGCGCCCAGGCCGGCGAAGAACCACCAGTACCTGTCGCGCCGCGCGAAACCGACCCCCACGATCAGCAGCACTACGACCAACGCGCCGAGGTACTCCGTATGGAGCTTGAAGGGGTTCTCACCCCGGTAGTTCTCCAGCACCCCGGGCGCTTCCGGAACCGCTATCGAAATCAGCTCACCTGGCGGCATCGAGAAGCCGACCGAGTACTCGTACCCACGGCCCCCCTCGCCGCCACGTGGCGATTCGTCGACGTAGTCCGCAAAGGGAATGAAGTTCACGGCCGCGAGCGTGAACCCGAACCCGACCGCCGCAATGCCCAGAGCCACCCGCCGTCCGAGTGCACCTCGGTCGCGGAAGTGGCCCAGATGGAACAGCGAGAAGATGGACCAGATCAAGCCGGCGATCAGCAGGTAGTAGTTGCTCTGGATCTGGAAGGAGAGCAGCGAGAACCCGATCGTCGCCGCCGCGCCCACGAACGGTCCGATTCGACCCGTACGTATCCCCCGGTGCAGGAAGTAGAAGAAGAGGGGGGCGAACGTCGCGACGATCACTCTGCCATCGTGGCCGGCGAAAACCGTGGAGACGGTGATCCCGGTGAACTCGAACGCAAGGCCCGCCAGGAACGCCACCCACGATCGGCAGCCGAGCTCGCGCGCTAGCAGGTACATGCCGAGACCGGCGAAGCCGAACTGCACGACGAAGATGAAGGGAAGAATCCACGTGACCGGGAGCAGCACGTCCGCGATCAGTCGCACCGGATAAAAGGTGCTGCCGGGATTCGCGAGCAGGGGAACCCCGCCGTACACGTACGGCACCCACTTCGGAAGCTCGCCGGAGCCGAGGCGCTCGGAGACGAATTCGTAGAAGAAGTAACCGCCCGCCAGGTAATCGGTGCCGAAGATATGCTGGCCGGGAAGGAACGCGGGGAGGAAGTAGAGTATCGACAGGGCGAAGAAGATCAGCGCCGCGGTGCCGGTCCCAATCGTCCGTTCGGGTGGCGCTACCGCCGACTTCGCGCTCCGTGATCCGGCTCGCTCACGAGCAACCATTACGTTCTACCCTCGGTCGCGACCGCCTCGGCGGCATGAATGGCTTCCAGAAAAGCCAGATGATCCTCGGCGATACGCTCCCACCGGAACCGTTGAGCCGAAGCCCTCGCGCTCTGGCTGAAGCGTCGCCGGGCGGCACCGTCGTCGAGCAGCCGCGCCGTCTCCCGTGCCAGCGCCGCCGCGTCACCCGTGGGGACGAGGACACCTCCCGCAGGGGGCGCCACGACCTCCGGCAGAGAACCGGCGTCGGACGCCACGACCGGCACTCCCGCCGCCATCGCCTCCGCCGCCACCATTCCGAACCCTTCGAAGCGGGAGGGCATCAGCAGCACCCGCGCACCCGAGAGCAGCTTCGCCCGCGCGGCCTCACCGACCGACCCGATGAGCTCGACATTGTCCCTGATGCCGAGCGAGCGAGCGCCATCGAGCAACCGCTGCGCATCTTTTCCGCGACCCGCGACGCGCAGTCTCAGATCCGGCCGTTGGGCGACCAGAATACGCATCGCGTCGAGCAGGATGTCCAGCCCCTTCTGGAACCAGTCGAGGCGGCCGAAATAGAGCAGGTAGTCGGCCTCGCGACGCTGCTGCTCGAACAGCTCGTCCGCGACACCCGCCTGGATCAGCCGGATCTCCACGGAGGGACCGAGCAGCGTCCTCAGCCGCTCCATCGTGATCGTCGACGTGGCTGAGAAGAACCGGCCCCTCTTCAGCCGCCGCAGCTCCTGACTGGCTACGAGCCGCCCGACCACCTTCCCCCACCGCTCGACGGCCGTCGATTCGGTGAGGTGGTGTACCGTGACCCCCACCGGACGATCCGTGGGAATGCGTAGAGGCGTGTAAGTCGAGAAGTCGTACACCGCGACGTCGTACTCCCCCCTCGCCAGCAGACGACTCGCAGCCATCGAATACGTCAGGCGGCTCGCCGGATACGGGCCGCGGAGTCCGAGGCGTCGGTACCGTATCCCCTCGATCTCGTCGTCCCGCGCGCCGGGATACGAGCCGGTCGCCACGGTGATCGAGCCCAGCCGATCGCGGAGACGCCGGTAGATCTCACGGACGCGGACAGAGCCACCACCCGCAACCCACGGGTTCTCCGGATCGTCGTAGATGCAGTGCAGAACGTGAGTCATGCCGATTAACGGGGATCGATCGTCACCAGCACGCTGAAACCGCCCAACCGGCGGCGTGCCAGCACCGAGTATTTGAAAGATTCCGGATCGAAGCGGTAATAGCGCGCCGAGACGGTGTGCCGCGGGCTCGAGATCGCCCGCCGAACGATCGCGGCCCACGCTTCCGGAGCCATCAGACGCTCGTCACCGACATCCTGCCTCGGATACCTGTCGGAGGGAACGCTGAAGACGACCGAGCGACACACCCTCAGCTGCTCCTCGAGCAACCGGCCGATCGATTCGTCGTCGAAGTGCTCCATCAGACCCTGCGACACCGCCACGCCGAACGCGCCGTCGGTGAAGGGAAGGGCGAACGCGTCGGCCGTCAGAACGTCTACCCCGGGGCCGAATCGCTCCAGGTTCGGTCGGGCAGCCTTCAGAATTCGGCCATCATTGTCGATCGACACCGTACGGTCCACGAAGCGGCTCAGGAGCGCACTCTGCGCGCCACTGCCGATCCCCACCTCCAGCACCGAGCCCTCAGCGCGGCGAAGCACCGCCGCGATGAGCGCCGTGTGGATCAGGTTCCGCTTGAGAAACGTTGCCGGCGTGATCCGGTCCACCCGGAAGTTGGACCAGTCCGTGCCGCTCATCGGCGCGATCCCCGCGGTCCGGCGCCGCTCACATCGAGATAGAGTGCCTCGAGGTCCGCCACGATCCGCTCCCAGGAGAAGTGCTCGCGCACATGGTCCCATCCCGCCGCCGCGAGTCGAGCGGTCAAGTCGGGATTCGCCATCGCTCGCTCGATGGCTGCTGCCAGGTCTCCCGGGTCGCCGGGCCGTACCAGGAGCCCGGTCTCTCCATCCCGGACGATGTCGGGAATGCCGCCGGAATCGCTCGCCACCACCGGCACCCCGTGCAGCAGCGCCTCGATGAGCACCACGCCGAGGCCCTCGACGTCCCCCTTTGCATCCCGAACGGCGGGAAGGACGAAGAGGTCGCTCGTGTCGTACAGGCGGCGCAGCTCTCCATCCGTCACCCGACCGGTGAACTCCACCCTGTCTTCCAGGTCGAGCTCCGCCGCGAGACGCTCGAGCTCCCGCCGGAGAGGGCCGTCCCCGGCGACCGTCAACCGTACGGCCCCCCCACCATTCAACCCCGTCATCGCCCTGAGCAGCACCTGCACGCCCTTCCGCTCGACGAGGCGCCCCACGAAAAGAATGCGATACGGCTGCGCCTGGTCGTGGATGACCCGCCGTTTATCGGGCGCCGTCCCGGTCGCCGCTCCGAAGGGGATCGGCCGAACCCGCGCACCCGGCGCGAGGCGCTGCACCTCGGCGGCCGTATGGCTCGAGATGACCGTCACGGCGTCCGACCGCCGGATGATCGCCCGCACCACCGGCGCGAGGAAGCGAAGCTGGCTGCCCAGCCAGGTCAGCTCCACGCCGAAGAAGGTTGAAACCAGAGGAACGCCGGAAAACCGGCGTGCGACGAGCCCGAAGAGCCCGTGGGGAAGGGGCCAGAACACGTGAACGACATCGAAATCGCCGCGCCGCGTCAACCGGGCAGCCGCCAGAGAACCCGCGAGCAGGTACCCCGGCAGCAGCGCGGCGAAATACGGCCGCTCCCGCAGACGGTCCGGCGTAGTCTGGTCGTGGGTGAGCGTCTCGACCCCCGACAGCGCATACCGGAAACGATGCACGCGAATGCCTTCGTACTCCTCCTGGCGCCGGCCACGATAGCTCGGCGCGAGGACCTCCACTTCGATCTGACGCTCCCGCAACTTCTGGATCGTTTCGAGCAGCCAGGGCGTGATCACGTCACCCGGGCCGCGGGGAAACGCCGTAACGATATAGAGGATTCTCACTTGTCGTCCGGACGGGACGCGCCTATCTTCGAATTTTTCGCAACATACGGCTCAATTTTCCCGAATTCAAGCGCCCCCATCCGACCGATAGGCGTGCCGCGCGCACTCGTCATCGTCCCTACCTACAACGAACGCGAGAACATTCCGCGGCTCGTCCCCCTGATTCTCAGGCAGGATCCGGCTATCCAGGTCCTCGTCGTCGACGATGGCTCGCCGGACGGTACCGGCGCACTGGCCGACGAAATGGCGGCCGCCGAACCACGCCTCCACGTCATCCATCGGGCCGAGAAACTCGGGCTGGGAACCGCCTACATCGCCGGCTTCAACTGGGGGCTCGAACGAGGGTTCGACTACCTCTTCGAAATGGACGCCGATTTTTCCCACGATCCCGAACACCTTCCCAAATTCCTCGAGGCGATCCAGCGCTTCGACGTCGTCCTCGGCTCCCGTTACCTCCACGGCCGCGTCACCGTCGTCAACTGGCCGATCAGCCGCCTCCTGCTCAGCTACTTCGCCAATATTTACGCGCGTTGGGTGACGGGTGTGCCGGTCGCGGACCTCACCGGAGGATTCAAATGCTTCCGCAGGGAGGTCCTGGAGGCGATTCCGCTCGAGAGCGTCGAGTCGAACGGCTACGCATTCCAGATCGAGATGAGCTTCCGCGCATGGACCCGCCGATTCCGCCTCGGCGAGATCCCGATCATGTTCGTCGATCGCGACATTGGCGAGAGCAAAATGTCCGGTAAGATCGTCCGGGAAGCCGTCTGGCGAGTTTGGCGGCTGCGCTGGCTATCGATCCTCGGCAAGCTCTGAGACGAGCGGCGGGGGACCGACCCCCTGTGGGAAACAAAGCGCTTTCTCCACGGCACTAGTTTACATAATACTCATTATACGCCCTACACGGATGAGAGCGGCAGCCCCCGCCTGATTGCGGCTTTCGTCGGATCGAACGCGACATCGGGGACAGCCAGGAGGCGGCCGTGGCGGCGCAGGGCGTCTTCAGGGGATGAGGAGGCGTGCCGGACCCCGATCGTCCGTCCTGCGCGATTCTGCGCGGCCGATTCCGACGGCGACGCGGCAGCCGCAGGAGTAGGCGCCGAATGAGAGGCCGGGCGCCCGACGGTGGTGGTCGGAGCGCCCGGAGCATCGTGCGGCGTGGGTAAGCGGTCAGTTCGATCTGAACTTCCGGCTCGCCTCTTCGAGCTGTCGGCGCTCGTCCTCGGTAAGCGACGAGATCCCGCCCTCGGAGATCTTGTCGAGGATGCGATCGACTTCGTCGAGGCTCCGGTGGGCCGCCGCGCGCTGAGCGGCAGTCGCGACCGCCCGCTCTTCTTGCCCCTCGTCCGCCTTTTCAGATCCCTTCGCGAGTCCCGCGAGCACGTTCCAGTTCCGCGGCCGCTTTCTCTTTTTCGGTTTGGTCACGACGTTACCCCAGGCGGACGGTGCCCAGGGTGACTTGAGGTACGCGAACGCGGCGAAGGCACCGCCGAGGTGGGCGAGCCGGGCGGTTCCGGACTGGTTTCCGCTGAGGGCGTAGAACAGATCGAGGCCGACCAGAAAGCCCACGAGCCACTTCGCCTTTACCGGGAAGATGCCCCAGATGTAGATCGGGTTGTCGGGCCAGTACATGGCGAAGGCGACCATGATGCCATAAACGGCGCCGCTGGCGCCGGCGATCGGATATGGGAAGAGCACCGAGAGCAACGCTCCGCCCAGGCCGGCGATGAAGTAGAACTTGAGGAACTCCCGCGAGCCCCACCTGTCTTCGAGCGGCGGCCCGAAGAAGAAGAGGGCCAGCATGTTGAAGAGGAGGTGGAACACCCCGAGATGCACGAACATGTACGTCACCGGCGTCCACACCAGCGGTATGAACCGCGAGGGGCTGAACGCCAGATAATCGACGAGGCCCCCGAAGGCGAGGGTGATCAGGAATGCGGCTGCATTCGCGATCAGGAGCCTCTTTACCCAGGGGGTTACGACGAAGCCGAAGGGGTTGGAAACGCCTGCAGAATACGACATCGATGATGGAACGGGCTTCTCGGGGTTTGTCTAGATAGAACCCCACCCACGGGGGCCGGTTCCGTCGTCAGGTCGAGGCAGCTGTCTGAGCGAGCGAGAGGTTCACGATCCGTTGACAGAGGTCGGGAAAGGAAATCCCGACGGCCGCCGCGGCTTTGGGGAGGAGGCTCGTGGCGGTCATACCGGGGAGGGTGTTCGCCTCGAGGCAGAATAGCTTGTCCTGCGCGAGGATGAAGTCGACGCGGGCGTAACCAGAGAGCTTCAGGACGCGAAACGCGCGAAACGCATAGAGCTGGGCCTGCGCCGTCAGTTCGCCCTCGAGGGGCGCGGGACAGAGGTACTCGGTCATGCCGGGCGTGTATTTCGCCTCGTAGTCGTAGATGCCCTTCTTCGGCCGGATCTCGATCGGGGGAAGCGGCTCGTCACCGACGATGCTGACGGTGAGCTCCCTACCGCGGGTGTAGCGCTCGATCATCACCTCGGAGTCGTACCGGGCCGCCTCCTCGATCGCTTCCTCGAGCTCCTCCATGCCGTGAACCACGAAGAGCCCGACGCTCGATCCCTGCCGCGATGGCTTCACGATACAGGGGAAGCCGACCACCTCGTCAATAGTATGGCGGTCGTACGAGAAATCGGGGGCGCGCGCAACTCGCCACGGAAGCGTGGGGATCTCCGCGTCCCTCAGGAGCCGCTTCGTGACGTCCTTGTCCATGGCGATCCCCGATCCGAGCGGCCCGGTTCCCGTGTAGGGGATGCCGCTCAGCTCGAGGAGCGCCTGCAGTTCCCCGTTCTCGCCGATGCCGCCGTGCAGCGCCAGAAACGCCAGGTCGGCATCGAGCAGCTCGGGAATCGTTGCGATCTCCACGGGCTGCAGCGTCGAAGCCAGATCCTCCGACGGTGCCGCGTGCACGCCCTCCGGCAGCAGCTCCCGCTCCTTTTCCGGAGGCACGAAGCCCCGAGCCGTATCGATCGTCAGGACCGTGTGATCCTTCTCGCGTAACGCCTTCGCTACCGCCAATCCGCTCGCCAGCGAGACTTCCCGCTCCGCGCTGGTTCCTCCGAGTAGCACCGCGATCTTCATCCGTCCGCTTCGGCTGGCTGTCGGTTCCGGGTGTCTGCGCCCGCGCGATCGCGGATGACCTGCGCAAGAGCGGGGCCGATTCCCGGTACCCCCGCGATCTCCTCGACGCTGGCGCTGCCGAGCGCTCGCATCGACCCGAAGCGCTCGAGAAGCGCCTTCTGCCGGGCCGGCCCTACACCGGGGATCTCGGCGAGTCCCGAGGCGATCGTCCGACGCGTACGGAGCTTCCGGTTGTAGGTGATCGCGAAGCGGTGCGCCTCGTCCCGGGCGCGCTGGAGGAGTCGGAGCGCCGCCGATCGCCGGGCTAACCGAATCGGCCCCGCGCGACCGGGCACGAACACCTCCTCGTCGCGTTTCGCCAGGCTGATCACCGGCTGGTGAGCGAGCTCCATCGCCTCGAGCGCGGCACGTGCGGCGCTCAGCTGGCCCTTGCCGCCGTCGATGACCACCAGGTCCGGGAGCCCGCAGCCTTCTTCGAGCCGTCGGCGCAGATAGCGCGTCAGCGCCTCGGACAGCGACCGATAGTCGTCGTTCCCCCATTCGCCTCGGATCCGGAAGCGCCTGTACTCCGACCTGTCCGGCATCCCGTTCGTCAGGAAGACGGCCGAGGCCACCGTCTCGCTGCCCTGCGTATGCGAGACGTCGAAGCAGGCGATTGTCCGCGGGACGTTCGGCAGCTCGAGCACCTCCTGCAGCTCGTACAGGGCATCCGGCGCGCGCCCCGACGAACCGTCGCCGAGCAGCTTCCGCTCCTCCATCACGTGACGGGCGTTCTGCGCCGCCAGCTCCACCAGTCGGACCTTCTCCCCCCTCTGCGGTACGCTCAGCCGGACGGCACGGCCTACCCGGCTCCGCAGCCAGCCCTCCAGCACCTCGCGGTCCTCAAACGCCAGCGGGAGGATGATCTCGGGCGGAACGTCCACCGCCGTGTCCTTCGAGCGTGCGGTATAGAAGCGGGTCGCGAAAGTCCCGAGGACGGCCTCGTCGGGCTCCCCTTCCAGGTTGACCAGGTGAACCGTCTCGCGGGCGAGCAGCTTCCCTTCCCGAATCCGCAGGATCACGCCGCAGGCCTGATCGCCGTCGCGCGCGAGACCGATCACGTCGCGATCCGACCCCGAGACGTCGACCACCTTCTGCTGCGCCTCCAGGCGGCCGAGGTGCGCCAGCGCGTCCCTCAGCTCGGCGGCGCGTTCGAACCGCATCTCCGCCGCGGCCTCTTCCATCTCGATCTGTAGCCGTTGCGCCGCTCGTTTCGAGTGACCGCCGAGCACGTCCAGCACGTCGTCGATCATCTCGCGATAGTCGACCCTGTCCTGCAGACCGACGCACGGCGCCTTGCACCGCCCGATGTGGTAATCGAGGCACGGCCGCGACGGCGATTCCTTCGGCAGCCGATACTGGCACGAGCGCACGGTGTAGAGCCGCTTCACCACCTCGAGCACCTGTCGCATCCGGCGCACGTCCGTGTAGGGCCCGAAGTACCGAGACCCGTCCTTCGCCAGACGACGTGTGACGAACACCCGCGGAAAGGGCTCCGCCGTCGTCACCTTGATGTACGGGTAACTCTTGTCGTCCCGGAGCTGAATGTTGAAGCGCGGGCGGTATTCCTTGATCAGGTTGTTCTCGAGGATGAGCGCTTCCGCCTCCGAGTCGACCACCATGGTGTCGAAGTCGACGATCCTGCGCACCAGCTCCTGCGTCTTCAGCGATTCGGCGGCGGCCGCTCCGAAGTACGAGCGCACCCGCGAGCGTAGCGCCTTCGCCTTGCCGACGTACAACACTTCGCCCGCCCCGCCCTTCATCAGGTACACGCCGGGCCGGTTCGGTAGATGCTTGAGCTTGTCTCTTATTAGCTGTTCCACGAAGTGCGTTATCCGTTATCCGTTATCCGTTGTTACCGCGGACGGCTCCCCTACGGTCGTTTCGATCCCAAGCCGGCGGATCCGCCTGCTGCGCGCCCCCTCGACTCCACGACGTATCATCTACGACGCAGGACGAAATACGTACAACGTACAACCTATGAGGTATGACGTATGACGTATGACGTATCGCCCCCCACGTCTAACAGCCCGCGTTCCTTCCTGTTACCCCTGAGACGGCTCCGGGTCTCAGCGGCGGCGGCCGAGCGATCCTCTGACCCGTCGCAACACGGCTCGCGCCTCCGAGAGGCCGATACCGGCGGCCGTCAGGAAGTAGACGACTCCGAACGTGGAGAGGACCAGAACGGCCTGGATGATCGGCGAGATATCGCCCAACAGCAGCCGTACCCCCCAGCCGACCGCGGCGCCGGCGATCGCCGCCACGAACATCCTCCCGATCTGCGAGAGGCGCGCCCCGACCGGACCGATCTGCGCTTTCAATCGCCGCCGCAGCAGGTTCCACTCGACCCACGCCGCGATCCCCGATCCGGCGGCGAGGCCGACCGCTCCGAGCCGCGAATCCCCGACGGTGATGCCGCCGAAGATACCGGCCGGTATCCCGAGCTGGTCTACCGGTTCGAACTGAACCATGAGGATGAAGCCGAGGAGGGCTGCGAGGACGACGCGGGTGATCGCGAATCGCGCGGGCGTCTTGGTGTCGCGCAGGGCGAAGAAGGTGGATGAGAAGAGGCGGGTACCGGTCGAAGCGACGAGACCGATGGAGAATGCGAGGAGCGTCAAGTAAACCAGCAGCGTATCCGCCCGGTCGAACTCGCCGCGCTGGTAGAGCCCCGCGACCATCACGTCGCCTAGCGCGACGAAGGCCACGAACGAAGGGACGACGTAGAAGGCGATTCTCTCGAGGCCGGCTACCGTCCGAAGGCGAAGCTCCTCCATTCCCCCCGATCGCCGGCGGGAGAGCTCCGGAAGCTCCGCGGCGGCGACGGACATGCCGAAGAGGCTCACCGGCAGCATGTACAGTGTCTGCGCATAGCCGATCGCCGCTACCGCACCCGCCGCGAGGAAGCTCGCGAGGATCAGGTCGACGTAGCCGCTGAGCTGGACCACTCCGCGCCCGACGATCGCCGGGCCGGCGTTTCGTACCGCTTCGCGCACCGGCGGGAATCGCAGATTCAGCGACGGCCGGATGCGCCGTTCGAGCCTGAGCACCCACGGGAGCTGGATCCCGAACTGGAGAACACCGCCCAGCAGAGCGCCCCAGGCCAGCGCGATGACCAGTCGGTCCAGTGAGAGGCCGCCGCCGAACAGGATCAGGGTCGCGATGATCGCCGCGTTCCAGATGACCGGCGCGACGTAGGGGATGAAGAACTTCCGGTGGCTGTTGAGAATCCCCAGGGCCCAGGCGGACAGCACGAGCACGCCCGTCATCGGAAAAATGATGCGGACCGCCTCAACCGCCAGCGTTCGGCGCTCTCCGTCGAAGCCGGGGAGCAGAAGAGAGACGAGGACAGGTGCGAGCGCGATGCCGACGAGCGCCATCACCCCGGCGGCCGCCATCAGTAGTCCGAGGACCGCCCCGGCCGTCCTCCTCGCGTCCTCCTTCCTGCCCTGCTCCAGCAGCTCGGAGTACACCGGGATGAACGACGCGCTGAGGGTCCCCTCACCCAGAAGGTTCTGCAGCGCGTTCGGCATCCTGATCGCCGCTCGGAACACGTCCGCGTAGAGCGTGGTGCCGAAATACGCCGAGAAAACGCCCTCCCGTACCAGCCCGGAGATCCGGCTGAGCAGGATTCCGCCGGCGACCAGGGAGGAAGCCATCTTCCCTCCCCCGCCCGCCTCCGGGTTCGCAGGACCTTCGACCGGTCTTTTCATAGGCTTGGAAGCCGGTGCCACGCACGCCTCAGGCCAGCAGCCGACCTCCCCCATCGCCTCATTCAGGCAGGCGCCAGCTCTCCCCGATCGAACGCTCGAGCTCACGCAGGAAGTGTGGCCCGTAGCGACCGAGGTACGGCAACACGTTCAGCACCCGCTCCTGAGCGCTCCCACCCGGACGCAATGCATCGAGAACCCGATCCAGACGGTCCAGCGAAAGACGATCCCCCCGCTTGATCGCCCCCACGATCGTTCGCTCGGCGCGTGCCATCCACGCCAGCTCCCGGTTGCGGATCGACCCGAGTGAGCCACCGAGCGTCGGATCGAGCCGCACCGCCTCGTCGATCAGCCGCTCGAAGCCCGCAGCCAGATCGTCGCGAATCCGCCCGATCCCGTCGCCAACCGGCCCCGGCACCTCCCGCCTCGCGAGACGCTCCACGAGCGCCTCCCGGGGCTCCCGGACATCCTCGATCGTCAACTCCAGCCCCTCCAGGACTCGTTCGACCGCTCGCTCCACCACCAGCGCGGAGTAGCGCGGCACCGCCACGGGCGGTGCGATCCCGTACGCGTCGAAGAGCGCCGTGACCTGGGCGAAGTACGCGATCTCCCCCGGCCCACCCACGTACGCCAGCGTGGGAAACACTGCGCTCTCCACGACCGGCCGCAGAAATACGTTCGGGCTGAAACGCTCCGGCTCCGCCAGCAACGTCTGGAGGAGCTCCTCCCGCAAAATCGTTCCCTTCCGCTCCCGGACCACGAAGTCCTCACCTTTCCTGTAGAGGCGGTGCCGACCCCCTTCGCTGCTGAAAAAAACGTTTACGCCCCGCTCCAGCACCGCTACCTGAGAGCCGTACCCTCGCCCCGCCATCTCCTTCGACCGCGCGGAGAGCCTCGCCTCGTGCTCCGAAGCGTCCGTCAGCGCTTCCTTCAGGACGCCCAGCGACGCCTGCTTGACGGCGGGATCCGCCGCGTCGGTGACGAGCAGGTCGCTGCCCGCGAACAGTGCCTGGAACGCCTCGCTGAACGCCCCTGCTACCGTCGCACCCTCGCGGCGATACGGATCAATAATTTGTCTTACGTATTCCTCATTATGTCTCGTCGCTCCAACCGATTGCGTAATATGATCGCAGAGAATATCGAGGTCTCCTTCGAGCTGTCTCTCGCTCATCGGTAGCGGACGCTGATCGCGACCCTCGAGCTCGTAACGCTGGAGCTCTCCTCTTCGATCGATGAGAACCGTGTGATTCACCTCCGCCCAGTCGTGGTCCTCGCTCGCCACCCAGAAGACCGGAAGGACGGGTACGTCGAGCCGGGTCTCCAGGTGCTTGGCGAGGGCGATGGCGGAGGCCGCTTTGTGGATCGTGTAGAGCGGCCCGGTGAGGAAGCCGGCCTGCTGACCGGTGGTCACCACCGCGCCGCCATCCTTTACGAAGCGGTCGAGGCGTTCGCGAGCCCGGTCGGAGGTCGGTCGGAGTGCGGCGGCGGCGGCGCTTCGCTCGTCGGAGCCGAATCGACGCTGGACATCCTTCAGCTTCGCGTGAAAGGAATCGATCGAGAAAGGAGAGCCGCCGTAGAAGTCGAGTGCCGCCGGAACCGAGGTGAGGTAATCACGAACGAGCGGGGATGCACCCAGCGAAGCAGGGCGGATGAGCGACTTCAACAGCTCCTCCGGCAACCCATCGGTGGGTGGGAAGCAATGCGGTTCACGGCCGGCGAAGCGCCACGAGTCACTCCGTGCCGCCCTTGTGGTACGGCTCGCCGCGGCCGATCGTCCCCGCGCGGTAGATCTGTTCGGTGAGGATGAGCCGGGCCATCTCGTGAGGCAGTGTCATTGCCGATAATGAAAACAGTCGAACGGCGCGGTCGAGCACGGCGTGGGAGAGCCCGTACGCTCCTCCGATCACGAACGAGACGCCGGGAACGCTGCGGAGCGCCGCCCTTTCGAGCTGTCGCGCCAGCATCTCGGAACTCCATGGCTTTCCGGGTCGGTGTAGGGCGACAAGCTCGTGTTGTCCCGGAACCCGCGCAAGTAGGCGCTCCCCCTCCTCGGCGAGGACCTGTTCGGTCGTTCTGCCGCGCGCCGAGGTCTCCTTCACCTCGATTGCTTCAAAACTGAAGTAGTGTTCGATACGACGTTCATATTCTCGGATGGCCAACGACAGGGGATTCTTCGGCCGGCCGACGCAGACGATCTGGAGCTTCATCTCAGAGGCTCAGGATCGTATCGCGCAGGAAACCCTCGTTGTCACGGTGAGGATGATCGAGGTTGAAGTTCAGGCCCCGGCTCTCCTTGCGTGACTGTGAGGAGGCGATGATCAGCGCGGCGGTCTGTAGAAGGTTTCGCAGTTCGAGGAGATCCGCGGTGAGCTCGGCCTCGGCCGCAGCCTGTCGCAGGGAGGCGGCGAGCTCGTCGAGCGCGGCGGCGGCCTGGGTCAGGCGGTCGTCCGTGCGAACGATGCCGACGAGATCCCACATCAATCCGCGCGCCGTCGTTCGCTGGGCATCCACGCGTAGGGGCTTCGGGCCAAGTCCGATCAGGCGTTCGACCGGTTTGCCGTCGCGCAGCGGGAGACCCGCGATCGTCGGTCCGATCCGCTCCGCGGCGCGGGCCGCGAAGACCAGAGCCTCCAGAAGCGAATTGGACGCGAGGCGGTTGGCGCCATGAACCCCCGTGCACGCGACCTCGCCGACCGCGAACAGCCGGGACAGGGAGGTTCTGCCATGCGTGTCGGTGAGAACGCCTCCGCACGTATAGTGAGCGGCTGGGACGACTGGCAGCGGCTGAGTCAGCATGTCGATGCCCCTCGCCGCGGTCTCCGCCAGGATGTTGGGGAAGTGGCTCCGCAGCTCGTGTTCGGAGATGCTCGAGGAGTCGAGAAGCACGTACTCCTCGCCCGATTCCTTCAGCTCCCGATCGATCGCCAGCGCGACGACGTCACGGGGCGCGAGCGAGCCGAGCGGATGATAGCGGTCCATGAAGGGCACCCCGTCCCTACGGCGCAGGATGGCACCCTCCCCCCGCACCGCCTCGCTGATGAGGAAGGCTCGGTCTCCCGCCGGGTACAGCGCCGTGGGGTGGAACTGGACGAACTCCATGTTCGCCACCTTGGCGCCGGCGCGGTAAGCCATGGCCAGACCATCGCCGGTCGCGATCGCCGGATTCGTGGTGTGGGCGTACACCTGACCGCACCCGCCGGTGGCCATCATCACCACCTTCGCGAGAACGCTCGCGAGGCCCGTTCCGTCCTCGGCGAGCACCAGAGCCCCCGCGCATGCCGGTTCACCCGCCTCGGTCTCCGTGACCAGGAGATCGACGGCCATCTGGTTCTCGAAGATCTCGATGTTCGGGGAGGAAGCGACGGCCTCCAGGAGGGCGCGCTCCACCTCCCGGCCGGTCAGGTCGGCCGCGTGGACGATGCGCCTGCGCGAGTGTCCCCCCTCCCTCCCGAGCGACAGGTTCTCGTCACCGCCGCTGAAGCGGGCGCCGAGCTCCATGAGCTCGCGTACCCTGCGAGGCCCCTCCGTTACCAGGGCGTGAACGGCGTCGCCATGGCACAGCCCCGCTCCGGCGCTGTAGGTGTCGCGCGCGTGGAGATGCGGCGAGTCGTCCGGCGCCAGCGCGGCGGCGATGCCGCCTTGCGCGTAGTTGGTATTGGACTCCGGCCGCTCCTTCTTCGTCACCACCGCAACGCGACCGTGCTCCGCAGCCTTTAGCGCGAAGAACAGCCCGGCGATGCCGCTGCCGAGAACGAGCACGTCGGCTTCGTCGATCATCGTCTTCCCGCCACCGCGGCTCGCAGCGCATGCTCGAGTTCGTCCCTTCCCTGCTCCACCAGCACCTCCTGCTCGAGAACGTAACCCTCCACGAAGCTTCCGAATTTCCTCAACTTCACCGCGTCCTTTTTCGTGGCGACGATCGGCCTTCCGGCCGCCTTTCGCACGATCGATGCTATATCGCGCTGCGTATAGTCGTGGTGGTCCGGGTAGGCCAGGAGCTCCGGTCGCGCACCCGCGGCCGCGATGTGCTCCACGAATGGCCTCGGATCTCCTATCGACGCGATCGCCAGCACGGAGCGACCGTGGAGCGCGCCGAGACCCCCGTCTATCGACCCTGTGCCGGGTGCGGCATCGAGGGCGACCAGGCCGGCCGGGGCGATGTTCACCATCCCGGTGGGACCGCCGAAGCCGCGGCGCTCCATTTCCTGGACAACGCGGGCAGCCTCCTCTGCAGTGGCCGTCTTGCGGGTTACCAACACGATGCCGGCACGGCGCAGCGCCAAAATGGGCTCTCGCCAGGGCCCGCGCGGCAGGAGATGACGATTCCCCGACCAATGTTCGGCGGCGATCAGAACGATGTCCAGGTCGCGGGAGAGGGCCCGGTGCTGAAAACCGTCGTCGAGAACGACACAGTCGCAAGCCGTCGCCTCGGCGGCCTCCGCCGCCTCGATCCTACGCCTAGCCGCGAAGACCGGCACCCCGGGGTTCAGCTCCCGGTGCAGCGCGGCCTCGTCGTCGCCATAGCCCCGCATCACTACGGCGGGTGCGTGACCCCAATCCTCGAGCAGCGCGGCGATCCAGGCGCTGACGGGCGTCTTGCCCGTCCCGCCGACCGAGATGTTGCCCACACTGACGACCGGAATCGAGGCAGAGCGCGACCGTAGAACACCGCGATCGTACAGTGCGCCACGGACGGCCGCCGCCCCCCGGAACCCGATTTCGGCGGGCGCGAGTATCCCGTGTACGACCCGTCCGGCGAGCCCGCGATCGCTTCGCCACCACCCCGGAACCCGCAGCCGCAGCCTATCGCCGAGCGTCACAAGCCGCCTCGTCCACCAGCTCCGTTACGGCGTTCAGCCGGGCTTCCAACTCGTTCGCGTATTCCCGGAGCTCGCCGTCTCGCGCATCCGGAGGAATCTCGAGCGGTTCCCCGAGGGCGACGGAAACACGCGTGAAGGGTGCCGGCACCAGAAAGCGGTCCCATCGTCCAAAATACGCGCCGCGCGCCGCGCCAGCAGCGCCAGGGATGATCGGGACCCCCGCGAGCCGGGCGGCGTGCAGCGGACCGAGCTTCATCTTCTGGCGCGGTCCGCGCGGCCCATCCGGGGTCAGGGCGACCCTACCGCCCTCGCTCAGCACCTTTACGATCTGCCGGAGCGCGCTCGATCCGCCTCTCGAGCTGGAGCCGCGAATCACCCGGAACCCCCACCGCTCGACGAGCGGCGTGATCAAGTCCCCATCCCGGTTCTGGCTGATTAGCGTCGTGTAGCCGGCTCTCCGGAAGTGGTACGCAGCGGGGAGAAGTCGGCCGTGCCACACGACGGTGACCGAGGGGATACCTTCGGGCCTGATCAGCTGCATCTCGACCTGCTCGCCGGAAACCAGCTCGCTGCGCGCCGACCGAAGCAGCGCGGTCAGCATCGCACCACCGGCTCCACTGATCATCGCCGCTTGGAGGCGGGACTTCCTAGCCCCCATCGGTCGGCCGTGCCTGTAGCAGCTCGGAGGCGATCTCCGCGACGCGTTCGCCGGCTCCGCCGCGGCCGAGCGCGCTCCTCACGCTTCTCAGCCCTTCCAGCATCTCCCGACGCTGAGCGTTCCCCTCCTCCAGCAGCGGCTCCAGCGCGTCCGCGAGCGCCTCCGGCGTCGCGGCATCCTGTATCAATTCGGGCACGATCCGGCGGTCCACAACCAGGTTGGCCAGCGCGATGTGCGGGACACGTACGACGCGCTTGGCGAGCTGGTACGTGAGCGGATTCATCCTGTACGCTACCACGAACGGCGTCTCGGCGAGCGCGGCTTCGAGGGTCGTCGTGCCTGACTTCACGAGAGCGGCCGTCGCGAACCTCAGCAGGCTGGCCGGGTCCCGGCTGACCGGCAGGTCGCTTCCGGCATATGCCTCGTCCGGTATCTGCGAAGCCCCGCCGATCACCGGACGGACGTTCGGATTCCTTGCCTCGATCAGGCGCCAGGCCTGTACGAAGATCGGCAGGTGCCGGTCCACCTCCTGCCGTCGCGATCCCGGAAATATCGCAAGCACCGCGGCCTCCCCGGGTAGACCCAGTCCTTTCGCCCACGACTCCCGATCGGCGTCGGACCGGCGTGTATCCAGAAGCGGATGGCCGACGAACTCGGCGTTCGCGCCGTTCGCCCTCAGGAATTCTTCCTCGAACGGAAGGATCACCGCGATCCGATCGGCGTCGCGTGCGAGATCTCGGGCGCGGCTGGCGTGCCATGCCCATACCTGAGGTGCGATGTAGTAGAGGACCGGAATACCCGACGCTCGGGCGTGACGCGCGAGGCGGAGGTTGAACCCCGGATAGTCTATCGGAATGACCAGATCGACGCGCTCCCTCTCGAGCGCGCTGAACACCGTCCTGCGGAGTCGAAGGAAGTAAGGAAGTCGGGGAAGCACCTCGACGAATCCCATGACAGCGAGATCCTTCACGTCGGCGAGTAGCTCGACGCCCTCGGCCGCCATGCCGGATCCGCCGAGCCCGATCATCCGCACGCCCGGAATCCGCGCCTTCA
>JBBDRR010000203.1:0-20130 GCA_040905395.1 Gemmatimonadota bacterium
GCCGGCTTCGACCTGCGCGCGGCTCAGGAGGGAGGCGGGTACGATCGCGTCCTCGGCCGCCGCGCCGTCGTCGCCGGCGACGAGTGGTTCGTCGATTCCGGGCTGGGCGCCGATCGCCGACAATGGGACGACTACCCCCCCCGGGCTGGCGCACTGCCCGTTATGAATATGCCAGCCGTGCGGTCCGGGCGTGAGTCCGGCAGCCTCGACCTGCACCTGCATGCTGGAGAAGCGGGGGATGTCCACGAGCCGGGCGACGCCACTGATCGCCCATCCGGACGCGGTGTTCTGGAGTGAGTCCTCCACCACGACATCCCCGAGCTCCGCTACGAGATCCGCGGGGATCTCCGGCAACGAGCCGGCGCACCCACCGAGGAGGGCAACGAAGGGTGCTGCTGCGATGAAGTTTCCGATGCGCATCATTTTCGCCTCCATCCGTACGTGAAAGTTGCCTCGCTCCCGTGCAAGCGGTACGCCAGTCGCAGCCGTACACGGAAACCGATTCCGAGCTCCTGAGCCGGTACACAGCGGCTCTTCCTCGACCCCCGAAGCCTCGATGCAGATCGTGCGACAGTATTGCAGCCGAATCCTGGTTGCGCTATGCCTCACCGCCACTCTCCTGGACGCTCAGCAGCCCGCACGGGACGCCCGCGGTACGGTACGGGTACACGTGGTTGCCGCGGTGGACTCCGTCGCCGTCGAGGGTGCGACGGTGCGAAGCGGCGGCACCGGTTCTCTCACCGACGCGGCCGGCGACGCCCGGCTCGAGCTCCCGGCGGGTGAGCATTCTCTCTCGATCGGCAAGCTCGGCTTCGCGACGGTCCGCGTGCCGGTGCAGGTACGCGCCGCAGCCGAGACGACCCTGCTGGTCCGCCTCGAAGTGGAGGCGGAGGAAGTCGAGGGAGTCGTCGTCACTTCGACCCGTACCGAACGCAGGATAGAGGACGAACCGTTGCGCGTCGAGGTTCTCGTCCGCGAGGAAATCGAGGAGAAGCTGATGATGACGCCGGGCGATATCGCCATGATGCTGAACGAGACGGCCGGCCTTCGGGTGCAGAGCACCTCCCCCGCGCTGGGTGGCGCGAACGTTCGCATCCATGGCTTGCGAGGCCGCTACACGCAGATCCTTTCCGACGGTCTCCCGCTCTACGGCGGCCAGAGCGGTTCGCTGAGCATGTTGCAGATCCCGCCGATGGATCTCGCTCAGGTGGAGGTGATCAAGGGTGCCGCATCGGCACTCTACGGCTCGACTGCCCTCGGAGGCGTGATCAACCTGATCTCGCGGCGGCCCGAAGAGGCGGAACGGGAGCTCCTGCTTAACCAGTCCACGCTCGGCGGGACGGACGGAGTGCTCTGGCTGTCCGACGAGCTGAGCGAGCGCTGGGGTTTCACGCTGCTCGGAGGGCTCCACCGCCAGTCTCGGGCGGATGTCGACGAGGACGGCTGGATCGACCTCCCGGGATACCGCCGCGCGGTGATCCGCCCACGACTCTTCTGGGGGGACGGAACGAGCAGCTCGGTCTTTCTGACCGTCGGCGGCACGTTCGAGGAGCGCGAGGGCGGCACGGCCGAGGGGCGGTTCACACCCGCGGGCACCACGCACCGGGAGGCGCTGCACACGGGGCGGGGGGATGCCGGCCTCCTGGGACGCTTTCTGCTCGGGGGCGACAGATTGCTGACGCTGCGAGGGTCCGCCACGGCCCAGGCTCACGCTCACCGATTCGGCTCCGCCTCGGAGGACGACCTGCACGCGAACGGCTTCGCGGAGACGACCTACTCCGGTACGAGCGGCCCGCATTCGTGGCTCGTGGGCACTGCCCTCCAGCAGGAGAGCTACGAGGCGGCCGATGTGCCGGTCTTCGACTTCTCCTACACGGTTCTCTCTCTCTTCGGACAGGACGAGTACGCTCCTGCCCGGTGGCTGACCCTGGCGGCGAGTGGCCGGGTCGACCGGCACAGCGAGTACGGCACCTTTCTCAACCCGCGCCTCTCGGCACTGCTTCGTGCCCGTGGAGGCTGGAACGCGCGCATTTCCGTCGGGAGCGGGTATTTCGCTCCGACCCCGTTCACCGAGGAGACCGAAGCGGTCGGCCTTCGTCGGCTTCTTCCAATGCAGGATCTCGAAGTCGAGAGTGCTCGTACGGCCTCACTCGATATCGGCCGGCAATGGGGAGAGCTCGAGCTGAACGCGACCGCGTTCGGATCGCTTGTCGAAGACCCGGTACACGTCGTGCGAGAGGGGGATCTTCTCAGGCTGGTCAATGCCGACGAGCCGACCCGGACCTGGGGAGGCGAGTTGCTCGCGAGGTGGCATGCGGAGCCCTTTCACGTCACCGCGACGTACACCCGCCTGCGCTCGACCGAGCCTGGGTCGGGGGGCGGCGGCAGACGCGAGGTGCCGCTGACGCCGCGACATGCCGCTGGAATGGTTGCGATGTGGGAGAGCGAGGGGAACGGCCGTGTCGGTCTGGAGCTGTACTACACCGGTCGGCAGGAGCTGGAGGACAATCCGTATCGCTCCACCAGCAGAGCGTACTTCCTCAGCGGACTTCTGGTGGAGCGGCGGTTCGGGCGCGTGCGGGCCTTCGTAAACGCCGAGAACCTCCTCGATACCCGCCAGACCCGCTACGATCCGCTGGTGCTGCCGGCGCGATCGGCGGAGGGGCGCTGGACGACCGATGCGTGGGCGCCGCTCGAAGGCCGAGCGATCAACGCGGGAATTCGCCTCGAGCTCTGACGATCGTGTGGAGAGTCCAGCGAAGCACGCGAGTGGTACCATATCTGCTCTGAACTCCGTCTCCATCACGTAGCCGCAAGCCCCCAAAAGCATGGTACCTGTGACATCATCGCCGTTGAAGAAGCTGCTCGGCGTCGCGCGCGAGATCACCGAGACGGTGATCGCTCCGAATGCGGAGGCGGAGGATGCCGAAGCGCGGTGGCCGCAGCCCGCGATGCGGGCACTCGCGGACGCAGGATTGATGGGGCTCCACGTGCCGGCGGAGCTCGGCGGTCACGGACTCGGGCTCGGCGCCCTCGTCGCCGTCACCGACGTTCTCGCTCAGGAGAGCCCTTCCACGGCGCTCTGCTTCGCCATGCACGGCGTCGGCACGGCCGTCATCACCGCCAAGGCCACCGACTACCAGAAGCAGGCATACCTGGAGCCGATCGCCCGCGGTGAGCACATCACCACTCTCGCGCTGAGCGAGCCCGGCACTGGTTCCCACTTCTACATCCCGCAGAGCCGCGTCACCAGAGCAGGCGACGAATTCGTGCTGGAGGGCACGAAGACTTTCGTTACGAACGGATCGCGTGCCGACTCCTATGTCATGTCGACCGCGGTGGAAGTGGAAGGGGGCGCTGAAGGAATGTTCAGCTGCGTCCTCGTGGACGAAGGTACGCCGGGGATGGAGTGGCAGGAGGAATGGCGCGGGCTGGGGATGCGGAGCAACAGTTCGCGGACCGTCCACCTGGAGGGGGTCCGGGTTTCGACGAGGAATCTGCTGGGAGAGGAGGGGGACCAGCTCTGGTACGTCTTCGAGGTCATCGCCCCGTATTTCCTCATGGCCATGGCCGGCACCTACACGGGAGTCGCCAGGGCCGCCTTCGAGATCGCGCTGGAGAACCTGGGAAGCCGCCGACACGCGCACTCGGGCGATCTGCTGGGGGCCAACCCCGTCGTCGCCCACCGGCTCGGTGAGCTGTGGATGGAGCTGGAGAAGACCCGTCGCCTGGTCTCCGCGGCGGCAGAGGAAGGGGATGCAGGGGATCCCGATTCACTGGTTGCCGTGCTGGCGGCCAAGGCAGCCGCCAGCGAGGCGGCCGTCGGCATCGCCAACGAGGCGATGACGCTCGTCGGCGGCATCGGTTATCGCGAGAACGGCAAGCTTTCCCGCATGCTCCGGGACGCACGCGCGAGCCATGTCATGGCCCCGACCACCGACATGCTGAAGACGTGGGTCGGTCGGGCCCTGCTCAAGCTTCCCCTGATCTGAAGTGGCGAAGGGGCAGCCGATCATCGTCCGCGGCAAGGGTGCTCCGCCTCCCGGGTGGGAGGGGGTCGCCGGCGTGACCACCGAGCTCGTGCTGGACGGCAAAGCATCGGAGGTCGACACCGCCGCGCTCAGGCGGTCCGACTGCGCGCTCGTCGACGGCTCGGCGACCGACGCGCTGGAGATGGCACGCCGCGTACACGCCGCCGACGCCTCGCTCCAACTGGTGATCGTAGTGGGCGGGGAGGACCGCGTCCGAATCGAAAGGGCGATCCTCTTCACCCCGGGCCTCGGCGAGGTCTGGATCGTCCAACCGGACGAGATCAGCTCTCCGCTGCTCGAGCGGGCGAGCACCGTCACGAGGCAGCGCCGCTCCTTTCGCGCGACCCGCACGCGTCTCGAGCACGGCCTGGCTGCGCTGGAGCCGCGTGCCGGCAGGCGGGCTCTGATCTCCGATGCCTATCTGGCGTCTCTTCTCGCCGTTCTGCCGGATCCCGTGCTCTCCGTCGACAGCGCCGGTACCATCCTCTCCTGGAATCCTGCCGCCGAGCGCGTCCTCGGCTACGACTCGACCGAAGCGGTCGGGACGAAGCTCGCGGCGATCGTCGCGCCCGAAAGCGCCGAGTCGATCGCCGACCTCGTCCGGCGTGCCTCGGGTAGGGCGCAGGAGGAGATCAGCTTCCGACGGTCGGACGGTGAGATCGGTATCGCCGAGATCGTGATCGTTCCGGTGGACGCCGCCGGCCACGACGTCCTCGCCGTCGTCCTTCACGACATCACCGAGGAACGCCGGGCGCAGGCCATGCTCGAGGAGCAGGCGGCAGAGATGGAAGCCCAGGCGACGGAGCTCGAGGCGGCGCAGCTGGAGCTGGAGCTCGCGAACGACGACCTCCAGCGGGCGAACGAGGAGCTGTCCGTCAGAACGACGGAAGCGGAGCGGGCGCGCCGCGAGGCTGAGGCGGTGAGCGCGAGGCTGGAAGCGGTGCTCCAGCAGATGCCCTCCGGCGTGATCCTCGCCGAGGCTCCCTCCGGCAGGCTGCTGCTGGGCAACCAGCAGGTCGAGCGGATCTGGCGCTTCCCCTTCCTCACCTCGGGGACCACGGGTGAATACGACCGCTACCCCGGCTTCCATCCGGACGGGCGTCAGTATCGGATGGAGGAGTGGCCGATCGCCCGCTCGCTGAAGGGCGAACTGGTCCTGGACGAGGAGATCCAGATCCGGCGCGGCGACGACACGCGCGGCACGATCTCGGTGAGCAGCGCGCCGATCGAGGATGGCGATGGGCGGGTCGTGGCGGCCGTCGCCATCTTCGACGATGTGACGGAGCGCAAGGAGCGGGAGGAGCAGACCGCCTTTCTCTCCGAGGCGGGGCGCGTATTCGCCGGGTCGCTCGACTATGTCCGAACGCTGCGATCGATCGCGCGCTCCGCCGTCCCCAGAATCGCCGATTGGTGCGCGGTGGACGTTCTGGAGGAGGGCGAGCTGCAGCGGCTCGCCGTCGTCCACTCCGACCCCGCCAAGGAGGAGGTGGCGCAGGATATCGCACGCCGCTGGCCGAGCGACCCCGACGCGCCGCACGGAGTGCCCGCCGTTCTCCGGAGCGGGCGCTCGGAGCTGATCCGCGAGATCACACCCGACCTCCTCGAAGCCGCCGCCCGGGACGGGGAACACCTCCGCGCTCTGCGGGAGGTGGGGCTTCGCTCGGCGATGATCGTGCCGCTGATCGCCCGCGATCGTACGCTAGGCGCGCTCACCTTCATCGCCGCCGAATCGGGGCGCTTGTTCGACGAAAACGACCTGATCTTCGCCGAGCAATTGGCCTCCCGTGCGGCCTATGCGGTGGACAATGCCCGACTCCTGCGGTCCGCGCAGATCGCGCGTGAAGGCGCCGAAGCGGCTCGGGCCGAGGCGGAGGCGGCCAACCAGGCCAAGAGCGACTTCCTCGCGACGATGAGCCACGAGATCCGCACTCCGATCAATGCCATCATCGGCTACACGGAGCTCCTCGAGATGGGCCTGGGCGGGCCGATCACCGAGGACCAGGCAGCGCACCTGGGGCGGGTGAGATCGAGCAGCCGACATCTGCTCGGTCTGGTCGAGGACATCCTCGATCTGGCGAAGGTCGAGGCGGGACGGATGGAGGTCGGGCGGGAGCGAAACCTCGTCGTCGGCTCCATCGCCGCCGCGCTGGCTCTCGTCCTTCCCCAGGCCTCGGAGAAGAACATTCAGATCGAGGAAGCCTGTGACGGTGATTCGAAGACCTTCTACGTCGGGGACGAGGATCGGGTGCGGCAGATCCTCGCCAACCTGCTGTCGAACGCGGTGAAGTTCACCGAGGCTGGCGGGCGCATACGGGTCTCCTGCGGCGTCTCTGACGACCGCGGCACGGGCGAGACGCTGGAACATGGACCGTGGACGTTCATCCGCGTCTCCGATACCGGCGTCGGGATAGCGCCGGGCGAGATCGAACGTGTGTTCCAGCCATTCGAACAGGTGGAACAGGGCCGCACCCGGACCCGTGGAGGGAGCGGGCTCGGACTGACGATCAGCCGCCAGCTCGCAAGGTTGATGGGCGGTGATCTGACCGTCGAGAGCACCGTCGGAGAGGGCTCGACCTTCACCCTCTGGCTCCAGAACGAGGTCAGGCCGAGGCAGGAGGTGGACGAGGTCGTGCTCGCTCAGGTGAAGGACGAAACGCCCGAGCATCTCCTCGCGGTCGGCCGGGCGCTCGCCGGAAACATGGAGAGCATCGTCGTGTCGTTCCGGGAACGACTTCGGGAGCTCGCGATCGTCAATGAGGGCGAAGACCTCGGCGACGCCGATCTCGAGGACCACGCCTCCACCCTCCTGGCCGACGTCGCGCAGAACCTGATCGCGATGGCGACGAGCAGGCGCATGCCGGAGAACCTCGTGCGCGACGGCAGCCAGATCCAGCGTGTCATCTCCGAGCTGCACGGCGTGCAGCGAGCTCGTCTCGGGTGGTCCGAGGCGGCGATTCGCCAGGAGTTCGACGTTCTGCGTGAAGAGATCGAGCGCGCCGTGGATGACGGGACCTCGCCGGGTGCCGATATCGGCGATGCTCTCGGGCTTCTCGGCAGGTTCCTCGAGCAGGCCGAGCGGATCAGCATCGAGAGCTTCCGCAGCGCGTCCCTGCGCCAGGAGATTTGAGGGCGCCCCGGGGAAACCTTCCCGGTCCAGCCGTGTACAAGGCGTCGTAACCCAATATTACATCGCAAGTTGTGAGCTACGAACGCCGGGCGGATCGGGCCCGGTATTTCGCGGCTGGCCGTCTGCCAAGAGAAAGAGAAAGCATGCGAGCATCGGTACTCGGCGTCATCGCCGCTCTCGGAATCGCCGCCACCTCCGCCCACGCCGAAGTGCCGGTGAGCCTGCGGGGCTCGCCCGAATCGATGGTTCGGCAGAATGGCGTCGCGAAGCAGCACGACCTCGCTTTCGTCCGCACCCCCACCGAGATACGCGAGCTGGAGCAGAGCGGCGCGCTCGTGCGGCTGGAAGGCAATCGCGATTACGAGCTCGCGAACTTCGTCAGCTTCCCGCACGCCCGGCCCGAGATGCGCACCTTCATCGAGCGACTGGCCGAGCAGTACCGCGCCGCTACGGGAGAGAAGCTGGTGGTGACCAGTCTCACGCGACTTGCGTCGCGTCAGCCTCGAAACTCGCATGAGCTCTCGATCCATCCGACCGGCATCGCCGTGGACCTCCGCGTGAGCCAACGAGCCGAGAGCCGTCAGTGGCTGGAGGCGACCCTCCTCTCGCTCGAGGAACAGGGGCTTCTCGACGTCACCCGGGAACGCACTCCGCCGCACTACCACATCGCCCTCTTTCCGGGCCCCTACATGGCGCACGTCGAGAGCCTCCTCGAGCGCGAGGAAACCCGCCTGGCGATGGCGAAGCTCGAGACTGCCGCCGGCGGCGGCGCCGGCGCCTTCGTCGCCACGAAGGGCGCGCCGCTCGCCGACGAGCCCGCGACCGCTGGAACGATGGCCGCGCTCCTCGCCGTTTTCCTGGCCGTGCCGATGATCTGGCTGGCGGCCGGCTTCCGCCGACGCCGCGGCATCGGATCGAGCGACTGAGCAGCCGACGGCTCTCTCGCTGAACCGGCCGTACGTACCGATCTCCTGCCACTGTCCCGACGTCGCCGCTGCGTGAGGCGGAACTCCGGTCCGCCGCACGGAGTACAAATGTTTATCTCCGACATAGAGCGCCCACTCGACCCCCGCTGGGGTCGTTCGGCGTTGCCTTCATCGATTCGCTCTCCCGGCTCCTCTGCCCGGGGAGCCGCACCCTCGTTTCATGCACTCACGTTTGACGATACTCGCCGCGTTCGCCGTCTTCCTCGCCTTCGCGGGGCTGACTCCGGACGACCTCCACAGCCGCCGCGGCGTCGCCGAGCAGCCGGCCACGATTTCCGCGGAACGTGTTCAGCCGCCCGCCGCCACGCGCGATACAGCCATCACCCTGCTCGGCGAGCCGACGGTGAAGCTGAGCCCTTCTGCCGTCGCTGTGGAGTCGGCTCTCTCCGCTCTCGGCGGTCAGATCAGCCGATCGAGCCATCCGCATGCGCTCAGGTACGCGCTGCAGGGCTATTTCAGGTACAAATCCGAGAATCCGGAGAAGGTTCGGAAGCCGTACTTCTACTTCGTCGACTTCGGCCTCGACAACCTGACGCCGCGCGGATACGTCTTCGACATGGAGAACCTCTCCATCGTTCGCGGGCCGTTCACCGTCGCGCACGGCCACGGCTCCGCTGTCGGCGGCGCAGGCATTCCCACTCGATTTCTCAACCGGAAGGGGAGCAACGCCACCTCTCTCGGTCTCTACCTCGCGCAGGAGACATACAACTTTCGCGGGCGGTCGGGAGGGCGCGCCTATCGCTCCATCGGCCTGCGCCTCCAGGGACTTTCCGGCTCGTTCAACAGCGCTGCCCGCGAGCGGGGGATCGTCGTACACGGAGCGCCCTACGTGACCGCACGGCGTGCCGGCCGCAGCGAAGGCTGTCCAGCGATGGAGCTCGACCTCGCCAGACAGCTCATTCCGATGATCGCCGACGGCGGTCTCGTCTTCCACTTCTCGCCCGCCGACGAACGCTGGATGCGTGACGACCCCTGGGCCGCCGACGCCTCTCGCTTCGCATACGCGGAATAGCGGCATCCCCCAGCAATGCCCGCTCCTGGTTGACCCTTCGCAGGGCTTCCATTACTATGTACGTAGTTGATAGTAATACGGCCTTTCACCCGGGAGGATCGACATGCAAGACACCGCCACCCTCACACCGGCGTACGGCACGGCCAACGACCGCCTGAAGCAGAGGTTTTCCAGCTATTTCTGGGCGTCCCTCTCGCTGGCGGCCGTGTTGCACTTCCTCGTTCTGGCTCTTGCGCCCAGCGTAATGGCGGAAGACTACTCGGTCGACTCGACGGAGATGGAACAGATCGAGGTGCCGCTGGAGGTGGAGATCCCACCGCCGCCCGAGCAGATCGTGCGGCCGGCGGTTCCTCTGATGAGCAGCAGCGTCGACTTCGACACCGATCTGACGATCGACCCCACGATCTTCTCGGAGGTTCTGCCGTCGGACCTGCCGCCGCCCCCGGTCGGCAGCCCGGACATCTCCGATGAACCCCGGTTCACGCCGTACGAGGTGCGGCCCGAGTTCCGTAATCGTGACGAGTATGCCCGCGCGTTGGTGCGGCGGTATCCGCCGACCCTGCGCGATGCGGGGATCGGCGGCTCGGTGCTGCTCTGGGTGTTCATTGACGAGACGGGGTCGGTCCAGACCGTACGAGTGACGGAGAGCTCCGGTTACGAGCAGCTCGACGAGGTCGCCGAGACGGTTGTTCGGGAGGTAGCGCGCTTCACGCCGGCGCTGAACCGGGATGAGCGGGTCCCGGTGTGGATCCAGATTCCGGTGGTCTTCCAGGCGAGGTGATGGAGGTTGAACTCGGAGAACCCGGCAGCTACTATCTACGAAGCAATACGTAGACAGCAGAGGAGCGATGGAGATCAGCTTTGCGGATCGGGAGCTCGACGTCATGGCCGTGCTGTGGGATCGCGGCTCCGCGACGGTTGCGGAGGTGCGGGAGGCATTGATCGACGAGCTGGCGTATACGACGGTGCTCACGGTGCTTCGAACGCTCGAGCACAAGGGCCACGTCCGCCATGAGGAGGAGGGTCGAGCCCATCGCTACTATCCGCTGGTGGAGCGAGGGGTGGCGGGGCAGAGTGCGCTGCGGCGGCTGACCGCGAAGCTGTTCGAGGGTTCACCCGAGCTTCTTCTTACGCAGCTCGTCTCGGATCGGCGGCTGACGGACGAGGATCTACGGCGGATGCGGGAGCTGCTGGATGCCCAGTTGAAGGACGGGGAGAGCTGATGGCCGCGTGGATGGCGTACGCGTCGGTCGTCGGGCTCCTCTTCTGGGCCGGCGCGTCGCTGCTGGAGCGGACGTTCAGAGGCCGGGGCTTCGCGACGCGGTGGCTCTGGAGCGTGGCTGTCGCGGCGACGCTGTCGTTGCCTGTGCTGCTTCTCCGCCCCGACTCCGCGGCGTCGGATGCCGCTCGGGCCTCGGCCGGTGGAGGCTTCGCCGGGGTCGCGCGTGATAGCGGAACGTTCACCGCCGGAACACTGCCGCTCGAATGGCTCGATCCGCTGCTGGCGGGGATGTGGGTATCGGGCTCGCTGGCCGTCGCGCTACTCGTGATCCGAAGCGAGGTCGCTCTGCGCCGCCGCTCGAGCCGCTGGGGAGCGGCGGTCCTGGCCGGGACACCCGTACTCCTCTCGCGGGATACGGGACCGGCCGTCGTGGGCTTCATCCGGGCACGGATCGTCGTGCCGGGATGGGTGCGCGAGCTGGACGATGCATCCCAGCGCCTTCTGCTGGCTCACGAGCGGGAGCACGTGAGCGCGCGGGACCCGCTCCTGCTTGCGATCGGTATGACGGCGGTCGCTCTGTTCCCCTGGAGCCCTGGTGTGTGGCTCCAGCTGAGGCGACTGCGACAGGCGATCGAGTTGGACTGCGATGGCCGGGTTCTTCGCGGAGGCGGCGATCGACGGGGGTATGGAGCGCTCCTCCTGCAGGTCGCCGATCGTGTCGGTCGTGGTTCGGGCGGTCTGGCGCTTCTTTCCATGGCCGAGCCGCCGCTACAGCGGCGGATAAGGATACTCGCGGGGGCCGAGCCCCGCCTCGGCGTCCGGGCCGGTGCGACGCACGTCCTCGCGTCCGCGGCCCTCATCCTGGTCGTCGGGTTCCTCCCCGCACCGCACGTTCCCTCGCTCGAGCGGCTCCTGCCGCTGCCCGCCGCACGACTTCAGCCTCCGGCCGGGCCGGTCGCCCCCATGCAGCACTCACCGGACAGTAGACCTCAGCTCCTCAACCGACATCGGGCGCCCGCCATTCTCGAGCGTCTCTATCCCGACGCTCTGCGAAGTGCCGGAATCGGCGGAACGGTGGTTCTCTGGGGGTACGTAGGTCCGCGAGGCACGGTCGAGACTACCACGGTCGTCGAGAGCTCGGGTTACATGGAGTTGGACGCCGCGGCGGAGCGGGCGGTCCTCGAGTTCTCCTATCGGCCAGCCCGCAGCGCCGGTCAGCCTACCGGCTCCTGGACCGAGCAGCCGGTTACCTTCCTCCCGCCGCTCACCTCCATCGGCCCTGCACCCGGCACAGCTCGCCTCGCCCTCTGGAGCACCCCGACTCCGGCTTCGGCCCTCCCCCCCCGGTAACCTCTCTTCTACCCGTCGGGCTCGATTCGTACATACTTCCTAACTGTCGTGGAGGCATGGCCTTTGCCCCAACTGTAGGTACGCTGGAGGTTGGGTGTCACAGCCGCAGTTCCACCCCTCAGAAACAGGAGCGAATCAGCATGGCAGTACGAGAAAGAGAGATCCGGGTGGAGCGTCGCCCCGCCCCGAGGTTCACCGAAACATGGAGCGACGAACCCCCCATCGGCGACCTCTTCCGGCAGCTCTCGGACGACGCGACGACCCTGATCCGCCAGGAGGTCGCGCTCGGGAAGGCAGAGATTCGAGAAACCGCGCGCGCGCTCGGAAAGGACGCCGTGAAGATCGGCGTGGCCGTAGGCATGGCCGTGGTCGGGGGGCTCGCCGCCCTCGCGTTCGTGATCATCGCGCTCGGAGACCTGCTCGACAGCTACTGGCTGTCGGCCCTCATCGTAGCGGTGGTCTTCTTCGCGATCGCCGCGGTCCTCGGGAAGCAGGCGACGAGTGACCTCCAGAACCGCGAGATGAAGCCGACGCGGACGATCGACTCGCTCCACGCCGACGCCGACTGGGCGAAGGGCGAAGCGGAGGGGATCAAACGCGAATGGAAGTCCTGACGGAGTCGGAATAACGAAGACGTAACCCAGATAGCAGGAGGAAAGAGATGGAGAACCAGCGAGACGTGGAGCTCACTTCCGGGACCGGAATCGGTGGAATCGGCGAGTCCGGCAACCTCGGGACTGCGGCGGGCCGATTCGACGCGACCGGCGGCACCACACCCGGCAACACCTCAGCCGACGGCGCAGGGGGCCCCAAGGAGCAGGTGAAGGAGACGGCGCGTGAAGCGAAGGAGCGCGCGACGGAGGAGGTCGAGTCCCGGATCTCCGAGCAGAAGTACCGGGCCGCCGACACCCTGGGAGATGTGGCGGAGTCGCTCCGCACCGCCGGTCAGCAGCTTCCGACGGACAACGGCATGAGCCGGTACATGGCGAAGGCGGCAAACCAGGTCGACAATCTGGCGAGCTTCCTGAACAACCGCGACGTGGCCGAGCTGGTGGATGACGTGGAGGACTTCGCGCGCCGTCAGCCGGCGGCATTCATCGGCGGAGCCTTCACCCTCGGCGTTCTCGGGGCGCGCTTCCTGAAGAGCTCCCGGGACGATCTCGCCGACGACCGCTTCCGCGACGGCTGGACTACGCAGCGGACGTCCGGCGGGTTCGATGACCCGACGCACGATGCCGTCGCCCGCCCCGACGCTCCAGGCTACGCTCCCCCTGACGCGCGCGACCTTTCCGGAGACGGTGGCGGCGGCTTCCGCTGAGTCGCTTCCTCGCTGCCCCCTTCCGGACCGCGGGTCCGGGGGGCCTGAGGTGAGAAGAGGTCATTGCCCGCGGCCGGATGCGGGCGCTACGAACGGTCCAGGAGGAAGCGATGGAAGAGAGATATGGCGGCCAGGCGCCGGGCGGTCACGAACGAGACGTTCCGACGCGGCTCGCGATGGATTCCGACGATCCCGAGGCGATCCGTGCGGAGATACGTCGGACGCGCGCGAGGATGAGCGGCACCGTGGAAGAAATCGGTGACCGGCTCAACCCCCACCGGGTGAAGCACCAGGTCAAACAGAGCATTCACGATGCGACAATTGGAAAGGCGGAGAACATGGCGAGATCAGCAGCGGGACGGGTGGACGACACCCGCCACACGATAATGGACACCATCAGGGACAACCCCCTTCCCGCGGCGATGGCGGGGATAGGACTCGGGTGGCTCTTCGTGAACGGCCGGAGGGACAACCACGAGAGTTACGCGTACGACGGCCGCGACGCGCGCACCGAGATGAACCCGGGCTACTACGGGAGCGTGCCGCGTCCGGAGACCGGTGCCTGGGGAACGGCGCCCGGCGGGCGAATGGAGTACGGGTATGCGGGCACCGAGGGAGCCGCCGGACGCACCGGCGCTCGCGACATTTCGGATCGGGCGTCGGAGCTGAAGCATGAGGCGATGGATCGGGGCGAGGAGCTGAGCGACCGCGCGTCCGAGCTCCGTCACAGGGCGGAGGAGGAGGCGCACGAGCTGAAGGACAGGGCTCAGGATCGCGTCACCGGGATCGCCCACGAGGCTCGCGACATGGCCCACGACGTTTCCGATCGGGCGCACGACGCGATGGAAACGGGCCGGGCTCGCGGCCGCGAGATGGCGAACGACCTCGCCCGACAGACTCGCTACAATGCTCACCGTGTCGAGGATCGCTTTGAGGAGACGTTGCGGGACAGGCCGCTGGCGATCGGTGCAGCCGCCGTCGCGGTCGGCCTTGCGGTCGGTTTGAGCGCACCTTCGACTAGCCGCGAAGCGAATCTCATGGGCGGCGCCCGGGACAGGATGGTCGACAAGGCGCGCGACCGCGCACACGAGGTCACCGACCGGGCCCGCGATGTGGCAGAGCGTGTGGCCGATGAGGCGAAGGCGACCGCGCGCGACGCGGTGCAGGACGAGAGCTTCGGCTGAACGACCCGATAGCCATCCTGCGGCCGCGAGGGGTGATCGGTTCTCCGATCGCCCCTCTCGCGTGTGCGGGCCGGCGCGGGGCCGCTCGCCCGGTGCACGCGTGCAGGAACACTTTCTGCGCGTCGGATAGGCCATGAACGGGACTTCAGGACACCGCGTGCCGGAACGACGGAGCTGGGCTCGCCGCGCGCCCTTCCGCTGGCCGCTCGACGCGCTCTATCGAACGATCCGCTGGGTCGGCCATCATTCCCACGGCTTCTACACCGCGGTCGGCGGCTTCCTGCTGATCGGTCTCGGAATCGCGCTCGGAACCCTCGGCCTCGTCGCGCTCCTCTCGAATGTCGTCGCCGCAGGCGTCATCCAGGGCATGGACGAGGCTGTAGTGCTCGCCGCGCGGGACATGGAATCACCGGTCCTGGATGCGCTGGCGCTCGTCGGAGCGGTGCTCGGATCGGGTACCGCTGCGTGGGTCGTGATGGGCGCGGGTACCTTCTTCCTCTGGAGATCCCGCCACCACTACTCCGTCTACCTCCTCTGGGCGTCGCTCGGCGGAGCGCGGCTTCTGAACATCCCCCTGAAGGACTGGTTCGGCCGACCCAGGCCCGAATTCTTCCGTGGGGAGATCGACCTTCTCGGGCGCAGCTTCACCTTCCCCGAGAGCTACTCCTTCCCGTCGGGCCACGCGCTCACCTCGACCGTGATCTTCTTCACGCTCGCCTACCTCGTCGCCAGGCTGGAGAAGACCCCTACCATGCGGAAGGATACGTTCGTCGCCGCGGCAGTCGTGGTGCTGCTGGTCAGTCTCTCGCGCATCTACATCGGGGTGCACTTTCCGTCCGACGTCATCGCTGGAATCCTCGTCGGATTCATGTGGGCGACCACCGCCGCCCTCGGCATCGAGGTCATCCGCTACTTCCGCACTCGGAAGCCCGACGTCGTGGAGGAGGAGAAGGACATCGAGAAAGGGATCCGGCCACTGCAGGAGACGGTGCACGGGTAGGGCACTACCCGCGAGTCGATCGATCACAGGAACGGAGAGATCGTCCGTGCCGCCCGCTCCTTCAGCTTGGAGCCCCATCCGCGCGCACCGAACGCTTCCAATGAAACCTCCCGGGCGTACTGCAGATCCTCGAGGAAGAGGTCGTGCAGCTTGGTCCCGACCTCGCGATCGCGGGCGAGGAGCACCGCCTCGTCGTTGAGGACGATGGAGCGGTTGTCGAAGTTGATCGTGCCGAGCGCGCACCAGATCTCGTCGACGACGAGAGTCTTCGCATGGATCATCGTCGGCTCGTATTCGTAGATTCGCACGCCGCCCTCGATCAGCTCACGGTAGTGAGCGCGTGCCGCGTACCAGGTGACGACTTGGTCGGTGTTGGCGCCGGGGTTCAGCACCCTTACGTCCACACCGCGAGCGACGGCGTCCACGAGCAGCCGCCGAAGGCCGCGCGTGGGGATGAAGTAGGCGCTCGTGATGTAGAGCCGCCGCCTCGCCGCCGCGATCGAGAGCACGAAGAGTCGCTCCGCCCTGGTGCTTCCGAGGCCCGGGTCGGTGTATACGATGCCCGCGTCCCGGTTCCCCCGTCGGTCCTCACGATCGACCGCGAAGAGCGGGTCTCCGACGAGCAGCTCCCCGCTGGATTCGGCCCAGTTGACGACGAACGCCGCCTGCAGCTGATCGACGGTCATTCCGACCAGCCTGACGTTCGTGTCGCGCCACTCGCCAGGCCGTCGTCCTCCACCGGACCAGTTGTCGTCGATTCCGAAGCCGCCCGTATATCCGATCCTGCCATCGATCACCACCGATCGCACGTGGCTCCGCTGCTGCACCTTGTAGAGCGACTTCCACTCCAGTGGCCGGAAGGTGCCGACGTGCACCCCCGCCTCACGCAGGCTGTCGCGGTACGCGGCGGGGAGACCGTGCGAACCGAAGTAATCGAAGAGGCAGTACACCCGCACTCCGGCGCGCGCGCGTTCTTCCAGGACCTCGCGAACCCGCTCCGCGAGCCGGCCCGGCTTGAACCAGTAGACCTGCCAGGTGATGAGACGCCGGGCGGAACGGAGATCCTCCAGGAGCCGGGGAAAGGTGCCATCGCCGTTGGTGAGGATCTCGATCTCGTTGTCCGGCGAGAGCCGGGTGTCGGTCAGCCGCTCGAAAGTCAGGCAGAAGTGATCGCTGCCCGCCTCGAGCGCTCCGTCACGCTCGTCGAGCGTCTCGATCCTCCGAATCGCCGCGCCGCGCATGAAGAACTGCACGGTGATCCCGCCGACGATTCCGAGGAGGATGAGGAGCAGCAGGAGAGCCATCGCGTTTCATGCTCCTGAAGAACGGGTCGGAGGACCGGGCGCCTCGAATCGGGACTGGCTCGTACGGCAGCCAGGGTCAATCGGCCCGCCGCCAGAGCGCCCGCCAACCGCCGCCGTAGCTCCCGCTCACCTCGCCGCGAACGCGGGACAGGATCAGCATCGAGATCCCCACCAGCATGCTGTTGATCATCGCGGTGCGGCCGAAGCCGAGCAGGAAAGGGGCGATGACGAGCCACACGCCCGCGGCGCTGTTGACCCTGCGAACCGCCCGGGTCGCCTCCCAGATCGCGATGATTGCGAAGCTCGCCGCGATCGGCCCGACGAGCCGGTCGCTCGTGCTCGCCGGCGCACCGTACCCGAGCACCGCCGGCGCCGCCATCAGCCAGACGCCGAGGCCGGCGTTCAGCAGCCGCGCCCAGGCACCGCTCGTGAAGATCTTCATGTCGCCATCGCCGGCTCGGCATCATCGCCACCCCACAGGACGGACCAGGCGGACCGCCCGAGGTCCCGCTGCCGCTTCACGTACTGCAGGCTGGCCAGCATCTCGTCCATCGCCGGACCGATCATCAGCACCGAGACGACGGCCGACGCGAGACAGAGGGTACACCACGCATTCAGCAATATCGGCTGCGAGATCACCAGGAGGATGCTGATTCCCCCCAGCGGCCCCACGGCGAGGCCGAAGACGATGACGATCCAGGGCATCGTCTTCCAGCGCTTCTTCCCTCCGATCGCCCCGGTGACGGCGTCCGCCAGATAGCCGAGGGCGCCGAGCGCCGCGTCGGGGATCGGAAGCAGTCTGGAGATGCGGGAGTTGAGGATCGTGCGGCTGCCGTCGCCGAAGAAGGGCTCCCAGACGGACGCGATCACTCCGACCTGGAAGAGCGTCAGGTAGGTGGCTATGGCGACTCCGACGACCGCCAGGCCGACGATCGGGATCCTCTGACCCCATGACGATGGATTGTAACTCCAGCCCGGCGGGGCTTCGTCGTCTGCCAAGGAGCTTCTCCGGCTGGTCGAATGGATGTCCGTCCCGGGAACCAGACGAGGATCTCGCTCGGTATCCGGGACCTGTCCGGCACTGCTCGGCACGGGTGATTGCAGACGGCATACCGGAGCAGGCGATCTGCGACAACCGCGGGGCCGCGGGATGGGCTCGCGTCAGGGCCGATCGGGCGCGGGCTGAGCCTGCGCAGCAGCTTTTTACGACGACCATCGCTCCAGCCCCGACCACCGTGCGAGGATCGGCGTCGCCACGACGACCCAGAGGGTGGCGGTCGCGGCGGCGACGGCGGTCAGGGTGTTGCTCCCCGGCAAGAGCTGCTCGGCGGCATAACAGAGGGCCAGACCGAAAAATCCGGTCGCGAAGCACGCCGCACGTGCCGGCACGTCCCGGCGGCAGCCCCGGAAGCGGATGAAGGCTTTCTCGAGCGGCAGAGCGAGCAGCAGGATCGCGACGATGGCCATGACCGCAACTCTGCGAGGATTCTCGCTCGGCACGGAGAAGACCAGCGGCCAGGCGATCGTGAGCGCCGCGCCGGCGACCAGGTAGCCCCTCCAGGAGGCCCGTCGCAGCTGCGCCATGAGGGCCGGCGAGACGGCCGAATAGAGCGCGACGACCGCCGCTCCCAGGACGACCCCTCCGACGATGTCGCCCAGATTGTGAACCCCGAGGAAGAACCGCCCGACGGCCACTCCGAGCACCGCGGCCGCGGCGGCCGCGAGCGGAATCCGGTCACGCTGGTAGAGGAATCCCCAGAGGATCGTCGTCAGGTAGGTGTGCCCGCTCGGAAAGGCCGAGATCGAGAGCGTCTCGTACTGCGTCACCGAATCGGCGGAGGGGCGGGGGATGGGGAAGATTCCGTTCAATCCGAGATAGCTGACCCCTTCGATCACGACGAGCGGAAGGAGCACGTAGAGCGTATCGGGGCCCCAGAACCAGAACGCGAGGCCGAGCACCAGCAGCAGGCCCCAGATATCGCCGAGGAGAGAGAGGGCTCGGAAGGGAACGGGACCCACCGGCTCCAGCACCTCCTGAAACCAGACGATGGGACCGGGTCCGAAGAAGAAGTCGCGCAGCGTGCTCTCCACCTAGAAGGAAGGCCTCATCCTATCGGTCGTCGGCGTTGCGGATCCCGGCATCGAATTTGTCGTCAGCTCCTTCAAGGTTGGGGCTCCGAAAGGGGCAAGACGCATTCCGAGGAGAGGAGCAGCGATGCGGACCATCATCGAACCGTTCAGGATCAAGTCCGTCGAACCGATCCGGCTCACCACGGTCGAGGAGCGCGAGTCGAAGCTCCGCGAAGCCGGCTACAACGTTTTCCTCCTGCATTCCGACGACGTGCTCATCGACCTGCTCACGGACAGCGGGACGTCGGCGATGAGCTCGGAGCAGTGGGCGACCGTGATGCGCGGTGACGAAGCATACGCGGGGAGCAAGTCGTACTACCGCTTCGAGCAGACGATCGGCGACCTCTTCGGCTTCCGGCACGTCCTGCCCACCCACCAGGGACGGGCGGCGGAGCGAATTCTGTGCACCGTCCTGTGCAACCCCGGCGACGTGGTGCCCAACAACACGCACTTCGACACCACACGGGCGAACGTCGAAGCGACCGGGGCGGAGGCCGTGGACCTGGTCATAGAGGAAGGCCGAATCGCCGCCTCACGGCATCCGTTCAAGGGGAATCTCGACGTCGTGCGGCTCTCCGCCCTCATCGAGGAGCGTGGCGCCGACCGCATCCCCTTCTGCCTCCTCACGATCACCAACAACTCGGGTGGAGGCCAGCCGGTATCCATGGCCAACATCCGCGCGGTTTCGAGCGTCTGTCGTGAGCATGGAATCCCCTTCTATATCGACGCGTGTCGCTTCGCCGAGAACGCGTACTTCATCAAGCTCCGGGAGGACGGATACGGCGACGGCTCCCCCCGCGAGATCGCGCTGGAGATGTTCTCCCACGCCGACGGCTGCACGATGTCGGCGAAGAAGGACGGGATGGCGAACATCGGCGGGTTCTTCGCCACGAACGACGATCGGGTGGCGCGGGAAGGCCGTAACCTCCTGATCCTGACCGAGGGCTTCCTCACGTACGGCGGGCTCGCGGGGCGGGATCTGGAGGCGATCGCCGTCGGCCTGCAGGAAGTGCTGCGGGAGGAGTACCTCCGCTATCGTATCATCTCCACCGGCTATCTCGGCGACCACCTGACGGAGAGCGGCGTCCCCATCGTGCAGCCCCCCGGCGGCCACGCGATCTACATCGACGCGGCGGCGTTCCTGCCGCACCTCGAACCTCTACAGCTTCCCGGTCAGGCGCTGGTCGTCGAGCTGTATCGGCAGGCCGGAATCCGGGCGGTCGAGATCGGCACGGTGATGTTCGGGCGGCGCGACGCGGAAACGGGCGAGGAGGCGCCGGGGCCGCAGGAGCTGGTGCGCCTCGCGATCCCGCGCCGCGTCTACACGCAGAGCCATATCGACTACGTCGTCGAGGCGATCCTCGAGGTCTGGGCCCGGCGGGAGGGGATCGGGGGGTATCGGATCGCTGAACAGGCGCCCGTGCTGCGCCACTTCACGGCGCGCTTCGAGCCGCTAGTGTAGCGTT
>JBBDRR010000204.1:0-3312 GCA_040905395.1 Gemmatimonadota bacterium
GAATCGTTCGGTCTGAACATTCATTGTTCGGACTCCCTTGGTAGAATCGTTCAGGGGCCGCCCGGGACCGCGGGTGAAATCCCCGCGCCCGGGCCGGCGCGGCATCAGAATCCGACCCTCAGCGAAACGCTGAAGCGGCGGGGAAGAGGAAGACCCCAGCCACCCGTCCCGTCGAGGAAGTTCTGCGACAGCGCGTCGCCAGCCCCGCGCGAAACGATGTTCATTTCCGGATCTTCACCGGGATATTTCGTGAACAGCAGGAGATTCCGGCCGGAAGCGGTGACGGAGAACGACCCGGCGTTGAAGCGTTCCGCCACGCTGATGGGGGCGTTCCAAGTGAGACTCAGCTCCCTCAGTCGCAGCCAGTCCGCCTCGTGGATCTCGTTCAGGCCGTCCACGGGAGACAGCGCCTTCATTTCCCGCGCCCATTTCAGTCCCGCCTCGAGCCGCTCCTCCGCCGTGCTCGCCGGGTTCAGGAGAATCGACTCGACCTCCGCCGCCTCCCGGACATTCCGCCCGATGAGGGCGTGGGAGCGCCGGAAGCCGTCGGTGAGGTCGTGGACGTGGAAGTTGCCGAAGCGGTACTCGAAGAGCGTCCCGAGCTGGAAGTTCTGCAGGAAACCCAGGGTGCCCCCGAAGGAACCCTGCCAGTCCGGCACCGGCTTCCCGAGGTAGAAGCTGAGCTCGTCCCCTCCGCAATTCTGGACGAGCACAGGGATCCCCGAGGGATTACGCGGCTCCGAGAAGTAGGTAAGAAGCTCTTCGCGGCTCGAGGGCGAGCACGTTCCCGTGGCGCTGATGGGATACTCCACGTCCTGGAGCTTCGGCCCGAAGAAGGAGCCGGGTGCGTACCCCTCTTCGGTGAACTGACGGTAGCGGGGATACGAGCCTCCGACCTTGAGCGCCGGAGCGCCCCCCAGGTCCGTGATCTCTTGCCGCAGGAAGGCCGCGTTGGCGAACAGGTTCAGCTGAATTCCGGGGTTGTTCACCACGAAGGCCTGGACACCGATGTCCACCCCCCATGCCTTCATCTCCCCGATGTTGTCGAGCTGCCGGTTCGGAAAGCCTCCTCCGGGAGCGAACTGCCGGTCCACGAGGACGTCCGTGACCGTGCGGTTCCAGTAGGTCAGGTCGAGCGAGGCGCGGTCCTCGATGAAGCCGAACTCCGCACCCGCTTCCCATTCCAGCGTAACTTCCGGCTTCAGTCCCGGGTCGCCGAGGTTGCCCGGGGCGACTCCGGCGCCGGTTTCCGCGCCGATCGGGTTGAAGGTGGTGAAGCGGGCGAAGGCGCTCGGCTGAATGCCCGACTTACCCACCGCGGTCCGGATCCGGAAGGTGGAGAGGGTCGAGCTCTCCCATCCGGGAAGATCGCTGGGCACCACGGAAAGGCTCACCTTCGGATAGAGCACACCACCCGCGGTCTCACCGAACGCGCTGTGCCGATCGTAGCGTCCTCCCACGGTTCCGAAAATATAGTCCCGGAAGCCGATCTGCTCCTGCAGGAAGAAGCCGGCGTTCACCTCCTCCGCGAAGCTCTCGACGGTGGACTGGAAGCGGGCCGCGCCGGCGACCTCGAGTCCCGGTCCCGGAAATTCGTCGCCGATGCCCCGGACGGCCTGCGTCTTGGTGATGAAGCCCTGCGCGCCCACCAGGAATGAAGACGAGAAGTCCTGGCCGAACTCCGCGTTCCATGTGCTCTTCAAATCGAGCGTGATCTCCCGGTTGTTGCGGTCGCTGGAGACGCGTGAACCGGCGATGCTCGAATTGGTGAACTCGTCCACGTTCCATCCGAAGGGGATGAAGCGCACGGCCTGCTGGTTGACCATGTCGACCCCCACCGTGGCGTCGACGCTGAGCGACGGGGTCGGCTGGTAGTTCGCCGACAGGTTTCCGCCGAAGCGCTGGACGTCCTGCGTCGTGAGACGGTGCAGGTTCTCGCGGGTCGTGGCGAAGGCCGGTGACCCATAGAGGTTCCCGGCATGCGCGCGCTCCGGCCGGCTGTTCAGCATCGACGAAAGCGCCCCGAAAATATTGTTGTTGTTGTCCGGCACCTGCTGATGCGCCTCGGTATAGTTGCTTCCGACCCGTACCCGCAGATCCGCACGGGGAAAGATCATGACGTTCGCATTGAACTGCTTGCGGTCGTTCACGTCCTGCGCCGGACGGAACCCGGGAGCCACGAGATCCTTCGCTCCGAACGGCCCGTCCTCCGTGTGAAGGCGGCCGGAGATGAAGTACGTCACGGCGGAGGTTCCGCCATCCACCGACAGGGAATACGTCTGTGCCGTTCCGGTCTCGAAGAGATCGTTGATCATGTCGACTTCGAAGACCTCGTACGGCTGAACGCTGACCCCCCAGCGCTCCTGGATTCCCGCCGTTCCACGGTCACGCGAGCTGCCGTCCACGGAAGTGGCGAAGCCCGCGTGCATTGGAAATGCGCCACCGGGATAGCGCGTGAATCCCTGTTCGACCTGCAGGTTGTAGCGCGGCGCACCGGTCTGGCCGCGCTTCGTGAAGATCTGGATGACTCCGTTCGAAGCCTGGGTGCCGTAGAGCGTAGCGGCAGCCGCTCCCTTCAGGATCTCGATTCGCTCGATCGACGCCGGATTGATGTCGTCCAGGCGGGACGGCGAGCCTCCATCCTGGCCCACTCCGGGGCCGAAGCCACCGGATCCGTCGATCCGCACGCCGTCGACGTAGATGACCGGCTCGTTGGACTGGGAGAGGGAGGAAGATCCCCGGATCCGGATCCGCGACCCCTCTCCGGCCATCCCACCGGACGAGAGGCCGACGACACCGGGCTCGCGTCCCTGCAGAATCTCGGAAATGTTCGAGACGGGGGCGTTCTGCATCGCCCCGGCGTCGATGGTGGCGATCGTGTTGCCGAGTCGCCTCCTCTCGGTTCCGCTGCCCGCGCCCGTGACGACGATCTGGCTGAGCTCGATCGTGGACTGCCGGAGCTCGAAGTCGGCCTGCAGGGACTGATCGGCCTGGAGCGTGAGCGTGCGCTCCTGCGGGGCGTAGCCGATGACCTCGACGCGGAGCGTCACTTCACCGGCGGGAGCGCCACTGAGGACGAACCTTCCTGCCGAGTTGCTGAGGGTTCCGATTCCGGTTCCCGCGACGTAGACGGAAGCGGATGGAACCGGTCTCTGGGATCCGGCTTCCGTGACGGTGCCGGTGATGGTCCCGGCGGCCTGGGCCGCGACCGGGGCCGCGTCGAACGCCAGGGAGGCGACGAGCGCGGGGACGAGAAGCAGCGGCGAACGATACCGAACTTTCATGCTCCCTCCAGCGGGTTTGGGAAGAGAG
>JBBDRR010000205.1:0-19971 GCA_040905395.1 Gemmatimonadota bacterium
AGGAGCAGTTCATCCCTGCATGGGCGGCGCTTCCGAGGCGAGGTTGGAAGACCAAGCTGAAGGAAGAGTGGTTCGCGCTCACCGGTCGCCGAGTCGAGCCGAATCGGCCGAGGCACTCGCCGGAGGAGGTCTCCAGAATCTTCGCCGCGCTACCGGAGGGCGATCCTCGGCTGCGGCTGCTCCTCGAGCTCGCGGCCGAGCTCCGGGTGGGGCAGGCGGTGAAGGCCAGGCGCTAATTATGTGTTAGAAACCGGCTACTTGGCCGAGGCGGAGGCGGCGCACCGCCGGGGCGAGATCCAGGAGTATTTCCTCTTCCCGGCCGCGAAGCTCCGGAAGGGAAAGGCGCCGGTCGCGCAGTGTGAGGTACAGCCGCTCAACCCGACGGCGGTCCGGGACATGTTCCGGTACGTCGAAGACCTCGCCGGCGTACCGCACCAGCCGGGGCGGGCGCTCTACGGATTGAGACGTCAGGCGACCGACCTCGCGCCCGAGTTCGAGCACGACTCACGGGTGCTCAACCGCCTGAGCGGTCACAAGGAGAGCACCACCCGGGAGCGGATCTACCAGGATCCGAAAAACGAACGGGTCGCCGCCCGGGCCGCGAAGGCCCGAAGGAAGATGCGCCGCCACCTGCGGGCGCTCACCGAAGGAGACGGAAACGAGGCCGCCGAACCGACAATCGCCCCAAACCTATCCCAGACCTATCCCACCCCACGCGAAAACGAAAAAGCCCCAGCCGCGCAAACGCAGCTAGGGCTTCCACTTACCTGAGCTCCCGCGGTAGGACTCGAACCTACGACCCTCTGATTAACAGTCAGATGCTCTAACCAACTGAGCTACGCGGGAATAACCTTTCAAGGCCGTGCAATATATTGGCTTCCTGGCACCCGGTCAACCCGATTTCGGGGCCGTCTCACAGCTTCTTCAACGGTTGGCCTGCGGCCGGATCGGCGTTATCTTTAGGGCATTCGAAGGGAAGTTCTCCGAAGGACCCCACCCCGCCCCTGGCGGGTAGACACCGGGTGCAGCGTGGCTCTCGTGGCCTGACCGTTGCTCTTCTGACCGACGCACCTGGCGCACGTCTCTACAAAAAACGGATTCGGGCGAAGATCTGCGGCGAAGCCGTCGATACTCGTCACGATACTGACCTGAGGTGCCTATGCCCCGATTCACTGGAAAGGTACGAGCGACGCTCTCCGTCGGAATTCCGGCGGCGGTGCTCGCGCTCGGCTTCGTCGCAGGGTCGCTCCGGTCGTCGGAGTGGAGCTGGCGCTCGCCGATTCTGGCCGAGGTCCGGGAGCTGGCGGCGCTCGCGCCGGTGCGGGCGCTTCCGCGCACCGAGGCCGTGTTGGCGACGCTGGAGGCGCAGCGGCACCTTTCCGCCGGCCGGCCGTACGCGGCATGGCAGTCGGTCCGACCGCACGTCGACATGGTGGGAATCGCCGGGCCGACGGTGAACCTTCTCGCGGCGGAAGCCGCCTCGGGGTGGCAGGGTTGGACGGAGGCTCGAGGGGTCCTCAAGGACCGCCCGTGGTTGACGGACGTAGCACGCGGTGACGGGCTGCTGCTGCTCGCGAGGGCGGAGGAGGAGCTGGGAAATCCTGGCGCCGCCATACAGGCCTATCGCCGGTACGTCGCGGTCTCGAACGCGCGTGAGCGCGGCACGGCGACGGCGCGGATGGCGAATCTCCTCGCGGCGCGGGGCGACCATGGGGAGGCCGCCGCCGCATACGAGTCCGCCGCGGAAGCGCTACCCGGAATAGCCGACTGGCTGCGTGTCCTGCGGGTCGAGCAGCTGGTGGCCGCGGGCGATCCGGCGGCGATCTCTGTGGCGACTGGCCAGAGTGGCGGCTCGGCCCCCGTTCGGCTCCGCCGCGTGCAGCTCGAGGCCGACGGCTGGAGGATAGCCGCCGAGACGGGGCGTGCGATGCAGCGGCTGGAGTGGGAGGCGCGGGTGCTGAATGCAGAGGGTGCGCGCGCCGAGGCAGCGCTCCTGGAACTGGACCGTGCCCGGCTGCTGCTCGGGTCGGCGGATCCGACGGCGGGAAGGGTGCTGCTGCGGGTCGTCGCGGCCGACGCCCGGGTGCCCGGCCGCATCCGCATGGTGGCAGCCAGTGAGCTCGGTGAGCTGGACGATCTCGAGGCGGCGGACGAGCTTGCTCGCGCCGACGCGTACGAGGCGGCGGGCCGACCGGGCCTGGCTGCGCGTTCACTACGCGCGGCCTTCGAGATGGGTGCGCCCGATTGGCCCGAGGAGCGCTTTCGCCTCGCGCGGCTGCTCTACGAGGAGCGGGACTACGGTCCCGCCCGGACTGCGTACCAGCGTGCGACGAACCTCCTCCCCGATCACGACAGGAAGGCCGAGGCGGCTCTCGGCGCCGCCAGGTCCTCCTATCGCCTCAGCGGATCGCGCGCGAAGCAGACCGCGGTGGAGGAGTTCCGGGACATCGTGGAGCGGTACGACGGCACGGCCGCGGCCGGTTCGGCGCTCTTCCTCCTCGGCGACGCCGCGGCGACGAACGAGGCCGGAATCGGCTATTACAGGCGTGCGGCGGCCGTCACCACCTCGCCCGACGCGAGGGACGCTCTCTGGAGGGTGGGTGACAGAAGCCTCCGCGAGGGCGACAGGGCCGGAGCGATCCGCGCGTGGGAGGAGTACGTATCCCGCTATCCGCGCGGCGAGCAGACGACGCGTGTGGCTTACGAGGTCGGCAAGCTTCACGAGGCGGCCGGTCGCCGTGACCAGGCGCGCACCATGTACAACGCTGCCGTCCTCGCCGACCCGGTCGCGTATTACGCCGTCAGAGCGGCGGAGCGACTCGGCATCCATTCGCTGGACCATGTCCTCGACACTCCGAGGCCGTGGGTCGGTCTCGCCTCGGAGCCGGCCGAGGCCGCGGCGGTGCTGCAGCGGATGGACCACCTCCGGACGCTCGGTCTCGAAGAGGCTCGGGAGGCGGAGTACGACTCCGCGCTGCGGAGCTTCGAGAGAAAGCCGCTCGCTCGCCTCGTGCTGGCCGAGGGTGTACGCGATCGTTTCGACCCGGTCGGGGGGATCCAACTCGGCCGGGAGCTCCTCGCCGAACGCGAGGGCGTGTGGGACGAGCGGCTGCTCCGCGTCGTCTTCCCCTTCCTCTACCGCGGTTCCCTGGTCGCCGAAGCGGAGCGGGCCGGCGTCGATCCGATCTTCTACGCCGCCCTGGTGCGCCAGGAATCCACGTTCCGGGCGAGCGTGAAGTCGTGGGTCGGGGCGACGGGGCTGGGACAGATCATGCCCGCCACCGGCCGCTGGCTCGCGCCCGCCGTGGGGATCCGCGACTACGAGCAGTCGATGCTCGAGGTTCCCGAGATCAACCTGAGGATGGGTACGAAGTACATCGGCGACCTCCTGCGACGGTACGACGGCGCCAAGGACCTCGCGCTGGCCGGCTACAACGCCGGCCCGGGCCGCGCGGATCGCTGGAGGCGACAGTTCGACTACGGCCGGGACATCGACGCGTTCCGCGAGTCGATTCCCTTCGACGAGACGCGGAACTACGTGAAGATCGTGCTGCGGAACGAGGCCATCTACAGGCGCCTCTACGGGGACCCGGACGGCGAGGGCGTACACTTTACGGACTGACCGGCGCGGCCGGAGCTGCGGAGCCGGAGCCGGGCCGTCCGACCTCATCCGTTCCCGTTTCGCTGCCGCCCGTAAGGAACGGATCCTTATGCCCGACCAACGCGAGTTGCATAGCCGTTGTATTCATCAGCGGCTAATAAACTTGCGCAGTAGAGCAGTGATCACTATCCTTGACGCGAATTCCATATTAATGACCGGCAGCACCCAGTCGAACATGCCCGTGTTTTCGAAAACCCGGATCGTGAGTAGGAAGCTTTCGTCGTGCGCCGTCGCGCTCGCGCTGCTGCTCCCTGTGGCCGTGCCCGCGTCGGCACAGTCGCTGCGGGGCTCACCGGCGAGCGTCGACCGGATGTACCACCAGGCGAGGAACCACGATCTTCGCTTCTTCGAGAGCGCTACCGCGATCCGGAACGCACATCGGGACGGAGCGCTGGTGCGCCTGGACGGGAACCGTGATTACGAGCTGGCGGCGGTCAGCTACCCGTACGTGGTCCCGGAAGTCCATGTCTTCGTGCTCCGCCTGGCGTCGCAGTACCGTTCGGCGTGCGGCGAGAAGCTCGTCGTGACGAGCGCGACCCGGCCGACGTCGATGCGCCTGATCAACAGCGTCGACAAGTCGGTCCACCCGACGGGAATGGCGATCGACCTGAGGAAGCCGCGGAACTCGCGGTGCCTGAGCTGGCTGCGGAGCACGCTCCTCTCCCTCGAGACCGGCGGCATTCTCGAGGCGGTGGAGGAGCGCAATCCTCCGCACTTCCACGTTTCGGTATTCCCGAATCCGTACTCCCGGTACGTGCAGACCCGGGGTGGCGGCGGACAGCTGGTGGCGGCCGTACGCGCAAGCACGGAATCGCTCGCATCCTCCTCGGGCGGAGCGCAGACCTACGAAGTGCGCCGGGGCGATTCGCTCTGGACGATCGCTCGTCGTAACAACGTCACGGTCGACAAGCTGAAGGAAGCGAACGACATTCGCGGCTCACGCATCCTCGCCGGGCAGATCCTTCGGATCCCCCACGCGCGCTAAGCGGTCCGCTGGATTCGGATCGACGTATGAAGAGGCCCCGCTCGATCGGCGGGGCCTCTTTCGTATATCCGAATCCGTCACAGTTCACGGACGTGCAGATGGCCACTCGGGAGGACGCCCCGATGTCTGCCCAGGGGCCGGAAGCCGCATGCCACCTGGATTTGATGCCATCCCGAGATCCGGCACCCGCGTTGCCCCAGGATAGGTGCACGATTCGGTGTGTCTCCAGATCCAGAGGTTCTTCAGCATGGCCAAATTATCACGGGCCGCAATTCCTGTTTTGGCCCTCTCGCTCCTCCTGGTCGGTGTCCCTGGGTGCGCCGGCGTCGGTCTGGGGTCGCTCGCCGACATCCTCGCCGGCGGCGTGCTGGGAGGGGGGGACGTCAGCGGCGAGGTCCGGCGAATCGACGAGCGCCGCCAGGAGATAGAGGTCCAGTCCGGCTGGGGCGGCGCGCAGCGGGTGCGATACGACCGCCGGACGCAGGTGATCTACCGGCAGCGCCGGTACGACGTTCGCAGCCTGGAGCGGGGCGACCTGGTCCGGGTTCGCGTCGAGAACGATCGCCGTGGCACGCCGTACACGAACCTGATCTACGTAGAGGCGAGTGTTCAGGACCGGCGAGGCGGGGATCGCGTCGGGAGGAACGTTCGACTGGAGCGTCTCACGGGTACGGTGTACCGCATCGACGATCGGTCCGGTTCGTTCGAGCTGCGGATGAACCGCGGGACCGTGCTGGTGATTCTTCCCTACGACGCCTCACGATCGACGGTCGAGCGCTTCCGACGGCTGCGGCGCGGCAATCGGATCACCATCGAAGGATATCCCATCGATCGCTCGCGCGTGGAGCTGTACCGTTTCCGCTGAGGACTCCCGTCGATCCGCACCTCGGGCTTCCTGAGTCGCAAAGCGTGCAGATCACTCGCTGGCGCTCGGGACGACGGGCCGAGGGATCCCCACCTCCCGCTCCCGGCACCAGAAGCGCGCAGATCCGCGGTGGGCGTTCGCGATCCCGGCAACTCACCCCTCGAACTCCACGCGCAGCCCCTCGCCTCCCGTATCGACTCGCGCCATCCCCCCATCCTGGAGCACGCCGAACAGCATCTCGTCCCCGATCGGGCGTCGGATGCGCTCCTGGATCAGGCGGGCGAGCGGCCTCGCGCCGTCGGCCGAGTCGAGCGCGTTCTCGGCGAGCCATCGACGCGCGCCGTCGGAGATCTCCAGCTCGATGCCCTTCTTCGCGAGCAGCGCCCGCAGCTCGTCCACGGCCCGCCCGACGATCCGCTCCATCACCGGCAGGGTGAGCGGCGCGAAGGAGATCCGCGCGTCGAGGCGGTTACGGAACTCGGGCGAAAAGGTCTGTTTCCAGGCGCGGTCGTCCTCCCCGACCGGCGCTTGTGAAAAGCCCGGCGGCTCCCGGCTCAGCGCCTCCGCACCGACGTTGCTCGTCATCACGAGGATCACGTTGCGGAAGTCGGCCTGGCGGCCGTTGTGGTCCGTGAGGCGTCCGTAGTCCATCACCTGCAGCAGCAGGTTGTAGATGTCGGGGTGCGCCTTCTCGATCTCGTCCAGAAGGAGGACGGCGTGTGGCGTCCGGTTCACCGCCTCCGTCAGCAGGCCGGGCTGATCGAATCCGACGTAGCCCGGCGGCGCGCCGATCAGCCGGGCGACCGTGTGTCGCTCCGCGTACTCCGACATGTCGAACCGGATCAGTTCGATGCCGAGCACGCTCGCGAGGCTGCGCGCGACCTCCGTTTTTCCGACGCCGGTCGGGCCGGTGAACAGGAAGGATCCCACCGGCTTCTGCGGGTCGCGCAGCCCGGCCCGCGACAGACGGATCGCCGCGGCGAGCTGCTCGATGGCGGGGTCCTGTCCGAAGACCCGCTGCTTCAGCTCCTCCTCGAGTGTCCGCAGCCGTTCGCGGTCGTCGGTGCTGGCGCTCGCGGGGGGAATCCGGGCGAGGCTGGCCAGCGTGCGCTCGACGTCCTCCAGTCCGACCGTCGGTTCGTCATCGTCCTCATCGTCGTCGTCGTCCTCATCGTCGGCACCGGCGAGCCGCACCGCGGCGCCGGCTTCGTCGAGCAGGTCGATCGCCTTGTCGGGGAGCCGGCGATCGTGGAGCCACCGGTGCGAGAGCTCGGCCGCCCCACGGATCGCCTCGTCGGAGTAGCGCACGCCGTGAAATTCCTCGTAGCGGTCACGCAGCCCATTGAGGATTTCGACGGTCTCCTCGACGGACGGCTCCAGCACCTCGATCGGCTGGAAGCGCCGGGAGAGCGCCCGGTCCCGTTCGAAGCTCCTGTACTCCTCCCACGTCGAAGCGCCGATGCAGCGGAGATCGCCGCTGACAAGCGCCGGTTTGAGCAGGTTGGACGCGTCCACGCTGCCGTCCTGCGTGCGGCCGGCACCGACGACGGTGTGGATCTCGTCGATGAAGAGGATCGCCCCCTCCCTCTCCCGCAGCTCCTCGATGACCGCCTTCAGCCGCTCCTCGAAGTCGCCGCGATAGCGAGTTCCGGCTAGCAGGGAGCCCAGGTCGAGGGAGTAGATCTCCACACCGCGTAGCGGCGCGGGCACCTCACCCTCGTGGACCTTCCGTGCGAGGCCTTCCACGAGTGCCGTCTTCCCCACGCCGGGCTCGCCCACGAAGACGGGGTTGTTCTTCCGGCGCCGGCTCAGAACCTGAACCGCGCGGCCGATCTCCTTCTCCCTGCCGATCAGCGGGTCCAGGCGGCCCTCGGCGGCCAGCCTGTGCAGGGCGACGGTGAACCGTGCCAGGGCTCCCTTCTCGTCGTCGGCCGCTTCCTTCTCCTCACCCTCAGCCGGGATCAGGACGCGCTCGGCCGGACGCGAACCCTCGCCACGTCCGTGGGAGAGGTGCTTCACGAGCGCCAGTCGGCTGAGGCCGGCTTCTTCCAGGAAGTGAGTGGCGAAAGCATCCTCCTCACCCCAGAGCGCCACGATCAGGTGCAGCCCCGTGACTTCCGACCGGCCGGCGCGCATCACCTGCAGCACTGCCTGCCGGACGACTCTCTGGAAACCGAGCGTCGGGAGCGGATTCACCTCGTCCTCGCCCGCTACCGTGTCGATCTCCTCGTCCAGGAAGGACCCGAGGCGGCGGGCGAGAGCCGGCACGTCGGCCCCACAGCGGCGCAGCTCCTCGTTCGTCTCGTCGTCGTGAAGCAGGGCGAAGAGGAGATGCTCGAGCCCCGCCATGTCGTGACGCCGACGCGCGGCCTCGAAGATCGCGAGTTGAATCGACAGCTCGACCTCTGGCCGCAGGATCGGTTCGCTCATCGGTGCGCTACTCCGGCTCCATCGTGACGAGCAGGGGAAATCCCTCCTTCTCGGCCTCGGCGGTCACCTGCGCGACCTTTGTCTCCGCCTGGTCCCGCGGGTACAGACCGGCCACGCCGAACCCCTTCATGTGGACCTCCAGCATGATGCGCGTCGCCTCGGTCTCGCTCTTATGGAAGTGGCGTACGAGAACGGCGACCACGAAGTGCATCGTCGTGAAGTCGTCGTTGTGCAGAAGGACCTTGTAGCGACGGGGCTGCCGCGTGTCCGGCCGCACCTTCGTCAGCGTTCCCTCGTCGACTCCGGGTTGCTCGCGTGACATGCCATCGAAGCTAACATGGGGCGGGTGCTCCGGGCACCCGACCGGTGCCGGAAGTTGCCGGGGACCTTCCGCACCGCCACCCGGCAGGCCCATCTTGCAGGGCATGACGCTTGCCTGACCGGGTAGCGCGTTTCCGACGAATTCGGCGGACGGAGCCGGCGTGACATCCAGAGCGATTCCGGAAGATCGAAAGAAGCAGCGCGCGCGCATCTCGCACGAGTTGCAGCTCGAGCAGTTCTCGCAGCCGGACGATGTCACGTGCGGCCCCTCGTGCCTGCTGAAGGTCTACCGGTACTTCGACCTGGCTCTGCCGCTGGAGACGGTGCTGGAGGAGATCGACAGAAACGAGGACGGCGGAACGCTCGCCGTCTTCCTCGGGGTCGCGGGGCTTCGTCGGGGCTTCCGCGCGAAGCTCTACTCGTACGACCTCCGCATCTTCGATCCGACCTGGCGCGCGCTCGATTCGAAGGCGCTTGGCGAGAAGATCCGGCAGCGCATCCCGCATCTCGCGCGGACGAAGGCCCGGCGGTCCGCGACGGCGTACCTCGAGTTCCTGAAGCTGGGCGGAGATCTCGAGTTCGAGGAGCTCACGCCCGCGCTGCTGAAACGGATCCTCAACCGGAACCATCCGGTGCTGGCCGGGCTCTCGGCCACTCACCTCTACGGCTTTTCCAGGGAGCGACACGATCCTGTGACGCACGACCTCATCGACGACGATGTCGCCGGCGATCCGATCGGCCACTTCGTCGTCATCACGGGCTACGAGCACTGGGGCCGTCGTTTCGTCGTGCGCGATCCATCGGCGCACATCCCCGCCACCCAGGACGGCCGGCTGGTCGTGGATGCGCACAAGCTGATCAACTCGATCCTGCTCGGCGACCTCACCTACGACGCGGTGCTGCTCGAACTCTGGCGGCCCGAGGAGGAGGGCGAGGCGTGAGCACCGACTTCATCGTGGTGACGTCCGACGCGGCCGACATGCCGGAGCTGGGCGAGCGCGTGATGAGCGCGGATCAGTACCTGACTTCGAGCGGCGCGGTAGGCTCCGTGACGACGGTGGTGAACCTCTGCCGGTCGTACCGCTACCGCAGCAAGGGCTACTACGTGTCGCTCGTCGCCGACGCGAGGGGGCACCGGGTGCTCCCCGCGGTCGAAGCGCTCGAGGAGCTCTCGGAGCCGTTCGGGCTCTTCCGAGTGCTCCGTGAAGCCGGCATTCCCACGCTCGACGTGGCGGAGATGAAGAGCTGGAAGCCCGCCGACCCCGTCGGCGGCCAGGTTGCGGAAACGCTCGTCATCTTCGGCGTCGCAGTGCAGGACGAATTCCAACGGGCCGCGGCGGCCGCCTACCGGGCGTGGCCGATCCCCGTCCTGCGGCTCTCCTTCGCCCGGAAGGGCGGCGAGTGGTGGGTAGCGAACGCGGAGCCCGTCCCCCTGAAGCGAATGTCGGAGGGGGAACGAAACCGGCTCATCGGCTCCCTGCTGGCCGAGGGTCCCACGGCGGTCGACGGCGAAGCTCCACCCATGGAGACGAAGCGCGCATCGATCGCCGTACTGTATGAGGAGGACGACCCGTTCACCCCTTCCACCCCGGAGACGATCGAGCATCTGGAGCGGCTCGCCGCGACGATGAACCTCTACGTCCATCGGCTCGAGATCGACGAGATCGAGCGGCTCGGCGAGTACGACGCGCTCTTCATTCGAACGCTCACCGGCGTGCGGGAACCGTCCTTCCAGTTCGCGCTCCGGGCGGAGATGCTGGACATGCCGGTTATCGACGACCCGCAATCGATCATCCGCTGCAGCAACAAGGTCTTCCTCGAGGAGCTGCTTCGCCGCGAAGGGATTCCGACTCCGCGGACGATGATCATCTCCTCGCGGACGCCCTGGCGGGAGATCGCGGAGCTCGGCAGCCCGCTCGTCGTGAAGCTCCCCGACGGCTCCTTCTCCGCGGCCGTCCACAAGGTCGAGGACGAACGCCGCTACGCGGAGGTCGCGGGTGAGATGTTCCGGCGCTCACCCCTGCTCATCGCTCAGGAGTTCCTGCGGACCGAGTTCGACTGGCGCGTCACGCTGCTCGACGGGCAGGTGCTCTTCACCGCCCGGTACTACATGGCGGAGGGCCACTGGCAGATCCGGTCGGACGATGGCGATGGTCCGCGCTACGGCCGGGTGCAGGCGGTTCCCCGGGAGAAGGCGCCTCGCACGGTCGTGGAGCTGGGGAAACGCGCCGCGGCCCTGATCGGTCGTGGACTGTACGGCGTCGACATCAAGGAGACGCCGGCCGGACCCGTCGTGATCGAGATCAACGACAACCCCAACCTCGACCAGGGCGAGGACGATACCGCAGATGGCGACCTCCTCTACCGTGACATCCTCGACTACTTCGTCCGACGCATCGAAGAGCGGCCGCGCGAGCCCGACGCGCCGCCGAAGGAGCAGCGCCGCGCGCGCAAGCACTACCGCCCGTTCTCCGTCGCCGGCATGGAGCTCGAGTACGCGGTGGTGGACGGCGACTTCAACCCGCTCTCCGCAGTCGAGGACGCCTTCCGTCTGATCGCGGGCCGGCCGACGTCTGACGTGGACCTGGGTGGAGTCGCCTTCTCCAACGAGATCGCCGATCACGTCTTCGAGGTGAAGACCCTCACGCCCACGCGAAGCTTGGCGAAGGCGGAGGAGTTGCTGGTGCAGGGTGTCCGCCGCTTCTCCAGTCTGCTACGCGAGGAGTTCGGCGCGCGCCTTCTTCCGACGGGCATGCACCCGTGGATGGACCCCGCGCACGGCAGGCTCTGGCGGCGCTCCGGTCGGCGGGTCTACGAAGCGTATGCGGAGATCTTCGATCTGCGTACGCACGGGTGGATGAACGTGCACGCGGCGCACCTCAACCTGCCGATGGGCCGCGGTCCCGAGGCGGTGGCGATGCACAACGCCTCGGCCCTGGTCATCCCCTATCTTCCAGCGATCGCCGCCAGCTCCCCGATGTTCGACGGGGCTCTCCAAGAGGCCGTCGACAACCGGATGGAGTGGATCTACCGGCATCAGGCGGCGGTGCCGGAATCGCAAGGTGATATCCTGCCCGAGTACATTCAGAGCCTCAGCGACTACCGCCGCACCGTTCTGCAGCCGATGTATCGGGCGCTGGACCGCTATCCGGGGGCGGAGCCGCTCAAGCACGATTTCTTCAACGCCCGTGGTGCGGTATTCAAGTTCTCGCGCCGCGCTCTCGAAGTTCGAGTGCTCGACATGCAGGAGTGCGTCAAGCTGGACATCGCCATCGCAGTACTCGTCCGGACGCTCCTCCGGCACTACACCCGGCGGATCCTCACGGGGAAGCTGCTGTTCCCGCCGCACGAGGTGCTGCTGGATGATTTCCGGGCCACCATCTGCCGGGGCAGTCGTGCCCGCGTCCACGCCCCCCACCTGGAGGGCATGGTACCCCGCGATGCCGACGGCCGGGCCTCCGCCCGTGACTGTCTTCGCGCGTTCCTGGCAATCGCCGAGCCCGGCATTCGCCGCGACGAAGCCCACTACCTCCCGCTCGCCGCGCAGATCGTGGAGACCGGCAGCCTCTCCGAGCGCATCCGTGCGGCGCTAGAGCCTCACTCCGACCAGCCGGCCCGCCTCCGCCACGAAACCCGCCGTGTCTACGAGGAGCTCGCCGAATCCCTCGTCGCGAACACGCCGTGGGCGGGGAGAGGGCTAGCGGAAGTTTCCAGTTTTTAGTTTTGAGTTTTGAGTTGCGGCGGTCGGCCGGACGGCCGATAGCGGCTTGGCGCCATAACTAAAAACTCAAAACTAAAAACTGGAAACTCGCCGCCTCTGCCGGCGAATCTAGACACCCGACCCGCGCCGCGGTAGCTTCCAGCGTCTGCCAGCCTGACCCCGCCGTACACGCCGCGATGCCCACGATTAAAATTCCGAGTAGTAAGCTCGCCAGAGAGCGCCAGGAGACCGAAGAGGCGCTCGCCCGACGAGAACAGCAGTTGGCCGATGCGCAGCAGATCGCGCAGCTCGGCAGCTGGGAGTGGGACGTACCGGCCAACGACATGTCGTGGTCCGACGAGATGTTCCGCATCGCGGGCTACGACGGTCGCGCGTTCGATCCAAGCTACCAGGCATTCCTCGGCATCATCCACCCGGACGACCGCTCGTTCGTGGAGCGGCGCATCGAGCAGGCACTGGCGACACCGATCTGCCTCGAGCTCGAGTGCCGCATCGTGCGGCCGGACGGCGGGATCAGGGCGGTGCACTGCCGTGCGGAGGTGGTGGCCGAGGACGGAAGCTCGCCTCTGCGGATGATCGGAACGGCGCACGACGTCACGGAGCTGCGCCGGTTCGCGGCGGCCCTGGCGTCGCAGGTGGAGCAGCTTCAGCAGCTGAGCCACGCGTCCGTCGCGATCCATTCGGCCGAGGGACTGGAGGAGATCCTGGAGGTGGCGACCGGCCACGCCATGCGAATCCTCGGTGCCCGCCTCGCCCGCGGTAGCATCGTCGACCCTCGCCGGGACGGCGGGGCGCTCGTACACCTCTGCGGGGACGACGGCCTCGACGAGCGCTCGGCGAAGTGGCTGTACCGGCTCGATCAGCTCGAACACCCGGTGCGGCTCGGGCTCGAGGAGATCGCGGCTGACCCGCAGTATGCCGGAATCGGCGAGAACCTTCGTGACTACCTCACCGGCGGCCTGCTCGTCGTACCTCTCGTGGATCTACTCGGCGGGGCGAGCGGTTCGTTGCAGCTCTTCGGGAAGCAGCCCGAGACGTTCAGCGACGGCGAGGAGGCGATCCTCGTGCAGATCGCGCAGATCACCTCCCTCGCGCTTCAGAAGGCCCGCCTTTTCGACGACCTCCAGGCGTCCGAGGAGCGGTATCGACGTCTGTTCGACGCGCACCTGAGCGGCGACTTCGTCGCCGGTGTCGGCGGAACGTTGCTCGAGGTGAACCACACGCTCGCACGGCTGCTCGGCTACGGCTCGCCGGACTCGCTGAGGGCGGCCAACGTCGCCGAGCTCTACCGCGATCCGACGGAATGGGAGGCTCTCGTCGAGCGGGTGCGCACCGGAGGCGGGACGATTCAGCACGAGACCGAGCTGGTTCGGGCCGACGGCGAGTCGCTCTTCGTCATCCTCCAGATCACCGGGCTGCGGAACCGCTCGGGCGAACTGGCGGCGCTCCAGGGCTCGCTCTTCGACATCACCGAGCGGATGAAAGCGGAAGCGGCGCTCCGCGAGAGCCAGCAGCAGCTGCTCCAGGCGCAGAAGATGGAGGCGGTCGGACAGCTCGCCGGTGGAATCGCGCACGACTTCAACAACATGCTGATGGCGATCCAGGGGTTTGCCAACCTTCTCGAGGAAGAGGTGCAGCCCGCCGGTCCGGGCCGCGCCCACCTCGGTGAGATACGCAACGCCGCCGAACGTTCCGCGCGACTGACCCGGCAGCTTCTCGCCTACAGCCGGAAGCAGGTTCTCCAGCCCGAGGTGCTCGACCTCAACGCCGTCATCGTTGGAATGGAGGGCATGTTGAAGCGGTTGATCGGCGCGCACATCACCTTCACGAGCGCGCTGGAGCCCGCGGCGGGACGCGTTCATGCCGATCCCGGGCAGCTCCAGCAGGTCCTGATGAACCTCGTCCTGAACGCGCGCGACGCGATGCCGGACGGCGGCCGCCTCGGCGTTCAGACCGGGAACCGTACCGTCGATTCGCACCAGGATTTCGGCGACTTCAAGCTGCCGCCCGGGATCTATACCACGCTTGCCGTCGAGGACAGCGGCTGCGGCATCACCGCCGATGTCCTTCCCCGAATCTACGAGCCGTTCTATACGACCAAGCCGGTCGGCAACGGCACGGGGCTGGGGCTGTCGACCGTCTACGGAATCGTCAAGCAGACGGGCGGCTACGTGCACGCGGAAAGCCGTCCCGGGCAGGGGACGACGTTCACCATCTATCTGCCGCGGACGCAAGCCGTGCCCGGCAGCGCCACCGGTGCAACGACGCCGTCGTGCGCCGAGGGCGAGTGCGGCGCCGCGACGGTGCTCGTCGCCGAGGACGAATCCGTGCTCCGCACGCTCGCGGGGATCGTGCTGCGGCGCAGCGGTTTCAGGGTGCTCGAGGCGGAGGACGGCGTCGAGGCGCTCCAGATCGCCGAGGAGCATGGTTACGCGATCGATCTCCTCGTCACGGACCTGGTCATGCCCCGGATGGGCGGCGAGGGTCTGGCCGCGACCCTTCTCGAGCACAGGCCGGATCTGAAGGTCATCTTCATGTCCGGCTACGCCGAGGAGGCCGTGGCGCGCAACGGTCTGCTGGCGGAGGGGAGCACCTTTCTCGAGAAGCCGTTCTCACCGAGCGTTCTTGCGCGGACCGTGAAGGAAGTGCTCGGCGCGGGAGTGTCCGGGGAGGCGCTGCCGCTCTCCTGATCGCGGTGTGCCGCAAAGCGGAGCGACGGCCACGGCGGGCCGGCGGCTGGCGAGCGTCAGCGCGCGCCCCGCATCGGGCCGAACGCCCATCCCTCGCTGTACCCCGCGTCGGTGATCCCGCGGTTCGTATACCCCGGGCGATACGTTCCTCGGGGCATCCACTGTCGCTCGGGAAGGAATCGCTGCCGCTCGTCGATCTCCCGGTCATAACGGGACGGCGGCCGCGCGAAGCTCGGGCTGCGCGAGTTGAAGTCCTGCATCATTCCGCGGTTCCGGTAGGGATCCCGCACGCCTCCGCTCTCCTCCCACTCGGGGTGGAGCCGCGGATAGCGTTCGGCGCCGCCACGCCCATGGATTCCACCGTACCCGCCCTCCGTCCCGAGGTCTTCACGCTGCTGGTACCGGTGCGCGCCGTATGCCGCGCGGCCCCGGCCGCCCTGCATCCGCATGCCGTGGTAGCCCTCCACGTAGTTCGGATCCATCCCCTGCGCACCCCTGAAATAGGCGGGCATCCCGCTGAACTCCCTCTCGTACCGTGCCATTGTCGTGCTCCTTCCCGCGTTCCAATGCCATCAGATGTCTTCGACGTCGACCGTATCGGACTCCAGCGGAAGCAGCGTCGTATCGCTGGAGGCGGGAGGTGGCGTCGGATCCGACTGAACAGGGAGCAAGCGTGCGAGAAGTATGCCTGGAGCGGCGTCCGGCAGGGCTGCGACGTGCGGAGTAGAAGCAGCGCGTTGCTGCGGTCTTCAGGCCTTCAGGAACGCGTCGATCTCGGCTGCGCGCGCGTTCGCATCCGCCTCGCCGAGCTCGATGAGACGGCGTATGTAGTCGGGCTGGAACATCAGCATGCTGAGGATGTCGGGGCTGGTCGTCTGGCGAGTGCCCCAGCCACGGGTGAGGAAGCGGAAGGTGCTCGGAAGGCGCGGCTCGTAGTAGCGGGCGAGCCGGCCGAGGTCGCGCGACGGCCGCTGGACCAGCAGGTCGACGACGCGCATCCCGTCGCGACCCTCCTCCGGGACCTGCCGGAGGATCCGGTTCATCCGGTCTAGTCGCAGCGCGTCCTGGTCGATCAGGTCGAGAAACACGGCGTTGTAGAGTACGCCCAGAACCTGGGCGGGCGGCGGGTAGCCGACGACCTCCACCCGGCCGGCCTCCGCCTGCGACCGGACGTAGCGGTTCGATACCGCCAGGATCTTGTGCGCGCCCAGGTGGAGCGCGGGAGAAAGCGGGGCGCTGAGTCGCATGCCGCCGTCGCCGTACCACGCCTGGTCGATCTGTATCGCTGGAAAGAAGACCGGCAGCGCCGAGGAGGCCATCACGTGCGGCACGCCGATCTTCGTCTTGATGGCGCGTCGATTGGGTCGCTCCCACGTCTCGATGTCGCGCCCCTGCAGCCAGGTGATCGACTGACCTGTGGTGTAACTGGTCGTGCTGATCGCCAGGGCGCTGAGAACGCCGCGATTGAGGTTGTATTGAATCCCCGTCAGCTCTCCCTCGATCGGAGCCATCGCCTCGGACAGGAGGTCGCCGAGTGGCTCCGTGTCGACCATACCGCGGATCCGTGGCGTCGTGGTGCCGCCCGCGAGCAGCTGCATTGCGGATCGGACGACGTTCCACACCAGCGAGGAGGAATCGACCCGGAAGACCGTCTCCGGCAGCAGCTCCTGCCAGAGATTCGCGAGCTCCTCGACGGCCTGAGGGAACGTGCCGTGGTGCTGCGCCAGGTGTGCCGCGTTGACCGCGCCGGCGGAGACTCCGCAGATGATGCGGAAGCGCAGATCCGGGTAGTTCCGGGCGAGGAAGCGCAGCAGGCCGACCTGGTAGGCACCACGTGCTCCGCCGCCCGTCATCACCAGTGCGTAGTCGCCGGTGTCGGTGGAGCCCCCGTCGGCTCGCCCGGCGGCGGGTACTCCGATCGGTGGAGGAGCGTCGGTCATCGGTCCCGACGGGATGGATCGGCGCCGGACACCCTCGACCAGGGAGTCCGAGCGGACGATGTCCCGTGGCTCCGTCCTCCGGTGTACGCCACGGTCAGGGTCGGTTCTGGGGTGCGGGGCCGAAAACTCCGGCCGCGGCGCCGTGGAAGTGAACCCGCTCCCCGAGGAAGAGCTTTCGCTGCGGATCCCAGGGGAAGAAGATGATCACCGTGAACTCCACCGCCTCGTCCGTCGCCGGCTGGTCGAGCCACTCCTTTCGGTGTGTGCCGGTGACAAGCGCCTCCTCGAAAACACCCTGCGGGCCGATGACGATGTTCGTGAGCGCGAAATGGATGTCCGGGAAAGCGGTCAGGAGCTGCGTATAGAACTGCGTCGCGCCCGCATGCCCCCGCCAGGTGTGACCCCCAGGCAGCACCTCGTAGACGCAGTCCTCGGTCAGCGTCGACATCAGTCCGGGTATGTCGCGCGCGTCCTCGGCGATCGAGTGCCGCTTCCACAGCTCCCTGATCTCGTGGTACTCGTCGACCCGGACGTCGCGGCGAAGGAGCTCTCGAACGTGTGCGTCAGGATCCATAGGGGCTCGTCGTCATTGCGGGGCGCGTTGGGGGTTCATCGCGAGGGCGATGAATCTGTGACTCTCCACACCCCCTGACAAGCCGCGCGAGGGCGTAGCGGCGCCGCCGGTCGGCCCGCCGACACGACGACCGCTCGTCGCCGGGTGACCCATTCGGTACGCGGGATTAGATTCTGCTGGTCATCGACAGCCGCACTTCGGCCGGCTCATCCTGGGGGGGGAAGTCTGGGCAAACTCATCGTTCTTATGATCACCGCGTTCGTGGACATGGTGGGGCTCCTGATGGTGCTTCCCCTGCTCCCGTTCTATGCGGTGGAGCTCGGTGGGGCGGGGATGGTGGTCGGCGTGCTGGTCTCCTCCTACGCGGTCGCCCAGCTGATCAGTGCGCCGCTCTGGGGGCGAGTCTCCGATCGTTACGGCAGGCGGCCGGCGCTACTCGTAGGGCTCGGCTTCTCGGCCGTCGCCTACGTGATCTTCAGCTACGCCGGCACCATTCTCGTCCTGCTTCTCTCCCGCCTGGTGCAAGGGGCCGGCGGAGGGACGACGGGGGTGATCCAGGCGTACGTCGCGGACGCCACCGAGCCGGAGAACCGCGCGCGCAGCCTCGGCTGGATCTCGGCGGCGACGAACCTCGGCGTGGCGATCGGGCCCGTGCTGGGATCGCTCAGCTACCAGTGGGGCCGCGAGGCGCCGGGGCTGCTGGCGGCGGCGCTCTGCGCCCTCAACATGCTCTTCGCCTGGCGCTTCCTCCGCGAATCCCATGACGTGAACAGCGCCGCATCCGCGGGGTTCAAGGTGCAGCGCTCGCGTGAGGCCGTGCTCGGCGTCATCCGCAGGTCGGGCGAGCCAGCGTCGCGTCTCATCTGGATCTACGCCCTGGCGATGGGCGCATTCCAGGGGATGACCGCCATCCTCGCGCTCTTCCTCGCCATCCGCTTCGACGTCGACGAGGAGACGATCGGGTACTTCTTCATGTACATCGGAGCGATTTCGGTTCTCACCCGAGCCGCCATCCTCGGCCCGGTCGTCGACCGCTTCGGCGAGGCCCGACTCTCCAGGATGGGTACGGTGATCCTCGCGGCCGGGCTGGCCGCGATCCCATTCACGCACAGCTATCTCACGCTAGCACTGGCCGTCGCGCTGGTGCCGATCGGAACCGCGTTCACCTTCCCCTGCATCACCTCGCTGCTCTCCCGGGTGATCAGTCGGCACGAGCGCGGTCTCTACATGGGTGTGCAGCAGACCTTCGGTGGCATGGCGAGAGTGATCGGGCCGCTCTGGGCCGGCTGGGCATGGGACAACCTCGGCGTGGGCGTACCGTTCTGGACCGGTGCGGTCATCGTGGCGGCAACGCTTCTGCTCGGCCTGGGTATGGACGGGTACACCCGGTCCAAATCCGCTGCCGCGACTCTGAGCGCCTGAGGGCCATCCGAATTGATTACCCGCGGTCTCGCGGCCATATTGGAGGCCTCGGCCGCCCGTATTCGGGGTTTCCGGGCTCTCCCCCTCCATTGCGGTCTCGGAATTCCCCCTCGCCGCGAATGGTGCCTCGCGGCACGCGTCCTGAAACCGCATTGTGATGAATGGCGTAGGACAGTGGGGGATCAGACGATCCAGAATCGACCCGTGCAGAGGAGATGAGAGATGGATAGCCAGAATCAGGGTGAGGGCGGAGGAAACCGGCGGGATGCGTTCGACGACCTGCAGGCGAAGCTCGAGCGGGCGATCGAGGATCTGAAGCCGAAGGTGAGGAAGGCGCTCGACGAGCTCGACGCGACGGTCGATTCGGCGCTCTCCGACCTCAAACCAAAGGTGGACGCGAAGATGCGCGAGGCGCAGCCGCGGGTGGATTCCATTCTGTCGGATGTTCAGCCGAGAATGGATTCGCTCCTGCGCCGCATGCAGGCGAAGCTGGAGGAGGTGCGGGTCGACCTGGAATCCCGCGCGAATCGCGGCACGGCAGAGGGTGGCGCGCCGGGTTCCCAAACGGAAGGCGGTTCCGGGACGGGGACGACGGACGCCTCTCCAGAGAAGCCGGAGGATCCGCTCGGCGGCCCCAGCGGCGTCTGATCACACGGCCCTACCGCTGAGGGACGGCGAGAGAGGGGGCCATCCATCAGACCCCTCTCTCGCTGCGGCCCTTCCTCTACATCAGATCACCATCTCGCCCCGCTCACGGGTCAGGTAACGCAGCGCCTTGATCACCAACCAGCCGATCAGCAGGATCGGACCGAGGGTGAAGAGCGCGACGAATCCGAGACGGATCGTGAACGCCGCGACGACCAGCCCGACCTTCAGAGCCACGATCGCGACGACGCCGATCACGAACCAGGTCCCGATTCTGCCGAGCATTCCGCTCCCATTTCCATACGTGCTCATTTGATATCTCCTGAAAGGTCGAGAGATTCGCTCCGAGCATCACTACGGAATCATCCCGCCCTGGGTTTCGGCCTCGCGCGATGAGTGAGCGCGACCGCTTCGCCGCCGTGAACGCGGGGATACAGGATGTCCGGGAGGGCTGGTCGAGCCTGCTGCCCTCGGCGTTCGTCATCGTGGCGTTGCTGGCGCTCCTCATCGTACCGATCTCGGTGCAGGGGCGGCTCGATTTCCTGCAGGCAGAGATCGATGAGATCGGAGAGCCGGCGCGCGACCTGATCGCCGAGGTGGAGTACCTCGTCGCCCGACAGAGCTCTGCCCGCCGCGGCTACCTGATCACCGGTGATGCGGAGTTCGTCCAACGGTATGAGACGCTCGCCGCTCAGGAGCGCGCGCTCTATCCGCGGA
>JBBDRR010000206.1:0-3275 GCA_040905395.1 Gemmatimonadota bacterium
CGTCGATCGGCCGGTAGTCGGGGGCGTGCGGTCGGAGGACGAAGGTCTCGAAGAACCAGCTCGTATGGGCCAGGTGCCACTTGGTGGGGCTCACGTCGGGCATCGACTGGACGACGTAGTCCTCCGTCGCGAGGCCGTCGCAGAGCCGTTCCGTGAAAGCCCTCACCTCGACATAGCGCCCGGCGAGCACCTCGGCCGGCGAACCGAGGAGCGAATTTACCGACATCAGGACTCCTTGTTGACGTTACTTTCGGCGCGGAGCCGGTGCAGGGAGCGCGCCATCGGGAGATGTCGTCGCAAACCCCTCCCGTAAATAGAGTCCGGCGTGGCCGAGCGCTCCAGCCTCCCAATATCGTCAGCCGGCTGGCGGTTCCGCCTGGAAGGAACGATCGGGTTGGCGCGGCATCGCGTCCACGGATCCAGCCTCCTCGCCGGAAGGGGACGACGGTCCTCACTCGCGAAGCCGGAGAACGGCAGGGGCAGCGGGAGGTCCGTCATCGACGGATGGAGTCGAGCAGCCGCAGGCTCATCTCGGCAGTCAGACCGAACACGAGGTGACCGGCCAGGCCGCGCGCGTGGGCTTCCCAGGGGAACGAACGCGGGTCAGGTGTCAGGCCGAGCAAGGTATTGCCGACTTCGTCGACGGCGAGAAAGAACGCACCGCCATAGACCAGTCCCGCACCGGCGTCGGCGAGCGGTACCCGGCCGCGGAGTGCCCCGTAAACGGCGCCGGCCCCAGCGCCCAGCGCCCAGTGGACCGCGGAGCCGGCTCGTGCCCTTTCCCGGTCCGAGAGCTCCATTCCGGCGAGAGCGGCTCCCTTCTCCGCGGCGATCCCGAAGGCGGTCTTCCCGCCGCGTGCGTCATCCTCCCGTTCCCGCGCCTCCTCGTCCTCGTGCTCGTACAGATAGCTGGTAACCTGGCCCATGACCCAGGTCGCCGCGAGTCCGGCGAGCGCGCCACGGACGAGATCCCCGATGCCGTCGTTCCGATTCCCCATCCCACCTCCTCCAACTCGGTCCCATCGCCAGCGATTCTCGTCGGCTCTATTACAGCGTCCCGGCGCGCACGATCCGTTCCCTGGACTATGGTCGACTTATCCATGGGGGCGGGGCCGTTGAAATGGCTATCGGCTACCAGCTATCGGCTATCGGCTAAAGACCGATGGGGGGTCGGCCGACGGCTCTCTCCGCATCCGACCGGAGTCTCCCCCCCCGGCGGACGAGGTGCTAGGTTGTGCGGGAATCTTCGGAGCGGTGTCGTCACTCGTCAGCGTCGGAGCGAGCCGCCGTAGCCGATAGCCGATAGCCGATAGCCGATAGCCCTCATGTCCTTCTTCACCGACCTCTCCGCTCGCGACCTCGTTCACAGCTACAGCGAGGGGGTTCAGGCACATCTCGAAGCCGGGCCCGTAACCGCTTACGCGGGCTTCGACCCGACAGCGTCCAGCCTGCACGTCGGCCACCTCTTCCCACTGCTGGGACTGGCCCGGTTGCAGCGCGCCGGTCACCGGCCGATCGCCGTGGCAGGTGGCGGGACGGGGATGATCGGGGATCCGAGTGGGAAGACCCAGGAGAGACAGCTCCTCACGCGCGAGCAGGTCGAGTCGAATGTGGCGAAGATCCGGGGACAGCTCGGGAAGTTCCTGGACTTCGAGGGCGAGAACGCCGCACGGGTCATCGACAACTACGATTGGCTGGGGGCGCTCGGCCTCATCGAGTTCCTGCGCGAGACAGGGAAGCACTTCACCATCAACTACATGCTGGCGAAAGAATCGGTCTCGCGGAGGATCGAGCAGGAGGACGGACTCTCGGTCACCGAGTTCAGCTACATGCTCCTGCAGGCCTACGACTATCTCGTCCTGGCCGATCGCCACGGCACCTCTCTCCAGATCGGCGGAAGTGACCAGTGGGGAAACATCACAGCGGGCATGGAGCTGATCCGCAAGACCCGTGGGCGTCAGGCGCACGGGATCGTCTTCCCGCTGGTCACCACCTCGACCGGTCAGAAGTTCGGCAAGACGGAGGCGGGCGCCGTCTGGCTCGATCCGGAGCGCACGTCGCCCTTCCGCTTCTATCAGTTCTGGCTGAACACGGACGACCGTGACGTGGAGAAGTACCTGAAGGGATTCACCTTCATTCCTGTCGACGAGATCGTCGGCATCCTGGCGGAGCACGAGACCGACCCGGCGGCGCGAACCGGCCAGCGTCGCCTGGCGACCGAGGTGACGCGTATGGTTCACAGCGATGAAGGGCTCGCCCGGGCGGAGCGCGCGACCGGAGTCCTCTTCGGCAGCGTCCCCGCCCCCGAGCTCGGTGCGGCCGAGCTGCTCGACGTGTTCTCCGACGTTCCTTCGACCGAGCTGCCCGCTGGCCGGCTGGAGGGCGAGGGACTCTCGATCGTGGATCTTCTCGCCGAAACGGGCGTCGCGGGGTCGAAGGGCGAGGCCAGGCGCCTGATCTCGGGCGGAGGGGTGTACCTTAATGGCGACCGGCTCGAGAGTCCCGATCTTCGCGTTCGGACCGGCTCGGCGATCGAAGGGCAGGTGCTGCTGCTGCGGAAGGGGAAGAAGCAGAACCACGTCGTGAGGCTCGTGTGACAGCGGATTCCACCTCCATGAGAGACGACAACAAATCGATGGGAAATATTTTCGTGAGGGGTTCGAGCGTGTGGGCAAGTCTCGTCGCTGGCCTGCTACTCGTCTCCGCCGGGACCGTGGCGGCGCAGGAGGCGGGTATGACGGAGCTGCGCGGGAGGGTGACCGATCCGCAGGGCTATCCGATCTCCGACGCGACGCTGAGCGTCGGCGCCTCGGTGACGGTTTCGGGCGCGGACGGACGCTACAGGCTGGACGTGCCGGACGCCGCCGGCTGGCGGGTCGTCGCGGAGGCACGCGGCTACCGTACGACCGAGGTGAGGGTGCCGGCCGTGGAGCGCGCGGAGCCGCTCAACATCGTCCTGGAGCGGGCTCCCTACGAGCTCCCGGCGGTCACGGTGACCGGTGTTACCCGCGACGACATCGCCACCGTACCCGGAGCGACGGCGATCCTCGGCGAGACGGTGCTCCATCAGCGCGCTCCGCTTTCGGTGATGGACGCGCTCCGCACCGTACCGGGCCTCCACACGGCGGACGAAGACCCGTACGGGCTGAACCTCAACGTCGGCTTTCGCGGCCTCCCGCCCCGCCGATCGTCGCGTACGCTGCTGCTGGAGGACGGGGTGCCGATCCTGCTCGGACCGTACGGCGACCCGTCGATGCACTACGCGCCGCCGGTCG
>JBBDRR010000207.1:0-3102 GCA_040905395.1 Gemmatimonadota bacterium
GCCGGGGCCCTGTGGGTAGGGCTGGGCCGCAAGTCAGCCGACGACAGCAACAACAACAATCCGAGGTACGCCGCATAGGGCTGCGCGCCGTCGGTGAGGAACGAGTGCAAGGGGGACGTGATGGAGCGCAAGGCGACAGATACGAAGGAATATCGTGAGCTGGTCGAGGTTGTCGGGCAGGTCCGCCGACGCTGGCGGCTGAAGCTCGCGCTACGAGGGCTGGCGGCCCTCGGCGTCGCGCTGCTGGTTGCCTTCCTTCTCTCCGCGTTCGCCGTCGGCGAGTTCGGCTTCGCAGCGCCCGTCGTCGTCACGGCCCGGGTGGCGCTCGCGATCCTCTTCGTCGCGCTGCTCGTCGCACTCGTTCTTCCTCCATTGTGGAAGCGGGTAACCGACGAGCAGGTTGCGCTCTATCTGGAAGAGCGGGAGCCGTCGCTGCGGTTCTCTCTCGTCAGCGCGCTCGCCGCGGGGGGTGCGGATCCGGACATCTCGCCCGGACTGGCACGCAGGACGATCGAGACCGCAGTACAGAGGTGCCGCAAGGTAGAAGCTGGACGGCGTCTCGAATCCGGTAGCCTCACGCAGTCCGCCGGGCTCATCGGCGGTGTGGTCGCGGTGGGATTGCTACTTTTCCTTCTCTCTCCGAACTTCGTCCGCCTCGGCGCACGCGCCCTCTTCCTTCCGCTCCCCGTTGCGCAGGCCGCCGACGTCATGCGCGTGGCGGTGGCGCCGGGAGACACCGCCGTGGCGCGTGGCGCCGACCTCCCCGTGACCGCCGAGCTCTTCGGCTTCGCCGGCCCCGACGTCGATCTCTACGCTCGTTCGATCGGCACCGAGGAATTCGACCGCATCCCGATGATGGGTGCCGAGGATGGGAGCTTTGAGCTCAGGCTCTTCAACGTCGCCGATTCGACCGAGTACTACGTGGAATCGCAGGGTGTCCGTTCGCCGGTCTATCGCGTCGACGTTCTGGATCTGCCATACGTCGGCGAGATGCAGGTGGAGCTGATCTTTCCGGAGTACACCGGACTCGAACCGCAGACGATCGAGGATGGCGGTGACATATTCGCCCCCGTCGGCACCCGCGTGCGCCTGCGGGCGACGCCGACGATGCCGGTACTGACCGGGAGCATCGCCCTGGAGGGCGCTCAGCCGGTGGAGCTGACCGTCGCGGAGGACGGAGCGCTGACGGGCGAGTTCAGCGTCCGGCAAGACGGGCTCTACCACATCGAGCTACAAGCCGACAGCTCGCAGTCGGTGACCGCCTCACCGGAATATCTGATCGAGGTGATGGACGACGCGGAGCCGCGTGTGGTCTTCGACGATCCCGGCCGCGACATCAAGGTCACGCTCGTCGACGAAGTCTATCTCGAGGCCCGCGCGACCGACGATTTCGGCATCAGAGAGCTCGAGCTCGTCTACAGCGTCAACGGCGGACCGGAGCAGACCCTTCCGCTCTATGCCGCGCGGCCGATGCCGGAGGTCTCCGCAGGGCACACGTTCTATCTCGAGGAGCTGGATCTGCAGGCCGGTGACTTCATCGCGTACCATGCTCGAACTGTCGACGTCGGACCGGAGCCGCGGAAGCCCATCTCGAGCGATATGTACTTCGTCGAGATCCGACCGTTCGGTCTCGAGTACCGTCAGGCGGACCAGCCAGGCGGGGGCGGCGGCGGTGGAGGGCAGCAAGAGGAGCCTTCAGGAGACGAGCTGACACAGCGGCAGCGCGAGCTGATCTCGGCCACCTTCAACGTGGTACGCGACCGCGAGACGTTCAGTGACGTCGACTTCCGGCAGAACATGGAGGCGCTCGCCGCCGCTCAGGCCGCGCTCCGCCGTCAGGCGCTGACGCTCGCCGAGCGTCTGCGCAATCGCGGCTCGGTGCGCGACAGCTCGTTCGATGCCATCGCCGAGTCGCTGCCGCAGGCCGCGGAAGCGATGGAAGAAGCCGTGGATGAGCTGACGCGGATGTCTCCAGATGACGCGTTGCCCCCGGAGCAGCGAGCGCTCGTGCACCTTCAGCGTGTGGAAGCGGCGTTCCGCGAAGTACAGGTTTCACTGGGTGCCCAGGGGGGATCCGGTGGCAGCAGCAGCTCCGGCATGGGCCCGTCGGCTCAGGACCTGGCGGACCTGTTCGGCCTCGAGCTCGACCAGATGCGCAACCAGTACGAGACCGTCCAGCGCGGTGCACAGCAGCAGGCCGCGACCGAGGTGGACGAGACGATCGACCGGGTTCGTGAGCTCGCGCGTCGGCTCGAGCGCGAGAACGAGCGGCTGCGCCAGTCCATGGCGAGCCAGGTCCAGAGCGGGGCCGGTGGCGGCGGACAGCGGCAGATGGCGGAAGAAGCCCTCGAGGAGGCCCGGCGACTGGAGCGCCTCTCCCGTGAGCAGTCACGTCCCGACCTGATGGAAGCGGCGGAGCAGCTCCGCGAGGCGGCCGAGTCGATGCGGCGGGCCGCGGCGAACGAGCGCACCGGTAATACCGGCGACGCACAGCAGGCGCTGGATCGCCTGCGGGAAGCGACCCGCCGGCTCGAGAGAGAGCAGGCTCAGGGGGTGCAGAACCAGGCCGACGACGTCGCCCGACGCGCTCAGCGACTCGCCGAGGAACAGCGGCGCATCGCCCAGGATATGCAGAATCTCCCGGAGGATGGAGCAAGCAGAAACCAGAGGGCGGACGACCTCATCGAGCGCAAGGAGCAGCAGGCGCGCGAAGTCGAGGATCTCGAGTCCCAGCTCGACCGCCTCGCGACCGAATCGCGCCAGGAGCAGCCGGACGCCTCCCGTGGCTTCCGAGCCGCGGCCGAGACGATCCGGCAGAACGAGCTGCCGGAGCAGATCCGGGCGTCACGGGTGAGCGTCCGGCCCAACATGCCCGCGGAATTCGGGCGTCGGATCGAGCAGGAGATCCAGAGCGGTCTTGACGAGCTGCGCGACAGAGCACAGGAGGCCAGCCGGTCGATTACGACCCCGAACGAGCAGGGCGAGCGAAGCCTCGACCAGGCCCGCGACCTCGTCCGGGGCCTCGAGTCTATGCAGGAGCGGCTCCGGCAGGGTCAGCAGGACCAGCCCGGACAGCAGGGCCAGCCTGGAGAGCCAGGACAG
>JBBDRR010000207.1:3202-9759 GCA_040905395.1 Gemmatimonadota bacterium
CCAGCAGGGTCAGCCTGGCCAGCAGGGTCAGCCTGGCCAGCAGGGTCAGCCTGGCCAGCAGGGTCAGCCTGGCGAGCAGGGCGGCGGTGCGGACGGCGCGAACGACCGGGGTGGCGGCGCACTCTCCGGTTCCACGCTGGGCTTCGGAGGTCGGAGCACGGCGTGGGAAGGCGATCCGAACCAGATCCGGCAGCTGCGTTCGGAGCTCCGGGAGCGGATCGGCGACGCTGAGGAGCTACGACAGCAGCTCGCGGCCGAGGGTCTGGACACGCGGGAGCTGGATCAGGCCATCCGTGACCTCAGGGCGCTCGACAGCGACCGCGCCTTCCAGGATTCGGGTAGACTCCCGCTGCTCCAGCAGGCCGTCCTCGATCGGCTGAAGCAGTTCGAGTTCAATCTCTACCAGGAGCTTCGGGGAGAGGAGATTCGCAGGCTCTTCCTCTCCGGCTCCGGCGAGGTGCCCCCGGAGTACCGCGAGCTCGTCGAGCGGTACTACCGCGAGCTGTCGAACAGGCGGTAACCCGGGAGGCGGCAGGGAAATGAGAGGGCGCGGAGCGATCGAGTCGCTTCGCGCCCTTCGTCTCCACCGGGACTCCGGGCGGTCGGCGACAGGAGACGGGATCGGAGCTCACCCAGCCTGAGTCTTCCCGCTCCCGGGGGCATGAGGATTGGACGACGCGGATCCGTTTCGTGACGGGGTCACGTCTCGCAAGGCGTCACTCGGTGAACGAGTTCGGTGGTGAACCCAACTCCGCGGCCGGAACGATGAGCTCGCCAACGAGATCCATGATCGCGTCATTGTGCCCACGTGTCCGTGGGTCGTCCGGATTGGAGGTGGTGACGACGGTCAGTTCCAGGTCTGGTATCACGAAGATGTACTGCCCGCCGTAGCCCCAGGCGTAGAACATCGGATACCCGCGAGCCTCCGCCATGAACCATCCGTACCCGTACGACTCTCCGGTATATCGCGAGCGGCTACGCGGCACCAGGGACTCCTCGACCCACCGGGACGGCACGACCTGCCGGCCGTCGATCTCGCCGAGATTCCGATAAAGCTCCCCGAAGCGCACCATATCGCGGGGAGTGAGTCGCATCTCGTTGCCTCCGAAATAGATACCCTGCGGATCGGCCGGCCACCTGGGCAGGCGGATACCGAGCGGCTCGCCGAGCTTCTCCCGGGCGTACTCCCAGGTGCTCATCCCGGTGGCGTCGGTAACGATCGCCGAGAGCAGATGGGTGTTTCCGGTGCTGTAGAGGCGTGAGCTACCCGGCTCGGCGACCAGCGGCCGTGAGATGGCATACCGAACCCAGTTGGGGCTCGTCACCCATCGTCCGTAGTTCCCGCCCGAGGTGCGCTCCAGGCCCGACTGCATCGACAGAAGGTTGCCGATGGTGATCCGTCGCTTGGTGGACGCAGTATCGCCGGCGAGGTACCGTTCGAAGAAGGGGAAGATCGCCTGGTCCGATCCGGCGAGATGGCCCTCGGATATGGCGATGCCGACGAGAGCCGAGACGACGCTCTTGGATACGCTCTTCACGTTCGCGTACTCGTCCAGGCCCGGTCCCCGGAAGCACCGCTCGGCGAGGATGTCGCCGTGCCTGGCGATCACGAGGCAACGCAGGCGGGGGAGTTCGGCAGCCGAGTCGAAAGCGGCGGCGATCAGGGCGCTGTCCAGTCCGATCGTCGCGAGCCGCGGGGCAGGCTGCTCCGTCTCCGGGTCGGCGCCGGGGTCCACGCTGGCATCCGTGGTCGGCGGAGGGGGGCTCCGATCGACGCAACCTGCGGTGAAGATCGCCAGGACCGTCAGCCCGAGCCTGCCGACCCTGCGCCGCTGCCCCAACCGGCCTCTCACCTCTCGCCCGCTCGCCCGAAATGATCTCACGAATCGGCCTCCCGTTTTCGATGGTACTCGTTGCTTCGGCTACCGACGGCCGCAAGGAGTTCGCCGGCACGGTGGTGAGCGAGGCGGCTCCAGACGGCGGTACATTGTGATGACACCGGCCGAGTGCTAGAGTTCAGCGACACCTCTCCGCGGCAGCACTTCCCGAACGACCGATCCGCCACGACCGTATGACCGACTCCGCCAAGGAGAAGCCGACGGGCAAGAAGAGGCCGCCCGACGTTGCGGCCCTCTTCGAACTCCTCGATCGGTTTCCGATCGCTCTGGCCCTGCTCGACCGCAACGGCACCATCCTGAGGGTCAGCGATCCTGTCGCGACCTACGTCGGCCGCGCCAAGCGAGAGCTTCTCGGCCTCGACTTCTTTCGCGAAGTGCTGCCGGAGCTGGAGACCGCCGGGTTCGGGGAACGCTTCAGGGACGGCTCGTCGGAAGAGCTGGGGGAAGCGATGCGCCTCTCCGTACAAACCCCCGCCGGCGAACGCCTCTTCAACATCGTCATGCACCTTGCTGGCGAGCCGGGCAACGAATCCGGAATCGTGCTGCTCGAGGACCGTTCGATGCTCGCCGCCGAGGAGAAGCGGCGAAAGCGAGCCGAGAGCCTCGCCTCGGTTGGCGAGCTGGCAGCCAGCCTCGCACACGAGGTAAATAACCCGCTGGCCTCCATCAAGAGCTTCGCCCAACTCCTCGTCCGCGAATCGACCACCGGCGAGCAGCGCCACGCACTGGAGCTCATCGTACAGGAGAGCGACCGCATTGGGAAGGCGGTCGAGAATCTCGTCGCTTTCGCGCGGCAGCAGGGCGCGAGCGGCCGCGAACCCGTCAACCTGAGCACTCTGGCGGAGCGGGTCATCGACGTGCGTCGCTACTCGCTGGAGACCGCCGGCATCGAGGTCCGCCTCGACCTGGATGCCTCCATCTCTCCCATCATGGGTGAGTCAGGCGCCCTCCAACAGGTGATTCTGAACCTCGTCACCCGCGCCGAGCAGGATCTCGCCTCGAGACGTGACGACCGGATGCTGATCGTCCGGACTCGGGAATCGTCCGAGGGCGTCGTCCTCTACGTCGTCGATAACGGACCCGGGATACCGAGAGACGCGCTTCCACATCTGTTCGACGCCACGGGCACCGAAGGCCAGGGCCTGGAGCTCAGCACGGCGGCGCGTATCATCCGCGACCACGGCGGGTACATCCTCGCGGAGAGCGAGCCCGGCCGCGGAGTCGCCTTCTTCGTTAGGCTGCCGCGCGCCGGCGCGCCGCCGATCAGCGCTCCGCCCGACGCCGCGGCGGCTCCAGCAGCTCTGACCGCGAAGCGACCACTGCGCGTGCTCGTGGCGGACGACGAGCCGACGCTGAGGCTCGCCATCTCCCTCTTCCTCAACCGCCGTGGTCACCACGTGACCCAGGCGGCCGATGCCTACGAAGCACTCGAGCTCGCCAACCAGCAGCAGTTCGACGTCGCGCTCGTCGACGCCCGCATGCCCGGCGACGGCCTGGCGCTGCTCGAGCAGCTCGAGGCGATGCCGGCGCTCGCCGGGCGCACCGCGCTCATGACGGGCGACCTCGGCCGCGCCCGGACGACGCAGGGAATTCCCACAGGCCGCCCCTATCTGGTCAAACCTTTCGACATGAATGAGGCGGTCACCCTCATCGAGCGATTGGCCGACCAGGAGAGCGTGTGAAGAGGTGTTCCAGCCGATTGCGAAGCCCCCCCGGGAAGTGGTAGTCTAGGTGTTCAACGGAGGCGATCTCACCTCCCTTCGATCGTATACCGGGCCTCTCCGCCGTTCCGCCCACACCCACCGTCGCCGATTACCTTTCTGTGCGATCAGGTCGATACTCAACTCAAATGTCCGGTGAAGTATTTGCGGGTCTGGCGCACGCACGTGCACCGTCCCATCACCTTGAAGCGGCTATCGTGTCGGACACCCAAGCAGCTCTGGATTCACGGGCCCCGACGCGTCTGGAGGAGCTATCCAGGCTTCTCGAGGCGTTGCCCGGCGCGATTCTGCTCCTGGATCGTGCTGGAGCGGTCCGGTACATCAATGCGGCCGCCCAGGACCGTCTCGATGCTCCGAAGTCGGAGGCGATCGGGCGCAATCTGTTCAGTGAGATCCTGCCGGAGCTGGAGATGGCCGGCATGGGGAGAGATTACAGGACGGCAGTCGAAGAAGGCTCCGTTTCGCTGAGCTGGGAGGGGATCGTGGGGGGCGACGCGCGAGCGCTTCCGGTAGCCCTTCGAGTGCAGTCGTTCGAGGACGACGGCGACCGCTGGGGGGTGGCGCTGGTGGAGGATCGATCGGTGCTGGCGGGCGAGATCGAGCGGAGGCGGCGCGCCGAGCGCCTGGCTGCCGTCGGGGAGCTGGCGGCCGGAGCGGCCCACGAGATCAACAATCCCCTCGCCTCGATCAAGGGATTCGCGCAGCTGCTCGCGCGCGACACTCTCGACCGCGGCCAGCAGCAGGCGCTCCAGGTCATCAGCGAGGAGTGCACGCGCGTCGCCAGAATCGTAGACAACCTCCTCGACTTTGCGAACCAGCAGCGTGTAGTGGATCGTGAATCGATCGATCTCAGCCTGCTCGCTGAGGAGGTACTGACGCTCAAGCGGTACGCCCTGGAGACGGCCGGGATCGACATCGAAGAGGACCTGGACGACAGCCTTTCTCCCGTCGAGGGTGAAAAGGGTTCGCTTCAGCGGTTGATCCTCGTTCTGATCAACGAAGCGGAGCGGTCGCTGATCCGACGTGAAAGCGGCCGACAGCTGCTCGTACGCACGCGGGAGTCGAACGACGGGGTTGTACTCTATGTCACCGACAATGGCGCCGGCGTTCCGCGGCACCAGCTTCCGGAACTGCTCCGTCGGCCGGCTACTAGCGAGACCGGCCTCGGCCTGAGCAGCGCGGACGTGGTCGTGACCGAGCATGGGGGAAACCTCTGGGTCGAAAGCGCCGAAGGTCGCGGGACGACCTTCACCGTGCGGTTGCCGCGGGCCCGCCGGCGCCGGGATGAGCCGGAGATCCTGCCGGGGCCGCCGGTCGAAGTCAGCGACGCCCCACGGCCGAGCCGCGTCCTCATCGCCGACGACGAGCCGACCCTGCGGATGGCTCTCTCGATGTTCCTGGAGCGCCACGGCTATGAAGTCGAGCAGGCATCGAACGCCGATGAAGCGTTCGATCTGGCGCGCACCGGACGTTTCGACGTGGCGCTCGTGGACGTACGCATGCCGGGCGATGGCATCGTGCTTCTCGATCGGCTGGACGAGGAGCCGGGCTGGAGCGGCCGCGCGATTCTGATGACCGGCGACCACACGCACAGCCGCGTTCGCGATGAGATCCGCCGTGGCCGGCCGCACCTTACGAAACCCTTCGACATGATGGACGCGGTTCGGCTCGTCGACGCGTTGCGAACCGGCGGGCGCGTGCCCAATCAACGGAAATCGAGCGCGTGGAAGTCTTCGTAGCGCGCCAGCCCATCTTCGACCGCTCGGGCGACGTCGTCGGATACGAGCTCCTGTACCGACGCAGTGCGCAGAGCCGTTTCGCCGACGGCTCGGATTCGAGTCAGATGTCGAGAGACGTGGTCATCCAGTCGTTCCTGGAAGTCGGCCTCGACAAGATCACGCGCGGCAAGACGGGCTTCATCAACTTCGGTCGGGAGATGCTCCTCGAGGGGGCCTACGAGCTGCTCGATCCGGATGTCGTCGTCATCGAGCTGCTCGAGGACGTGCTCAACGATCCGGAGGTGACGTCAGCCTGCGAACGACTCGTCGCCGCAGGGTATCGCCTGGCGCTCGACGATTTCGTGGCAGGTAGCCATCAGGAGGAGCTGCTCTCGTTCGCGGGCATCATCAAGCTCGACGTCCTCAATCGGACTCCCGAGGAGATCCGTGAGATGGTCGGGCCGCTGAAGCGCAGAACGGGACTCCGACTTCTCGCCGAAAGGGTCGAGACCTCGGAAGTACACGAGGAGTGCAAGCAGCTCGGCTTCGACCTCTTTCAGGGCTATTTCTACAGCCGGCCGGAGATCCTGGCCAACCGTGGTGTCTCGGTGGAGCACGCGGCGATCATCCGGCTGATGAACCTCCTCGGCAGCGACGGCGCGACGGACGAGGACGTCGAAGAAGGGTTCCGGCGGGACGCATCGCTGTCGTACAAGCTCCTGCGAATGCTGAGCACCGCCGCGATGGGCGGTCGTGGCATCGAGTCGATCCGCTACGCCATCCGTCTGCTCGGACGGGCGACGCTGCAGCGCTGGCTCTCACTCCTGCTCGCTTCTTCCTTCGCCGCCGAGGGAGGAACGGACGTGGAGCTCGTCCACACCGCCGTCGTCCGGGCGCGCTTCACGGAGCTGCTCGGCGTCCGCTCCGGTCGCGCCGTCAGCTCCGACGGTCTCTTCCTCGTCGGCCTCTTCTCACTGATGGATTCTCTCATGCGCGCGCCCATGACCGAAGTCGTCGCGCGGGTCGACCTCGCTCCCCCAGTGAGGGACGCACTGCTGCAGCGGGACGGACCGTACGCCGACTTCCTCAGGCTGGTCGAGGCGTACGAGAGCGGGGATTGGGAGGAGGTAACGGCGATCGCGCCACGGATGAGCCTGTCGCCGCTCGATGTGCCGGAGATCTATCTGCAGGCGCTGACCTGGTCCCGCGAGCAGGTGAGC
>JBBDRR010000207.1:9859-19724 GCA_040905395.1 Gemmatimonadota bacterium
CGATGTGCCGGAGATCTATCTGCAGGCGCTGACCTGGTCCCGCGAGCAGGTGAGCAGGGTGGCGTGAGGGCTATCGGCTATCGGCTATCGGCTATCGGCTATCGGCTATCGGCCGGTTACGACAACGGTGGGCGACTGACGATCCCGACCCGGGCTTCTCTCAGCGGCTGCGATCCCTCGGCAGACGGCTCTCGACGGGGATGTACCAGTAGGGAACGTCCTCCCACCACTCGATGCCGCGGAAGCGTACGTTTTCGAACCTGGAGTGCACGCCGAAGAGCTCGGGGTCCATGTAGAGGGGAGCGTAGACGGCGTCGTCGATCGCGAGCTGTTCGAACTCGCGCCAGAGTGTTCTGAGCTCGGTGGTATCGCGGGTCGCGAGGATGCGATCGAGAAGCTCGTCGGCCCGTGGATTGGAGGCGCTGGCGAAGTTGGCGCCGGCTGGAGGGATCGAACGCGAATGGAATACCATCTCGGCGTTGGGTCCGGCGACGCCGGGCCCCCACCCCCATCCCCAGGAAGAGCCCTGGAACTCCCCGGAGCGAAGCCGCTCCACCCAGGCAGTGCGTTCGTAGGCGCGCGGCACGAGGTCAACGCCGATGCGCCTGAGCATGCTCTGTATCGCGACGAGTACGTCCTGCCGCGTGGGGTCGGCCGAGATGAAGTCCACCTGTATGCGTAGCGGCTGACCGTTGCGCTCGCGGATCCCGTCGGAGTCGCTGTCCCTCCATCCCGCCTGCAGCAACAGCCCTTCGGCCGCGGCCGGGTCGTACGGAATCGGCCGCACGTCCTCGGAATGCTCCCAGAGCGACTCCGGGATGGGCGAGGTAGCCGGCACTCCGACCTCTCCGAACAGCCCTGCCGCCAACCCCTCGCGATCGATGCCCATCAGAAGGGCCTGACGGATTCGTCTGTCGTCGAGTGGCGGCTCGGTTGTGTTCCAGGCGATCCACGCCGGGCGGACCTGTCGTGCGGCGTACAGATCGGTAGAGCGGGAGGCCTCGATTCGGTCGGCATGGTCCGGCGGAATCCGCAGGAGGTCGCCCTGGCCGGCGAGCAGCTCCGTCAGTGCCGCATTGATGTCTGGCACGATACGCATGATGATGCGGTCCAGAGCGGCCCTACCCTCGGGCACCTCCGGATTGGCCTCGAGCACCAACTGCTGGCCCCGCTCCCATCGGCCGAATCGATAGAAGCCATTGCCGACCGGATTCTGACCGAATGGAGCCAGCCGCATATCGGCCGGATCGACGTCGGCGAGGAGGTGGCGAGGAACGGGGATCACTTCGAGAAGGGCATTCACCGTGTAGGGACTGGTGCGATTCAGGCGCACTTCGAGCGTCGTAGGGCTCACGACGTCGACCCCCATTACCGCCGCGACGTCGGCCTGTCGGGGCGACGCAACCAGGGGATCGGATTGCCGCTCGATCGTGAAGGCGACGTCCTCGGCGGTGACGGGCGTGCCGTCGTGCCAGGTCACGTCGTCGCGTAACTCGACGACGAGAACCGAATCCGCCCCGAGCTCCCAGGAGGTTGCGAGATCCGGCTGGTATCCGCTGACGGTCGTGTCGCGCCGCGCCAACGCCCGGAACATCAGGTGGATCGCCTGGTTCGCCGGATAGCTGCTGTACGTCAGCGGATTGAGGTCGTCCGGCTCGCCATCGAGGAGAGCCACGAGGACGCCGCCCGGCGGTCCGCCGCTGAACGTCTCGTATTCGCCGTCGGGCGCCGGCGCGGCCGCGGGCGCCTCCGCATCACCACCGCAGCCGGCCAGGAGCGCGGCGGCGAAGGCGAGGAGCCATCGTGCGGACGTGGTGCGAGCCATCGCTTATCATCTCTCTCAATGGGACGTGTCCGGCGGTCCGTCAGAATCGATCGAACATCCAGGGCCGAGGCAGTCGGAGCAGACGGTCGAGATCCGGCAGCGCATCCTCCGAGTCGACCTCGAGGAGACCCGACACGGCCGCGGCGGACGGTGAGAGGGAGCCGATGAAGAGCCTGGAGAGCACCTCTATCGACGTCCTGACGCTGACGTCGCATCGATCCGGCCCCGCTCCTCGCGTCACCTCGACTCGCCCGCCGCTCGCCGTGAGCGTCCAGCCGCCTTCATTCTCAGGTAGCTGTGGATCATGCACCTCCAGGGCCACGGCAACCTCCACCGTCGAATCGACCCGTCTCGCGCTCCATGCCCCCTCCATGTCGATGATCCTGAACATGGGTCCTTCGAGAAGCGTGGCGGACGGAAACCAGAAGTGCCAGCGGGGTACCCCGTCGACAGGATGACGGAGCTCGGAAAGGTGCTCGGCGAATCCCTCATCGGGATGGGCCCGATAAAGGATCTGCTCCCACTGGTCGCTGAGGGAGGCGAGCCATCCAAGGAGGCCGAGACGCGCCTGGGGCTCCAGCCAGGCGATCTCCTCGACGTCGACTACCCGCCCCTGCGGTGTGGGATCCGTCAGGTATCGAAACACCGCGTAGCCAGTCGGTTCGCCGGCCGGCGAGCGGTACAGCGCACCGTGGCGGCTGCCCTTCTGCCACACCAGCGACCAAGCGCGGTCGGGGCGCTCGAGCTGTCCGGTCTGGCCGGGCGCCCAGCGGCCGTAGACCGAGGCGATCTCGGCCCGCGCCTCCTGCGATTCGGCGATCTCCACGCGGGCACGCGAGGGGTGGTCAGGGAGCGCCGCGGGAGGGAACTGGTACTGCAGCGCGTGTCCCGCCATTCCGTAGCCGAGCCTTCGATAGAAGGAGGTGCGAAATGGAAACAGCGCGGACACCGCATCGCCACGCTCGCCGGCGTGACGCAGGCCGGTGGTGACGAGCTGTCCCGCAAGCCCTCGGCGGCGGTGAGTCGGGGCGATGGCGACGGTGCTCAGACCCATCATCGGGATCGTCACCCCGCCGATCCATTGCTGGAACCGAAGGAGCCGGCACGCAGCCACGATCCGGCCTTCCCGCTCGCCGACCCACAGCGTCTCCACACCCCCCCTGGGCGAGTCGCGAAGGGATTCCTCCCATTCCTGCAGCGACAGACCGATCGCGGGGAAGCTGTGCGCTCCGAGACTGGCGACGGCCGGAATGTCCTCCGAGCCACCGTTGCGGAAGATGAGGCTCAAGCTTTGCTTCCTTGAGAGCCGTACGATCGGACCGGCCGGGCAACCGTACTCGCGCGGCCGGTCATAATCGCGAAAAATCAAAGATAGACAGGTCCATGAAGCAGCGCTATTCACCAGTCGGACCAGCGGCGGGGCTCCTCGCCGCACTCCTGTTCGCGCCGGCAGCAGCCTCGTGTGGTGCCGCGCCGCAGTCCGGCGACTCCGCCGAGGAGCTCACCGACGGCGACGTCGCGCCCGGCGAAGTAGGCCCCGATGTTCCGGGTCTCGAGGTTCTTCTGCGCGATTCCGCGCACCTCGTTCGTGACCGCCGTGTCGGCTTTCTCACGAATCAGACCGCGGTCACCAGCGATGGCCGCAGCGGGATCGATCTGCTTCATGAATCGCCCGAGATCCAGCTCGTAGCGCTGTACGGTCCCGAGCATGGGCTGCGGGGTGGGATCGAGGGCGGCGAGCGGATCGAGAACGAACGTGACCCGACCACCGGACTTCCCGTGTTCTCCCTCTACGGCCAGGTCCAGAGGCCGACCCCGGAGATGCTCGAGAACGTCGAGGTCCTCCTCTTCGACATGCAGGACATCGGCGCCCGGCCCTACACCTTCGTGTGGACGATGGCCATGGCCATGGAGGCCGCCGCAGCGGAAGGCATTCCTTTCATCGTTCTCGACCGCCCCAACCCGATCACCGGACGGATGGAGGGGCCGCTGATGGAGATGGAGATGCGCGACGTGGCGCAGGCGATCACCGGCTACTTCCCGGTGCCGCTCCGGCACGGTCTCACCGTCGGCGAGGTGGCTCGCTACGTGAACGCCGAGTACGACATCGGTGCGGACCTCACGGTCATTCCGGTCGACGGCTGGCAGAGCAGCGAGTGGTTCGACGACACGGGTCTCCCGTGGATCGACCCCTCGCCGAACATCCGTTCACTGGACGCAGCCCTCAACTACGCGGGTCTCGTACTGTTCGAGGCGACGACCTTGTCCGTCGGCCGGGGAACCGACGCCCCCTTCTCATACGTCGGAGCACCATGGCTGAACACCGGTGAACTGCTCGAGCAGATCGCCGATTACGACCTGCCCGGCATCGAGATCCGAGCCGTCGAGCTGACGCCGAGCGGCGACGGCTACATCCCCTTCCGCGGCGAGGAGATCCAGGCGGTGCACCTTTCCATCACGGACCGCGACGCCTACCTGCCGGTCTGGACGGCGCTCGTGCTTCTGACGGAGATCAAGCGGCTGCACCCGCAGCAGTTCGAGGTCACGAACGAAGGGTTCACGCAGATGATCGGCTCCCGCTGGGCCCGTGACGCCTTCGACGCCGGCGAGGACCCGAACACCATCTGGGATCGGTGGGGTGAGGAGTTGGAGGGGTGGGAGGGGGTTATTCGGGAGTACCGGCTTTATTAGTTTTGAGTTTTGAGTTTTGAGTTCTTAGTTGAGACGGGCAGCCCAACTCAGAACTCAAAACTCAAAACTAAAAACTGCCGTCATAACTTCCACTCCACCCCAACCATCGGCACGATCGGGAGGCTGCCGATCGCCCGCGTCCCCTGGCCGTCGTCGCGGTTGAAGTAGTAGAAGAGGGCGTCGCGGCGGCCGAGGCTGTTCAGGACGCGGATGTAGGGGGAGATCTCGAAGACGCGGTCGCCGCGTCGAGAGGTCCAGAGCTGCGAGAGGGAAGCGTCCAGGCGTAGGAACGGCTCGTCCGGCGAGTGGAGGAGCGGAGCCGTCTCGGTGCCTCCGCGCTGAGCCGCATCGAGCGAAGGAGCGGTCACGTAGTTGGTGCGGGTGGTCATCGACTCGAGCTGCGAGCTGAGCGGGATGGCCGAGTACGGCAGCCCGGCACCGTATGCGAAGCGCAGGTCGAGGCGGGTGCGCTCGCGGATGGGGGCGCCGAGCCCGGCGCTCAGGAGGTGCCGGCCAGTGAAGTTCGACTGCTGCTCCGGGGACATGGGAGACCATACCCATGCGAGGGAGTAGCCGAGCCACCCCGTCCAGGCGCCGGAGCCGCGCCGAACCCAGAGGTCCACACCCGATGCGTTGGCGTCGGTCGAGCGGCCGCCGGGAACGTCCGCGAAGTCCTTGAAGAACCCCTCGACGCCGAGCCGCACCCCTTCGCCGATCTCCTGATCGAGTCCGATGGTGAAGTGCGAGGCGCGGCCGACGGTCAGCGACGGCGACTGGTGCAGGTCGGCCGACTCGGGTGCGCGGAGCAACACCTCGTCGGGCGGCCGGACGAACTGGTGATACCCTCCGGCCGCGAGCGTGAGCGCGGCGCGGTCGGTGACGAACCAGGTTGCCGCGACCCTGGGCCCGAGCTTCAGACCCCCGCCGCCGGAGAACTGGTCGAGCCGCATGCCCGCACGCAGGCTGACGCGGCTCGCAACCTGCGCGCTCGCCTCGCCATATACTCCGAAGACCGAGCCTTCGGCATCGATGACCGAGATCACTCCATCCTCGGCGAGGGGGCGAGCCGTGGCCGTATGCTCCTGCCTCTCGAGCGAGCCCCCGTAGCGGAGCTGCCAGCCTTCGTAGGCCCGGGCGAGGTCGGCGGCGAGACGGGTGCGCTTGGCCTCGCCGGTCGCGCGGAGCGGACGCGTGCCCGCGAGTGGGAGCTCGGCCGAATATCCGCCGACCGCCGCGGTCAGCTCGCCATCCGTCCGGCCGATCGAACCTCGGAGCCTGACCGAGCCCGCACGGTTCCCCCACTCGATCACGGTGTCCGTCGCGGTGGAGGAGCCGATGCGAACCGACTCGCCGTTGCCGAAACCGGTGAAGCTCACGAAGGTGGTTTCGCCCAGCCGGGCGTCGCCGCGGAGGACTCCTTCCCGATATTCGTACGGAAGGTCGGCCCCGAGAAGTGCCGACGCGGCGACCGGGTGCATTCCACGTGCGGTGCCGATCACTCGCAGCCTGTCGCCGTAACCGGCCTCCGCGAGCACGCGTGCCGAGAGCAGGTCGACCGAACCGCTCGTACGAGCGCCACCGACCATGCCGCCCCGAGTGCGGAGATCCATCACGTACGACAGCCCACCGTCGTAACGGGCGGGCGCCCCGCCGAGGTAGATGTCCGCCTGGTGAAGTAGCTCCGGTGCAAATGGTTCGATCAGGCCGCCGAGGGGGAAGGGGGCGTAAACGGGTGCGCCATCGAGATAGACGAGCTTGAGGTCGGTCGCCGCCCCCCGCACGTACAGCACGCTGCCCGGATCCGGCGGCTCCTGGCCCGGCACTCCGCGGATCGCGTCGGCGAAGCCGAGCTCGGTCAGCCCCGGTGTGCTCTCGAGCGCGTGCGCCTCTACGATGCCGAGCTCCGCCCGGTCCGCGGCGACCGCGTCGGCCTCTGCACTCGGCGCGCTGCCATCCACCCGAACCGGATCCAGAGCGACCGGCCTCACCGGTAGCAGGACGTCGATCCCGACCGTGCGGCCCTGCGCGACGACGATCTCCATCTCGAGAGCCTGGTGACCGATGTGCCGGACGCGCAGCAGGCTCCGACCGGCCGGAACGTCCGAGAACAGATAGGCTCCGTCGGGGCCGGTCGCGGTCGCGCCGTTCCAATCCGCCCTGACCACCTCGACCATCGCGTTGGGCAGCGGGTCGCCGGTCGCCTCGCTGAACACACGTCCCCGCACCGCGGTGCCGTCCTGCGCGTCAGTCGTCGGCGGCGTCCACAGCGTCAGGATGAGCAGCCAGAACGAGACCGGCCACGCCAGCGAGAAGCTGCGGTGCGGCCGGCGCGGCGGGACGGCCGGCCCGGCAGCCGGGGCTACGGTTGGTGCTGCTCTCATGATTGAATCTGGAATACGATCTCGGCGGCGGAGGTGTCGCGGGTCGGGAGAGTCAGGTGAAGCCGGTCGCCTTCCTTCACGAGGTAAGTACGGCCGTCGACGATGACCGAGGCCGAGCTCGCGGAGCGGGGGATCTCGATGCGCAGCTCGCCACGCTCCGCGCCGACGACCTCGACGAGGCCCTGAGCCGTGCGGAAGCTCGCCGCTGTCGCCTCGCCGCTGGCGTATACGCCGCCACGGCCGGACGACGTCAGCACGGCCCGGACCTGTAGCTCCGGTGACGCCCCCGTCAGGATGATCCGCAGCTCACCTCCAGCGGGCAGAACGCTGACGCCGGATTCCGCCGGGCTCGTGGCGATCACGCCGATCGGTGACGTATCCGGCACGTCCATCACGACAGGGGCCGGCTCCGGCTGGATCCGGCTGCCAAGCCACTGGCGTACAGGTGAACCGGGAATCGTCGCCGACGCGGCGGCCGCGAACGTCAGCAGCAGCAGGGCCGCCTTCTGGAGCGGGCCCGTGCTCCACCTGTTCCTGCCGATCATGCTGGGCGGCGCCGCCAGCGGGCGGGGCCGGGTGGCGTGCGGATCGAGGTCGAGCCGCCGGAGCGCGGCAGTGAGAGTGGCCGAGGTCCGCTCCACTTCCTCGAACCGTGTGGCGCACGAGGCACACGCGCTCAGGTGCCGGCCGGCGTCCAGCGCGTCGGCCGGGCTCAGCTCGTCGTCCAGCAGTGCCTGCAGAATCCCTTCGCTCAGATGCGACATCATCCCTCGACTGGCCTGTATACCTCAGTGAACCGCTTCGCGGCCCGCGCGATCAGCGTTCCGACGGAGCCCGGCGCGGTGCCGACCGCATCGGCGATCTCGTGGTACTTGAACCCCTCTTCGCGCATCAGCAGGAGCTGCCGATCGCGATCGGGAAGCTGATCCAGCGCCTGACGAACGGCTTCGATCTGCTCATCCCGCTCGAGGCGGCGGTCTGCCGGTGTGCTGCTCGGCGCCTCGAGGGGTACCGCGGTGAGCAGCCGCCGTCGTCGGGCAGTTGTCCGGCCGCGGTCCCGCACGAGGTTCGTCGCGACCGTGAAGAGCCAGAGCCGGGCTGCGTCGCCCTGCAACTCCGGTTTCTTCAGCAGGCGGACGAACGCCTCCTGAACCACGTCATCGGTGGAGTCGGCGTCCCCGACCAACCGATGAACGTAGCGCCACAGCGATGGCTGGAGCCGCTCGTACAAGGCATCGAACTCTCCCCCATCGGGGCGAGACTGGGCGGTCAACGGGTTCCCGGCTGCAGGCGTATTGCTTTGCACATTCCGGCTGAGCAATGTTTCCGAAGTAGAGAACGTGTATACCCGCCGAGGTGTGACACGATCCTGGAGAGGGACGGCGGGGCTGCGGCGGAGGATCCATCGCCAGTCCTCGCGATCAGGGCTTCCGAATGTGGCTCATCGCCTCGCATCGGCCTCGGCTCTCCGGACCGTGGGGCCAGCGGTATGCCTCCTGCGCTCGCCGCGGGCATGAGAAGCGGAGGATCGGCGGCGAACGATGGGCTATGACGCGGTGATCGTCGGGGCTGGACCGAATGGGCTGGCCGCCGGGATCGAGCTGGCCCGCAACGGTCTATCTGTGCTCGTGCGTGAAGCGCGCGAGGAGATCGGTGGAGCGGCGAAGTCGTTACCGCTGACCCTGCCGGGATTCGTGCACGACCCCTTCTCGTCGATCTACCCGCTCGCGATCGGCTCTCCCTTTCTGGCGCGGCTCCCGCTCGCTGACCACGGACTGACGTGGGTCCACTCCCCCGCCCCGCTGGCCCATCCCTTCGACGACGGAACCGCGGCGCTACTCGAGCGATCGATCGAAGCGACCGCCTCGACATTGGGCGCCGAAGGCCCCGCTTACGAAGCGCTGATCTCACCCTTCAGCGCCGGGTGGGACGCACTGACGCAGGAGATTCTGGGGCCGCTACGCGTTCCACGCTCTCCGCTGCTCCTGGCTCGGTTCGCGCGCAGCGGGCTCAGGTCGGGGCTCGCCGTCGCTAGCCGGCTCGGCGGAGGGCGGGCCGCGGCGCTCGTCGCCGGGAGCGCGGCCCATTCGGGACTTCCGCTCGATGCCGCCGGCTCGGCGGCGTTCGGCATGGTGCTCAACGCGGCGGGACATGCCGTGGGATGGCCCTTCCCGGCTGGCGGAGCGGGGATGCTCACGCGGGCGATGGCCGGTTACCTGGAGAGCCTCGGGGGCGAGATCGAGACGGGCGCACCGGTGGATTCCCTGGGTGATCTCCCTCCGAACCGCGCGATCCTCCTGGACCTCACGGCACGTCAAGTCGTTCGCCTCGCGGGGGATCTACTTCCGACCCGGTTCGCCGATCGGTTGAGCCGCTTTCGGTACGGTGTCGGTGTGTTCAAGGTCGACTATGCGCTGGCCGAGCCGATCCCCTGGCGTGCCGAGGGATGTCGACGGGCTGCGACGGTGCACCTCGGAGGCGAGCTGGCGGAGATCTCCCGATCCGCCCGCCGCACGGCCTCCGGCGCGCACTCGGACAGCCCGTTCGTGCTCCTCGCTCAGCACTCCCTGTTCGACCCCTCCCGCGCGCCGCCCGGACGGCACACCGCATGGGCATATTGTCACGTGCCGAACGCCTCGGAGGTGGACATGACGGAGCGGATCGAAGCGCAGATCGAACGCTTCGCACCGGGCTTCCGCGACGTCGTCCTGGCTCGACATGCGATGTCGCCCGCGCAGCTCGAGAAGCTCGATGCGAACCTGGTAGGGGGGGATGTGAACGGAGGTTCAGCGGCGCTGCGGCAGCTCCTCTTCAGGCCGAGCTTTCGCTGGGATCCCTACTCGACGCCCGTCGAGGGCCTGTATATCTGCTCTGCATCGACGCCGCCGGGCGGTGGCGTCCACGGGATGTGCGGCTTCCACGCGGCGCGCTCGGTGTTGCGGAAGCTTGCGGTCTGACCCGTCGTGGG
>JBBDRR010000208.1:0-15500 GCA_040905395.1 Gemmatimonadota bacterium
TGGCCGCTGCCATCGAGCTGGCTCGGTTGGCCCGGGCGGACGGGGAGGCAGGGGGGGAGCTGGGCGAGCTGCAGATCGCCGTGCTGGAGAAGGCGGCGGAGCTGGGGGAGCACAACCTCTCCGGCGCCGTCGTCAACCCGCGGGCGTTCCGCGAGCTCTTCCCCGACCTCGCGGACGGGGAGTTCCCATTCCGGCAGTCCGTGCCGGGCGAGCGAGTGCTCTTTCTGACGGAGTCGCGAGGAATCCCCATCCCGCCGCCCCCTTCGATGCACAACTCCGGCTACTTCGTCGCCTCCATCTCGGAGATGTGCCGGTGGCTCGGGGAGCGGGCCGAGGAGCTCGGCATCAACATCCTGCCGGGTTTCCCCGTCGAGTCTCTCCTGGTGGACGGCGATCGGGCGATCGGCGTCCGCACCGTCGCGGCCGGTCTCGATCGCACGGGCGAGCCGGGCCCCCGGCACGAGCCCGCGACCGACCTGACAGCAAAGGCGGTGGTCCTGGCCGAGGGAACCCGCGGGCCCCTTACGCAGGCGTTCCTGCGCTCACAGGCGATCGGATCAGAGAACCCGCAGATCTTCGCACTCGGCGTGAAGGAGGTCTGGGAGACCCGAGTGCCGCTCGACCGAATCGTCCACACGCTGGGGTGGCCGCTACCGAACGATGCCTTCGGCGGGAGCTTCATGTACCCCCTGGAGCCGAACCTCGTCGCTCTCGGTCTCGTCGTCGGACTCGACTACCGGTCCACCACGCTGGACGTGCACCAGCTCCTCCAGCGCCTGAAGCAGCATCCCTCCATCCGACCCTATCTCGACGGTGGGGAGCTCGTGGAGTGGGGGGCGAAGACGATCCCCGAGGGCGGCTACTACTCGCTGCCACAGCGGTTGCACGGCGATGGCATTCTCGTCGTGGGCGATGCCGCGGGCTTCGTGGACGTCCCCTCGCTGAAGGGCGTCCACTATGCGATGCAGTCGGGCATCTACGCCGCGCGCGCCCTCTTCGAGGCGCTGAAGAGGGGGGACACGTCGTCGGCCGGGCTCGCGTCGTACGACCGTACGGTCCGGGAGAGCTACGTGGTCGGCGACCTCCATCGGACCCGCAACATGCGCCTCGCGTTCAAGGACGGCTTCTTCGTCGGAGGCGCGAAGGCGGGGCTCATGTCGCTCAGCGGTGGCCGCTTCCCCGGTGCGAAGATCGACATGGCGCCCGATGCCGCGGTGGCGAGGCAGGTGGCGCCGCCGCAGCCGTTCACGCCCGACGGCAAGCTCACCTTCAGCAAGGTCGATGCGGTCTTCAAGTCGGGCAATCAGACTCGGGACGACATACCGTCGCACCTGGTGATCGGCTCGGACATCCCGGCGGAAGCCGCCGAGCTGTACGAGCACATGTGCCCGGCGGCGGTTTACGAGCGCGCCGGCGACAGGCTGGTGGTCAACGCCCCAAACTGTATCGATTGCAAGGCGACCGACGTGCTCGGACCTCGCTGGATGCCGCGGGAGGGAGGCAGCGGGCCCGCGTACAAGCGGATGTAGACGGCAATCTCTCGAGCGCCCGAACAGCCTCAGGTACTTCCACCACGGGCTGTCAGCCAGGCTCGAGTCCGCTCAGCGCTTCTTCTTCTTCGGTGTCCACTCCGGCCGGCGCTCGGAGCCCTCCCGCCGTGATGACCGGTCACCACGTTCCTTGCCGCGCTCCTCCGGGCTCCCGCGGCCTCCTGTACGACCCCCGCGTCCGCGATCCCGATCGGCTCCCGGTCCCTGCCCTGCCTCGCCTCGTTTCCGGCCAGGTACTGCCCCCGATCGTCCACCTCTCGTCCCAGCCCCGCGAGGCGCCGCTGCAGCTTCGCCGCCTCCTCGCGGTCCTCGCGACTTCTCGCTCGGCCCGCCCGCTGGTGCGTCCTGGCTGCGGCTGCCGGCTCTGCCCGACAAACGCTCCACCAGCCGGTGGACGTCACGAGCCTGACGGAGGAGATCGCGCCCCTGATTCTCGAGCGAGTCGGCCAGCTCGATCAGCGCCTCGACCGCTTCTTCGTCGCCTCGTGGCCGTTTGCCACCTCCCGTCGGGCCATCACCGCGGTTCCTGGGGCGACCCGTCGACTTCTCTTCTTTCATTCCGACCCTCTCGTGCGATGCATGAGTTGTTAGCGGCCATCCTCCCATGATCCCAGCAACCGGCGCACCGCCACCATCTGTCCCACGTGGTAGGCGGTGTGGTCGATTGCGAGGAACAGCTCGCGCAGATACGTCTGGCCGCTCCCGTGGGGGATTCGGCCGGTCAGGTCGAACTGCGGGTCGAGCGTGAGTTCCTGCAGGGATTCACGGTCGGCCTGGATGCGACGAAGACTCTCTTCCCACGCCGCATCACTGGGCGGCGCGAGCTCGTCGGGCCAGTACTCGTTGGGCCACTTCAGCTCGGCATAGGAGGGGTTGCGGCAGAAGTCGAGCAGGTCGGCCTGGGCGATCCGGATGTGCTCGAGGAGCTCCCACAGGGTGTGCGGAAAGCCTGGCGCGCGTACGCCTCGGTCCGAGGGAGACACGCCGGCCGTGGCATCCTCCAGAGTCGCGTGGGCTGCCTTCCAGCCGATCGCCTTCGCGAGCTCCTCGCGGAGCAGTGACTCGTTCATCGTGTCGACCTCGCACGGGTCTCCGTACACCGCGTCCAGACGAGAGGGCGGATGCCAGCTGGAGGATGGGGGGGCGGCAACCAGTGAGCGCAGGAGTGTAGCCCCGCGTCGGCCCCCGCGAAAGGCGACGACGGAGCGGTCTGCCTGCCGGGGCCGGCCGTGGCTCCGCGCCCTCGCGCCGTTGTCCCGTTCATCCCGACTCACTATGATCCCAACCCCCGATCATCGGGAGACGGGCGCGACGAGCGTCGTCGGCTCCTCACCCACCGCAAGGAAGCGCGCATGTCCAACTCGATCACACATTCGGTGATGCGGACCGCGGCAGTCATGATCCGAAGTACCTCCCGCTGACGCTCTACGGCCAGGACGTCAACTATGCGTACATGGACGAGATGCCCATCGGCCAGTGGAACGGGCGTACGGCGGTGTTCCTCCATGGCATGAACTTCTTCGGGCTGTACTGGGGCGATACGATGGAGGCGCTTCGGCAGGAGGGCTTCCGTCTCGCGGACGCCGGGCAGGGTCGAGGATCGCTATGAATCCAACCTCCGCCGGGATTATCAGGCGATCCGGCGCAATATCGAGCGCTATTACGTGGAGTGGGATCCCGAAGCGGAGATCTCGAGGCGCCCGAGCTCTTCAGGCCGGCATTGATCGTTTCCTGCGTTCGGACCCGCTGCCACGAGCCGGCCGGTAGGCGGACGTCCTCGTTCGGAGCGATGCGCCTGCACGATCGGGATGAATGATCCCGATCCCTGACGTCGGGATTACAGAGGATGGCTGTCCGCAGCCGTTCAGACCTCGATCCGAACCGCGTGACGTAGAATCGAGCGATCCAGCAGGTCGTCGTACGCGAGCGCGGTGACGACGCCGAAGACGATGTGGTTTCCGATGGGGACGGGCCACTTCGAATACGGTTCGTGGGTGGTCGGCGGGCGGACGCCGGCGGCTGGAAGCCATCCCTGATAACCAGCGGCCCAGACGAGCAGCCCCCATGCCGCGCCGCGAGCGATGGCCGGCGCATGCTGGGCGCGACCCGCGACGGCGCCGTAGATCGCGCCCATCGCCGATCCGTAGGCGAGATGAGCTATGGCGGCGGCTGCTTTCTCCTGCGACTCCGTCAGAGCGTCCGGACGCCCGGCGAGCGACTCCGCCCACTGGACGATCTGTCGGGGGACGAAGGCGTCCGGCTTCCATCGCCGCGGCAGAGCCCCGACGACTCCCGGATTCATGAAGACCGTCATCGCGGTCGTTCCGGCGATGCCGGCGATGGCGCCGGCGGCCAGTTTGTCGATCATCCGTGCTCTCCCTGAAGCATGGTGGGGCGGCGCCAACGAGCAGGAGACGTGCCCGGCCGCGCCCGGTGCGGGGCTGTACCAGCGCCGCACCCGGTGCCGAGCGGTGCGAAGTCACGGCGGGGCGGGCGCTTGACGGTGCCGAACGCCTGTCCTATTCATGTTCGGACCGAGACCCGCAAGCCGAAGCCGGGAAGCGCACCCGGCGGCGACCTCCGAGAGTGTTCCGGGGGTCGCCGTTTTTCACGTCTGGCGGCAGCTCAGCGAGCGCTCCAGAAGCACGTCCGACGAGAAGGCCGTGGCAGAGATCGAAGCAGGGTGGGGAGTGGACGTCGATTCGGGCGGGGAGGTCGAGCCCACGTCGGGGGTCGCCGTACGCCCGGCCGTACCGGAGGACGTACGACGAGTCGGGGATCTGCTCGCCGTCTTCGTGCGGCTGAAGCTGGTTCGCCCGCGTCCGCTCGTCGAGCTTCGGCGCGAGCTCGGCAACTTCCTCGTCGCGGAGCTCGATGGGAAGGTCGTCGGCTGCGTCTCGTTGCGGATCTATTCGCCGGCGTTGGCGGAAGTCGCATCGCTCGCCGTGCAGGAGGGGCACCACGGGCTGGGCATCGGTCGCCGGCTGGTGCACGCCGCGGTACTGCGCGCCCACTCACGTGGCGTGCACCGCGTATTCGCTTTCACCATGCGCGAGAGCCTCTTCTTGCAGCTCGGGTTCCGGGCCGTTCCGGTGACCGATTTCCCGCAGAAGCTGGTGACCGATTACGGCGGACTCGCGCTCGCGGCCGGCCGTAAGGCCGCCGTGGTGCTGGATCTCGAGGCCGCCCAGAGCGGAGCGCCCGCCGTACGCCTGCCGCCGAACGCGGCGGCGGACCCCTCGACGTCCGCCGAAAAGAACAGTTTCCGATGGCGAAGAAGCTCGACAACCTACAGAAGAAGAGGCGCGAGATGAGTGATGCGGAGCGGAAGGACAGGACGATCGCCATCCTCGGGGGAGGCAACCTGGGCCGGGCCCTGGCGATGGGATGGGTCGAGTCGGGGTACTGCACGGCCGACCAGATACGGATAACGCGCCGGAACCCGGACAAGCTGACGTTCTTCGCCGATGCCGGTTTCAGAATCGGCTCGGACAACGTGCAGGCGGTGAGAGAGGCCGACGTCATCGTCCTGGCCGTTCAGCCGCAGCAGATCGAGGAGCTCGCGGTAGAGATCGCCGGTGCTATCGAACCCGACCGTCACCGGATCATCTCGGTGGCGTCGGGCGTCTCGATCCGCCAGCTACGAGAGCTGCTCGACACCCGCGCGTCAATCGTTCGGGCGATGCCGAACACCGCCGTATCGATCGGTCAGTCGATGACGTGCATCGCCAGCTCCGAAGCCGACGACCCCGCGCTGCCCGAAGCCGTCGAGCTCTTCGATATCGTCGGCCGAACCCTCGTCATCGACGAGGAGATGATGATTCCCGCAACGGCTCTCTGCGCCTGCGGCATCGCCTTCTTCCTTCGCTCGATTCGCGCCGCTTCGCAGGGCGGCATCGAGATCGGCTTCCACCCCGAGGAAGCCCTCCTGCTCGCCGCCCAGACGGCCAAGGGGGCCTCGATGCTGATCCTCAACCAGGGCCGCCATCCGGAATCCGAGATCGATCAGGTCACCACCCCCCGCGGCTGCACCATCGCCGGGCTCAACGAGATGGAGCACCAGGGATTCAGCTCCGCCATGATCAAGGGGATCCTCCTCTCGGCCCGAAAGGCCGAGGGGCTGTACAGCGATTGACGTCGGGATTCAGGATTCGGGATTCAGAATTCACGGAACGGAAAGAGAAGCGCCTCCGGAGATTCCCGAAGGCGCCGCCTGATTCGTCCGTAGCGAGTGCCCTTCAGGGCGCCACGGCGAAGGGGTTCGTCGCCAGCGCCACGGCTGCACTCCGTCCGCCCGGCCAGACCCTCGTGACAACGCGATAGCGACCGCTCCCCCACTCCGGATCGACCGGCTCTCGCCAGCTCGCCGTCTGACCAGGAGGAAGGCTCAGAAGCTCCGCGGTACACATTCGAAACGACTCGATCCGCTCCCAGCCGTCCTCCGTCTCCCGTTCCCGCCACGACGAGCAGAGATTGTAGCCCACGTTCTCCGCCCCGCCGTTCACCAGTCGGACTTCCAGCGTGTCGCCGTGGCTGTAGCTGGTCCCGCTTACCGACAATCCCACTCCCGCGACCGCTCCCTGGCTCGGCGACGGGTTCAGCTCCTCCGGTCCCGCGGCATCAGCACATCCCAGCGGCGCGATCAGCGCGATCAGCAGTGCATACCTGAACATGGTCCTCTCCCGATGAGTTCATCCGAGATCACGACCATTCCAACGATTGGCCCACAGGGTTTGTGACAGCGGTCTCACGGTTGCCGGCCCTCGCCCACGGCCCCTCACCGGAGTCCTCGCAGCAGATCCGCCGTCGAGCGACGATAGAACTCCGTGAAGCGATCCTTCGATCCGAACCGTCCCTGCCGGTAGAGCAGCACCAGACCCTGGGCGTGCGCCGCCAGTGAGAGCGCCGCCGCCACCGGTCCTTCTCGCACCAGGCCGTCCTTAGCGCACTCCGACACCCGATCCACCAGGAAGCCGAAGATGTTGCCGCCCCGGTTCGGATCAACCGGGGGCGGCAGAGGCGCGTTGTCCGCCGTCTGAAAGAAGAGGGCGTCGTACAACCGCGGCTCGTCGATCGCGAAGTCGCGAAATGCGTCCAGCGCCGCGAGCAGCCGCTCTTCCGTCGCCCCACCCGGCGGGGCGCGCTCCAGCCGCTCGAAGAAGATCGCCCGGATCTCGCCCAGTACCTCGCGGACGAGGTCGTCCTTGCCCACGAAATACCGATAGATCGCCGGCTGCGTCAGCCCCGACCGCCGGGCGATCGCCCGCGTCGTCAGCTCCTGGATGCCCTCCTCGCGGACGACGTCCACCGCCGCCAGGATCGACCGCTCGCGCGTCGGGAGGTTATCGTACGATAACATGCCGGAGATGATACCGTGGCTGGAGGAGCGGGGCAAGGGTGAAGGATTCCTCGCCCGGACCGAAGGCCACGTCTCTACTCGGGCCTCCGATATCGGACCTCTGACAGCGTAAGGCGTGCAGTGTGTGGCGGACGCTCAGCTACCGCCTCCCGCCTGCCGCAGGATGCCGATCAGGATGGGGCGGGCTCCGTCGACGATGAACTGCACCGCCATCACCGTCACCAGCAGCCCCATTACCCGGGTCATGACGTTGAGGCCGGTTTGACCGAAGAAGCTCACCAGGCGCGGGGCGGCGCTCAGCGTCAGCCATGCGATCGTCAATACGGAGACGACGGCGCCGAATACGATCGCCAGCCGCACGCCGCTCGTTGCCTGCGTCATCAGCACCATGACCGTGGTGATCGCTCCAGGCCCGGTGATCATCGGGATGCCCAGCGGCGTGATCCCGACCTCGTCCTTCGTCGTCGCCTCCTTCTCCTCCTCTTCCGTCGCCTTGCCACGGGATCGCTTCGCCTGAAGCATGTCCATCCCGATCCCGAAGAAGATGATCCCGCCGGCGATCCGGAACGCGTCGATCGTGATGCCGAAGAGCTGGAAGATGGTGCCGCCGAGAAGCGCGAAGACCAGGAGCACCACGAAGGCCGTTACGATCGCGCTCCGCAGGGTGCGCCGACGGTGCTCGGGCGTGTATCCGTCCGTCAGCGCCAGATACATCGGCGCCGCGCTCAGAGGATTGATGATCGCCAGCAGGGAAGTGAAGCAGAGGAGCGCGAAGGCAGCGATCGGATCGGTCATGACGCGCTGGGCCGGGTGGAATGTCGGGTCGGCAAAAGGGTAGCGCGCCGAGCGGGGGATGTCCAGCACGGTGCGTACGAATCGGCCCGGCCGATGCCGACGAAACGCCCGCCCGAAGGAGTCGGGGCGACGCTCGTGAAAAAAGGAAGTCGGCAGCGCCCCTGCGCCGCCGACTTCCTTCGCGGGTGATCAGCGTTCCGGGGCTACTCTCGGATCACGACGGTGATCGGATCTTCCAGCCTCACCTCCGTCTTCTCGGTGTCCGAGGCGCGGATCCGGTCGAACCACGCGTCGCTCCGGTCGGAGCCGCCGGCCTTCTGGAGGAACTCGGCCAGGTTCTCGACGTCCACCGGGTTCATCCGGATGCAGCCGTGTGACGCCGCGCTCCCGAGCGTCTCCCGCGCGTTGGTCCCGTGGATGTAGTAGTCGGGATACTCGAAGAAGATCTTCGCGCCCTGCATCGGGTTCTCCGGGTCGCCCGGGGCCTTCCGCGTCTCGTCCTCCGCCCACTCCACGTCCGGCGGAACCCAGTCCGGATTCCAGATGATGCGGTCCATGGTGAACGTGCCCGTCGGCGTGGGGTGCTCCGGCATCCCGACGGCCACGTCGAAGCTGTTCATCAGCGAACCGTCGTTGTACACGTACAGCTTCCGCTCCGAGATATCGACCTCCACGCGCGCGTTCGCGGCGTCCTGGCCGGGATCGGCGGCCACGGGCGCTGCCGTAACCGGTGCTGCGGCCGCGATCGTGAATGCGAGTACAGTTGCGAATCTATGCATTCTTCAGGACCTCTCCAATTCAGGTAATAAACGCCCTTCCGAGACGATGTTTTATACATAGTGCAAATGACGTTCCCACAAGCAGTTAGAGATATTTCAAGATGGCGAGGTAACGGGTTCGGACCAACGGGTGATCAGGCCGCGGCATCGGTCGATGAAAGATAGGCTTGCCCGGGAACTTGAGAGGCTCCTCTCAGGTACGACGTAAACGATTGTTTGAACCCGGCGTGCGAAAGGTCGCTGCGTGGCGATGCTTCCTCACGCCGGTTTGCGTTTCAGGTCGTATTTCGTAGTGCGCTGTATCATGCGCCGCCTGAATCCGATCGGTGGCTCGGGGGAACGACCACCACCGCCTTCGGCAGCTAGAGGAATCCTGTGATTTTTGCGGCAGCTCTCTTGATGTTCCTTCCTCAGGCGACCGTCCACGGGACGGTGCGCGCGGAAGGTTCTCTCGTACCGATCGCCTACGCGACGGTGGAGATCCCCGAACTTGGCCGCGGCGTGCTCACGGACGAGCGAGGGTACTTCGCCTTGCCCGGTGTGCCTGAAGGGCAGTGGCGTATTCGGGCGAGCGCGCTCGGGTACGCCGAAAGCGAACCGCTGGTCGAAGTGCCGGAGGGCGGGAGCGTAACGCTGGAGCTCACACTCTCGACGCGGCCCGTCGCCCTGGAGGGGATCACGGTCGAGGGCGGCGAGGGAAGGCAGACACTCGCCAGCACGGCCGGTCCCGCGCCGATCCGCGTCGATGCGTCGGTGGTGGAGCAGATGCCGGTGCTTGCAGAGCCCGACGTACTCCGCGCAATTCAGATGCTCCCCAGTGTGCAGGCGGCGTCCGACTTCTCCAGCGCGCTCTACGTTCGAGGAGGACTGCCGGATCAAAATCTCCTGACGCTCGACGGGGCACCGCTCTTCAACCCCTTCCACATGGGCGGTCTATTCAGCGCCTTCGACCCGAGCGCGATCGAATCGGTGGAGCTGATTCCCGGCGCTTTCCCCGCGCACGTGGGCGACCGGCTCTCCAGCGCCATAGACATCCGCAGCAAGGACGGAGGCCGCGACCGGGTGCGAGGATCGGGTGCGATCGGGCTCATCTCCTCGCGGATGAGTCTGGACGGGGCGCTTCCAGGCGAGGGAGGGAGCTACTTGGTCTCAGTGCGCCGAACCTATCTCGACCTCATCACCGATGTGGCGCACGCGGTGGATCTCATTCCGGTCACCCTCCCCTACGGATTCACGGACGCTCACCTCAAATTGACGCACGATGTCGGGCAGCTCGGGCGGCTCTCCGCGTCGATCTACATCGATGAAGAGGGCTTCAACTTCACCGAGGAAACCCCGTCAGGCGATCCGTGGGAGGGCTCGGGCGATTATGCGCTCTTCGATTGGGGATCGCGCATGGCTTCGCTCAACTACTGGCAACCCCTCGGCTCCTCATGGGTGGCCGAGTTCCGCGCGGGGGTGAGCGGCTTCCACGGCTCCTTCGGCGGGTACACCTACCCCTGGAGCAACGAGGCCCAGGCGTACTCGGACACCGCGGAGGTTTTCCTGGACGCCAATACGACGCAGCGCGACCTCTTCGCCGCGGCGGACTTCACCGGCTACGGGCAGAGGCACACGCGGCGACTGGGAGTGCAGCTCGACCGTTTTCTGCTGAATCACGACGTTGGCGTCGACCAGGGGGGGCTGGGGGACGTGCTCGTCCCATTCGCACGGCTGGACCGTCCCCAGACGATCGCGGCGTACGTGGAGGACGAATGGACAGCTACGAGCGCGCTCTCGCTACGCGGGGGAATGCGCGTTCTCTCCGCGGGGGAGTACGGCACCGAATGGCTTCCACGGGTGGGGATCCGTTATGCGCTTGGGCCGAGCCTCGCCTTTTCGCTGGGTGCGAGTCGCTCCGCGCAGGTGCTACGATCTCTGAAGAACGAGGAGTCGATCTGGTCGAGCCTGATGGCCTACGATCTGATCGCGGCGGTGCCATTGGAATCCGGCCTCACCACTGCAGAGGATGTGACGATCGGCGCAGAATGGACGAAAGACGACACGAGCGTGCGGGTGGACGCCTACCAGAAGTGGATGCACGACCTCCCGCTCTCACCCGTGCCGAGGGACATCATTGCGGCCCCGATCTTCGCCACCGACGCGGTCGGCGTCGGGGAGGGGACCGCACGCGGCCTGGAGATCCTGGCGCGGCATGGGCGGGGGCGCGCGAACTTCTCCCTCGGGTACGCGTTCACCTTGGCCGAGTTGGAGGCAGGGGGAGAGCAGTACACCCCGCGCTTCGAGAGGCGCCATCTCCTGGACGCCTCGGCGGCCCTGCCGCTCGGGAAGAGCGGGCTCTTCAGCGCACGTGTCGCGTGGGGCACGGGGCAGCCGTACACGCCGATTATCGGGGTGACCCGGCGGTATGGGTACGATCCGCTGAACAAGCGGTTTACCCACCCGCAGGGCGGATACTCGACCGGCCTCGTGCACGGGGAGCACAACAGCGCCCGCTTGCCGGGCTACTTCCGTGTAGACGTCGGCGCGCGTAAGGACTTCATCCGAAACTGGTGGGGACGGGAGACTACCTTCACGCCCTACCTGAGCGTCCTGAACGTCCTCAACACCCCGAACGTGCTATTCGCGATTCCGGAGGGCTATGGCGGCCCTACGCTGGAGTACCCTCCGCAGATTCCGATCTTCCCAACATTCGGCATCGAATGGACGTTTTGATGAATCTGCTGAAGCGATTGACACTTGTCTTGATCGGAGTCGCCGCCAGCGGATGCGAGTTCATGCATCCGCCGACCGCCATCGACCTGGGCGAGGAGCCGGTGATCGTGCACGCAGTTCTGGCCGCCGGATCCGAGCGGGCTGCCGTCCTGCTCACGCGTGCCACTTCTGGCTCACAGCCAGGGCACCTGCCCTTCGACAACGAGAGTATGCCTGTATCCGGCGCGGAGATACTGCTGATTTCCGGAGCAGAAACCATCCGTCTCGTCGAGGCCCCGGCAGGATTCCCGACCTGCTTCAGCGTATCCTCGTCTTCTTACGGGAGCGGGGGCGTGGAGCCGGCAGGACCGGGGTGCTACGCGGCGATGGTTCCGGGCGGGGTTCGCGCCGGAATGAGTTACCGGCTCGCAATTCGGCTGCCCGAGGGCCATCTGATCCACGGAGAGGCTATTCCGCCGCCGGCGCCAACTTTTGTAGAGCTGGTGGAGCCCGACGCCGCAGTGCCCATTGGCGGAGGACAGAGCAACTTCGGACCAGTGGGGGCGGTTCGGGTCCGATTCGATGCGCCCGAGAGCGTGGCGGGAATCGGTTTGGTGATCAGTGGCCCAGTGGAGGCTTTCCGAAATAATCGACCGGATGATCGCATACAATGCGGAATCTACGCTCCCTCGCGCGTGGTCTCAGTGGAAGGCGCGGATACCGCATCGATACCGATCGGAGGGGTCGGGTGCTCTGAAGGTGAGGGGAGCGATCGAAAGGCAATTCAACCAGACTCGATACATGCGCGGCTCTATGTGACCGCGTACGATGCTGCATTCATGCGGTACCTGGCGGGGCTCCAGGAGGAGCAGGTGGAGCCACAGGCGGCGGCCCAGGGCGTGTCGGGTGCGCTGGGGCTTTTCGCGGGGGAGGCGACCCTCGCGCGGATCATCACCCTTGTGCCGAAGGACTGATGGGTGAGGATCCCGGTGGCGGAGAGATCGAGCCGGCGATCAACGCCCAAGCAGCGGCACATAACACTTTGCGACCCTCCGGTCTCTTCGTTGCGCGGTTCCGTTCAGCCTTCCCCCGGCCGAATGTCCCGATCGATGGCGAACGAGTCGCGCAGCATCGCCTGCCACCAGAAGGGCACGAGCGCGAGTCCGGCCAGGGTGAAGAGCCAGCTGAAGAAGAGGGATGAATCGGGAGGTCGTATGATCAGCCTGCCGAGGCCGACGAGGAGGAGGTAGAGCGAAGCCGCCGTCACGAGCACCGCGGCGCCGCGGTGTCGCAGGGCGGCGAGTGGAGCGTTGGGGTGGTGACCGGCCCGCGCCGCAGTCCTGCGCCAGAGCCCGAACGGATGGACCCGCTGGTAGAAGGAGTCGAGCACGGCAGGGTCGGTGGAAGGTGTGACGAAGGTGATCCCTATCGCGGCGGCCGTAGTCACCGAAGCCATGATGCCGAGTCGAACCCACTCCGTCGCGGGGTCGGTTCCGAGGTAGATGAGAAGCAGCGGGGCGACGACGAGGGACATCGCCATCGCGGCCGCCTCGGAATAGAGGGTGATTCGTTCCCAGAGCCAGCGGAGCACGAGCACCGATCCCATGCCCGCGCCGAAGAGCAGCGAGATGAACCACGCGGTCTGGATCGAGCCGAGGTTCGCCATCACCGTCAGCGCGATCGCGAGGATCAAGAGGTTGGAGAGCCGGGCAACGATCACCAGCTCCGGGCCGCGGGGCTTCCGATCCAGCCATTCACGGCAGATCAGCCGATCGTAGATGTCGTTGCTCCAGTACGAGGCACCCCAGTTCAGGTGCGTGTCGATCGTCGAGGCGAGCGCCGCGAGCAGGCCTACGAGCATCAGGCCCCTCAGGCCGGGCGGTAGCAGATCGTCGATACCGCGAACGAAGAGGATCTCCCGTGAAGCGGCGAACCCTTCGCTCGCCACCTGCTCGGCGCCGAAGGGGTACAGAACGAGGAGGCCGACCGCGATGACGAGCCAGAAGAGACTGCGGAGGACGATCTGCGCCCAGGAAAAGACCACTCCGGCAATCCGCGCGTCCCGATCGGTTCGACACGCCATCGAGCGCTGCGCCAGGTACCCCGTGCCATCCGAGTTCATCTGGAACATCCACTGCATGCCGATGAGCAGCAGGAAGGGAAGGAGCGCTTCCCCCGCATCGGCCGGTGGACCGAATGAGAGCATCCTGGCCGCGTTCTCGGCTCCGTATATCGTGGCGACCCGGTCGGCGAGGCCGGCGGCCCCGCCCGCGGCATCCAGCACCACCCAGGCGTAGGCGGCAGTGCCGATCATCGCGAGCGCGAACTGCGCCACGTCGGTGTTGATGACCGCTCGCAGGCCGCCCGTCATCGAGTACAGCGCCGTGAACGCGAGGATCAGGAGGATCGAGATGAGGCTGTTCGCGGTCGCGATCTCGGGCGGAATCGCCGTGACGCTCTCGCCGAGACGAATGCCTGTGGCGGTGACGAGCGACACGACCGGCTGGTGGATCGTTCGGGGCAGCCATTCGTGCCAGGGGAGGAAGACCTCCGCGATCCTCACGGCCGCGACGAGAACCATCGCCATCACGACACAGTTGATGACGGTTCCGTAGTAGATCGCCTTGAGCACCCTCAGCGGCAGAACGCCGCGCCCGCTGTAGCGGATCTCGGTGAGCTCGGCGTCGGTGAGGATTCTCCCACGCCGCCACCCGGCCGCGAACACGAACGCGAGGAGCAGAAAGGCCAGACCGTAGATCCAGAGGCGCCAGAGGGCGAATACGCCAGCCGTCGCGACAAGCCCGGTGACCAGCAACGGCGTGTCGGCGGCGAACTGTGTGGCCGCCATCGAAAGGCCGGCACGCCACCCACGTATATCCTTCCCCGCCAGGAAGTACTCCTCGAGGTTTCGCGAGGCGCGGCCTCTGGCCCTGAGGCCGGCGCCGATCGCATACGCGACGAAGAGGAGGATGATGAGGGCGTCGAGCATGGCACTCCCGCGGGAATAGAGTAGGCGGAGTGTAGGAACGCCGGCCGCCGCCCGCCACCCTCGGCTTGGCACCCGGCGCGGCAGGCCCCATCTTGTTCCTCTCTCGATCCCACCTCACCTCGACGCCACGACACATGACGGATCACTCAGCGTTCGTCGCCCCGCACCGGGCGCTCATGGGCCCCGGCCCCTCGGACGTACCCGAGCGCGTCCTCGCCGCGATGGCCCGGCCGACGATCGGCCATCTGGACCCCGCCTTCATCTCCCTCATGGACGAGATCAAGGCGTTGCTCCGCTACGCGTTCCGCACCTCGAACTCGCTCGCGATGCCGATCTCGGGGCCCGGAACCGCAGGGATGGAGACGTGCGCGGTCAACCTCGTCGAGCCCGGCGATAAGGTGATCGTCTGTCAGAACGGCGTTTTCGGCGGGCGGATGAAGGAGATGGTGAAGCGCTGCGGCGGCGAGGTCGTGGCGGTCGACGACCCATGGGGCCGCGCGGTCGATCCGGAGCGGCTCCGCTCGGCGGTGCGGGAGCACGGGGACGCCCGGCTCGTCTTCTTCGTCCACGCGGAGACCTCGACGGGTGCGCTCTCCGACATCGCCACCCTCGCCGGGATCGCTCGGGATGCGGGGATGCTGACCCTGGTGGACACCGTCACCTCGCTCGCGGGCTCGCCCCTCGAGACGGACGAATGGGGGCTCGACGCAGTCTATTCCGGCACCCAGAAGTGCCTCTCGTGCGCGCCGGGCCTGGGGCCGATCACGCTCGGCGAGCGCGCGGTCGAGAAGGTGCGAAGCCGCTCGGCGCCGGTGCAGAGCTGGTTCATGGACCTCAACCTCGTGCTCGGCTACTGGGCGGAAGGCGCCAAGCGGTCCTACCATCACACCGCTCCGGTAAACGCCCTCTATGGTCTGCACGAGTCGCTATTGATGCTGCAGGAGGAGGGGCTGGAAGCGGCGTGGGAGCGCCACCGCCGTAATCACCTTGCGCTCCGTGCGGGCCTGGAGAGCCTCGGATTGAGCTTCCCCGTCCCCGAGAGCGAGCGGACCCCTCAGCTCAACGCCGTCGCCATTCCGGAGGGCGTCGACGACGCGCGCGTCCGCGCACGGCTGCTGGAGGAATACGACCTGGAGATCGGAGCCGGCCTGGGTGCGCTCGCGGGGAGGGTCTGGCGGATCGGCTTGATGGGATACAGCAGCAGGCGTGAAAACATCGAGCTCTGTGTCGGCGCGCTCGCGGATGTGCTCGCGGGGGAGGGGGTCGCCGTCCACCGAGCGGCCGCACTCGACGCGGTGCTCCAGGTCTCCGAAGACGGCGCAGCGGCCTGACAC
>JBBDRR010000208.1:15510-19704 GCA_040905395.1 Gemmatimonadota bacterium
GACACGGGCGCGGGCGGGTGCGCCGCCCGCCCTCAGCCGACCAGATCCTCCGTCAGCTCACCGACGTTCCGGGCACCGCACAACGCCATCGCCAGGTCGACCTCGGCGCGTATCATCTCGAGGACGCGGAACACCCCCTCCCCGCCCCCCGCAGCCAGACCCCACAGCACGGGCCGGCCGATCAGCACGGCGTGCGCACCGAGCGAGACCGCCTTCACAACGTCGGTGCCGCGGCGGACGCCGCCATCCACCAGCACCGTCCCGCGCCCCGCGACGCCCTCTACGACCTCGGGCAGGACGCTGATCGGCGCCGGTGAGGTATCCAACTGTCTGCCGCCGTGGTTCGAGACCACGACCCCCGCAGCCCCGTACTCCATCGCCAGAGCGGCGTCGTCGCCGCGGACGACTCCCTTGATGAGCACCGGCAGCTTCGTCAGCGAACAGAGCCACTCGAGGTCCGACCAGCTCAGCGACTGGTCGAACATCGTGTTCACGTACGCGGCGAGGCCGGAGCCCTCGACCTCCGGGAATTCGCTCTTGCCGCTGTTCGCCAGGTTGACCATGCGGAGCCCCGGGGGGAGCTGGAAGTTGTTCCGCACGTCGCGCTCACGGACTCCCCAGATCTGCGCATCGACCGTGAGCACGAGCGCTCTCGCCCCGGCCGCCTCGGCCCGCGCCACGAGGTCCCGCGTCGCCTCGCGGTCCCGGTAGACGTAGAGCTGGAACCAGAGCCGGCCCTCTGCCGCGGTGCTCACCTCCTCGATGCTGCACGTAGAGAGGGTGCTGAGCGTCATGATCGTCTTCGCACGAGCGGCCGCCCGCGCCGTCGCGATCTCGCCTTCGTCGCACGCGAGCTGATGGAACGCCGTCGGGGCGAGGATCACCGGCATCGAGATCGTCTCCCCGAGCACCTCCGTCTCCAGCGTCCGGCCAGTGACGTCTCGCAACACGCGGTAATGAAGCGTCAGCCGCTCGTACGCCTCCCGGTTCTCCCGCAGCGTTATCTCGTCATGCGCGCCCCCGGCGTAGTAGTCGTACACCATCCGCGGAAGTGTCTCCGCGGCATGCGCCTCGAATTCCCTCAGATGGATCGGAATGCTCATGTGTCGATTCTTCTCGCGCGTGGAAGGTTGTGGCCGGTGCACCGAACCTTTGCTCCTAACATGTCCTCTCCCGCCTCCGAGCGACATATCCCGGGGCCGCCCTCCCCGCACCTCCGATCGGTCCTCGCCCCCAGTTTGTGGTGGATCTCCCACGTGCTCTTCGCCACCACGAACCTGCCCCCGATGATGAGGATCAATTCGCGCCCGGAGAGTGGGGGGTGGTCGGCGGGACGGTGCACGGGACTCCGGTGCCTTCCCGCCACGTGCGAACCGACCCTATATTGAGATTCGACCCACGGGTCCGCTCACTACGTGAACCCCGCCAGTCATGCGCATCATCGTCTTCCTGCTTCTGGGTCTCGCGCTGACCGCCGGCGCGATCGGAGCCGCAGGGCAGTTTCGAAGCTTTCGCGGTCCGGTCGTCGGCGATCTGCCGCGCGAGCGCACCGGCTTCACCTTCTGCCGTCTCCAGTACACTCAGGTTCGCCGCGAGGAGATGGGGCAGGGGGCGATGACGGATTATCCGCTCGCCGATCAGAACCTCATGATCCGACTCTCGGAGCTGACCCTCACCCCCGTCACCTGGTCCCGCCCGAACGACCCCGCTCATGCCATCGTTCGGCCGACCGACCCGGCGATCTTCGGCTGCCCCTTCCTCTTTGCGTCCGATGTCGGCACCGCCGGCTTCAGCGGCCAGGACGTGGAGATGCTGCGCGAATACCTGCGGAAGGGTGGCTTCCTCTGGGCGGATGACTTCTGGGGCCCGGCAGCGATGAATCACTGGCTCGCTCAGATGGACCGGGTCCTGCCCGGGCAGCCGGCGGTCGAGCTGACGCCCGACCACCCCATCTTTTCCACCTTCTACTTCGTCCAGAACGTCCCCCAGATCCCCTCGATCCAGTACTGGCGGGCGAGTGGTGGACAGACGTCGGAGCGACAGTCCCGGTCCGCAACACCGACGATCAGCGGAATCTTCGACGAAGAGGGTCGGCTCGTCGTATTGATGAGTCACAACACCGACATCGCGGACGGTTGGGAGCGGGAAGGAGAGGACTTCGCATTCTTCCATACCTTCTCGCCGCTCGGGTACTCGGTCGGTGTGAACGTCGCTGTCTGGTCGATGACGCATTGAGGGGAGACGAGAAGCCGCTAGGCGCGATGTCCCGTCTGTTGCTGACAGCCGGTTTGCTGATCGTTGCGGTCATGGCGCTGAGCGGCCAGGTGCCGACGGGTACGCCCGTGACCCCCGCGAACCTCGGCTACGGCCAGCTTCCGGCCGAGCCCGGATCCTTCACCTTCTGCCGTCTGATGTATCGGAGCGTGCGCAGCGAGGCGCTCGGCTCGGGATGGACCACCGACTACCCCTCGGCGGATCAGAACCTGATGATCCGCTTGGCCGAGCTGACCACCCTCGACGTCAGCCGTGGCAAGCTCGAAGAGCCTCTGCACACCGTCGTGCGGGCCACCGACAGAAACGTCTTCCGCTGCCCCTTCCTCTTCGCTTCCGACGTCGGGACTCTCGGCTTTCTCGATGCCGAGGTGGAGGCGCTCCGAGAGTACCTGCTGAAGGGTGGCTTCCTCTGGGTCGACGACTTCTGGGGACCTCGAGCCCTCGAGCAGTTTACGATGGAGATGCGTCGTGTCCTGCCCGACTATCAGCTCGTCGAGCTCACCCCCGAACACCCGGTGTTCTCGACCTACTTCACGCTGCGCGAGCTACCGCAGATCCCGGCGATCAGCTTCTGGCTGGCTACGGACGGACAGACCGCGGAGCGCGGAGGCGTCGATCGCGATCCCAGTCTCTACGGCATCAGCGACCCCGACGGTCGCCTCGTCGTCCTCATGACGCACAACACGGACATCGCCGACGGCTGGGAACGCGAGGCCGACAATCTCGACTTCTTCTATCTCTTCTCCCCCCGCGGCTACGCCGTCGGAGTGAACGTCGTCATGTGGGCGTTGACGCACTGAACAGAAGCTATCGGCTATCGGCTATCGGCTATCAGCTATCAGCTATCAGCTATCAGCTATCAGCTGTTGGCTACGGCCGGAGGATGGATCGATCCCCCGGACGCGCGGCGGCGTGCACGCCACCAAGCGTACCTTCGTGGGTCGTCCCTGCCGATAGCTGATAGCCGATAGCTGATAGCTGCCCTCCTGGCTCGCATCTTCCATCGCTCTGACGCGACCTTCGCAGCGACCAACTTCTCGAACTCGGGACGATGAACAGGCGAATCCGAACTCCCATCCTCCTCCTGCTCGCTGGCTTGCTCGTAGCGGCTGTCACGCTGAGTGCTCAGGTCCGTTACTTCGGCCCGCGTTCACGGGTGGCGCCGGGAGTCATGCCCGAGCAGCGCACCGGCTTCACCTTCTGCCGGCTCGCGTACACTTCGCTGCGGCGAGAGCAGGGTGGCTCGGGTTGGGACACCGACTACCCGATGGCGGACGAGAACCTGATGATCCGCCTCTCGGAGCTGACCCTCTCCGACATCACCCGCTTCGAGGACGATCGTCCCGCCCACGCCGTCGTCCGCGCCACGGACGACGGCCTGTTCCAGTGTCCGTTCCTCTTCGCGTCCGACGTGGGTACCGTCGCCTTCGACGACGTGGAGGTCGATAGGATGCGGGAGTACCTGATGAAGGGCGGAATGCTCTGGGTGGACGATTTCTGGGGCACCCGCGCACTGCGTGAGTGGACCAGGGAGATCTCGCGGGTACTTCCCGAGCTCGAGATCGTCGAGCTCTCGACCGAGCACCCGCTCTTCTCGACCTTCTACTTCGTCCAGGAGATTCCGCAGATTCCCTCGATCCAGCACTGGCGGCGCACCGGTGGTGGAACCTCCGAGCGGTACAACGACAGCGCCGTTCCGCGTATCTACGGTATCTTCGACTCCCAGGACCGCCTCCTGGTCCTGATGAGCCACAACACCGACATCGCTGACGGCTGGGAGCGCGAGGGCGAGGACTTCGACTTCTTCCACTCCTTCTCACCCCGAGGCTACTCCGTCGGCATCAACGTGGCCATCTGGGCGATGACGCATTGAAGGCTATCGGCTATCGGCTATCAGCTATCAGCTCCGGCACTACAGCG
>JBBDRR010000209.1:0-19555 GCA_040905395.1 Gemmatimonadota bacterium
CTTCGTCTGCACGAAGCGGCAGCTGCGGCCGATCATTCAGAGAGAGGCCGAGCGGTCGAACTCGTTCCACGTCACGGAGCGTTGGCTCGGCGGCATGCTGACGAACTTCACCACGATCAAGAAGCAGATCCGACGTCTTCGCGACCTCGAGCGCGGGCAGGAGGAGGGTGCTTTCGACTTCTACACGAAGAAGGAGCGCCTCATGCTCGACCGCGAGCGTGCGAAGCTGGAGAAGTACCTGTCCGGCGTGAAGGACATGGCCCGGATTCCTGGCGCGATGTACGTGGTCGACGCGAAGAAGGAGCGGATCGCGGTGAACGAGGCGAACAAGCTGGGCATTCCGGTGATCGCGATCGCCGATACGAACGCCGACCCGGACCTGCTGACCGTTCCGATTGCCGGCAACGACGACGCCATTCGATCCGTCGGTTTGATCACTGGGGCGATCAGCGATGCGATCATAGAGGCCCGTGCCGCGATGCCCGAGAAGGAGCGGCGGCGTGCGGACGAGGTCGAGGCGACGGTCTACTCCACGGAGACGGGTGAGTCGGCGCCGGCCGACGACGACCGCAAGGGTGGGCAGAAGCGGCGTCCCCGACGGAAGCGTCGTCCGCGGCCGGAGGTGATCGCCAACCTCCGTACCGGCAGTGAGGAAGAGGGCGAAGCGGAGTGATCCGCGCCTGATACCATAGCGATCGGATGGGGCCACACCGGGAAACCGTTCGTGGCCCCATCGTGCGGATGGAAGGGAACTATCACATTCAAACGGTACTTACCAGCGGATGGCCATTTCAGCGAAGGAAGTCAAGGAGCTCCGGGACCGGACCGGCGCGGGGATGATGGAGTGCAAGGGCGCCCTCCAGGAGGCATCGGGAGATATGGAGGCGGCGATCGACATCCTCCGTGCCCGCGGTGCCGCGAAGGCCGCCAAGCGGTCGGCGCGCGAGGCCAGCGAGGGCGCGATCGGCAGCTACATCCACATGGGTGGCAAGATCGGGGTGCTCGTGGAGGTCAACTGCGAGACGGACTTCGTCGCCAAGACCGATCAGTTCCAGCAGCTCGTGCGGGATATCGCGATGCACATCGCGGCCGCCAACCCGAGGTCGGTTAGCCGTGAACAGATCGTGGGCGAGGAGGTCGATCGGGAGCGCGCGGTGTATCGCGAGCAGATGAAGGAGTCGGGGAAGCCCGAGAAGATCTGGGACAAGATCGTCGACGGGAAGATGGAGAAGTTCTTCGCCGAGTCGACATTGCTCGAGCAGCCGTTCGTGAAGAACCCGGACCAGACCGTCGAGCAGCTCATCACCGAGGTGTCGGCGAAGACGGGCGAGAAGATCGAAATTCGCCGCTTCGTCCGGTACGCGCTCGCCGACTGATGGCCGATACCGTCGCCCCCACGGTCGATCCACAGGTCGATCGCCCGGCGACGGCCGAGGCGGGCGAGGGGTTGAAGTACCCACGCGTCCTGCTGAAGCTGTCCGGTGAGGCGCTCGCGGGGGAGCAGGGGTTTGGAATCGCGCCTCCAGTCATCGACAAGCTGACGGAGGAGGTAAAAGCGGTGCACGCGATGGGGGTGCACCTCGGAGTGGTGATCGGCGGCGGCAACATCGTCCGGGGAACGATCGCCAGCCAGCAGGGAATGGACCGGGTCTCCGCCGACTACATGGGGATGCTCGCGACGGTCATCAATGCCCTCGCGATCCAGGACCTGCTGGAGCGCAAAGCGGTCGAGACGCGGGTGCTCACGGCGATCCGCATGGAACAGCTCGCTGAGCCCTATATCCGCCGCCGGGCGCTGCGCCATATAGAGAAGGGCCGAGTTGTGATCTTTGCCGGCGGGACCGGGAATCCCTACTTTTCCACCGATACAGGCGCTGTTCTGCGCGGTATCGAGATGGAAGCGGACGTGATCATCAAGGCGACGAAGGTCTCGGGAATCTACAGCGCGGATCCGGTGCGTGAGCCGAACGCCGAGTTCATCCCGGAGATCTCCTTCACGGACGCGATCAATCGTGAGCTGAAGGTGATGGACGCCCCCGCCCTGTCCCTCTGTCGTGAGAACAATATCCCGATCATCGTGCTCAACCTCTCCGAGTCGGGCGCGATCGCGCGCGCGATTCGGGGCGAGCGCGTCGGGACCCTCGTTCATCCGTAATCCACCCCGTCCGCGACCGTAAGAGCGATGCCGACAATCAACGCCGCGATCCAGCACATGGACGACGCCATCGAGGCGCTCCGTCGTGAGTTCAGCAGCGTCCGAACGGGCAAGGCGTCACCTGCTCTGCTCGACACCATCCGTGTCGAGGCGTACGGCTCGCACATGCCGCTGAACCAGGTTGCGACAGTCAGTGCGCCGGAGCCCCGGATGCTGGTCGTGCAGCCGTGGGATCGCGCGATGTTGGGACCGGTGGAGAAGGCAATCCAGACGGCGGACCTGGGGCTCAATCCGTCGAACGACGGCAAGATCGTGCGGGTGCCGATCCCGGCGCTGACGGAGGAGCGCCGTCGGGAGTACGTCAAGCTGCTGCACAAGATGGCCGAGGAGGCGCGCGTCTCGGTTCGTCACGCGCGCAAGGAAGCGAACGACGACGTCAAACGCCTCCAGAAGGATGGGGAGGTCTCCGAAGACGAAGCGCGTCGCCGTCAGGACGAGGTTCAGAAAGCCACGGACCGGCATATCGAATCCATCGACGAGCTCCTTCGGCACAAGGAAGCCGAGGTGATGGAAGTCTGACGGCCGTGGTGCTCCCAGCCGGTAGCGACTGGTCGGCCCTGCCATCCTCACCCGGCTGGTCTTCCCGATGAAACAATCCGAAACGACGACCCGGGTCATCGTCGCCCTGATCGCGATTCCGATCGGGGCGGCGCTCGTGGTGGTCGGCGGTTGGGCGCTCGCGGTGCTTCTCGGAGGGATCGCCGTCGCGGCGGCGCTCGAGTTCTACCGACTCGCGCAGCAGAAGGGCATCGAGCCGTTCCGATTCCTCGGGGGCGTAGTCGCGGCGCTCTTCATCGCTCTCGCCGCGGTGGCCCCGGAGAGCGGCCCGGAGGCCGCGGGCTTCTCGACACTTCTCGTCTGCGCCATCATCGGATCCGGCATCGTGGCGATCTGGACGCGGGGTGTCGCTGGACAGCCGATTCTCGCCTTCAGTACCACTCTCGCGGGCGCGGCTTACACCGGGGCACTGCTCAGCTTCGCGCTCTTCCTCCGGCATATTCCCGGAAACACGGGGGCCTGGCACGGTACCGCGCTGCTATTCGCTCCTGTACTGCTTACCTGGGCGAGTGACACGGCGGCCTATTTCGTCGGCCGCCGCTTTGGAAAGCGCAAGCTGATCCCTTCCGTCAGCCCGGGCAAAACGGTGGAGGGTGCGATCGGGGCGCTCGTCGGCGCGTTCCTGGTGGGTGTGGCGTACACCTTCGTTCTCCAGCTCTTCCCGACCTATCGTCTCTCCCTCTGGCAGGGTGCCCTTCTCGGCGTCCTGGTCTCGGTTGCAGCCCAGGTCGGGGACCTCGCGGAGTCGCTCTTCAAGAGGGACGCGGGGGTCAAGGATTCCGGAACCCTCCTCCCAGGACATGGTGGTGCCCTCGACCGCTTCGACTCGCTGCTCTTCACCCTCCCCCTCGGCTATTACTTCCTGCGTCTGGCATCCGGCGCGCTCCAGTCATTCTGAACGATGAAAGGTGTTGCGATTCTCGGAGCGACGGGATCGATCGGCAGGAGCGCCCTCGCCGTACTGGATCAGCACCAGGAGCGCTTCAGAGTGGTCGCGCTGACCGCCCATCGAAGCGCGACGGCGCTTGAATCGCTCGTTCGCGAGTACCGGCCGGCGTTGGCGGTCCTCTCGCACGCGCCACTGCCCGAGACCCGCCCGGGCGGTGTGGAGTGGATCTCCGGAGCGAAGGGTCTGGTCTCGGCGGCGGCGCACCCCGACGTGGACGTGGTTATCAATGCGCTGGTCGGAGCAGCGGGCCTCGAGGCGACGATCGCGGCTCTGGAAGGCGGAAAAAGGGTCGCGCTGGCGAACAAGGAGTCGCTGGTTTGCGGCGGGCCTCTCGTGCTGGACGCAGCTCGCCGCGGCGGCGGCGAGCTGATCCCGATCGACAGCGAGCACAGCGCGATCCTTCAATGCATCCATGGAAGTCGGGACGGAGCCGTCGAGCGCCTCGTGTTGACGGCCTCGGGCGGGCCATTCCGGACGCTGAGCACGGAGACGCTCTCCCGGGTCGGACCAGCGGACGCGTTGAGGCACCCCACATGGGATATGGGCGCGAAGGTGACGATCGATTCTGCGACCCTGGCCAACAAGGCGCTGGAGATCATCGAAGCGCACTTTCTCTTTGGCATCGGGTATGACCGGATCTCCGCAGTCGTGCATCCGCAATCGATCATCCATTCGATGGTCGAATTCGTGGACGGCTCGGTGCTGGCCCAGATGGGATTTCCGACGATGGAGATCCCGGTGCTGTACGCACTCTCGTACCCGGGTCGGCTGCCGTATCGATGTCGCCGCTTCGACCCCGTCGAGGCGGGAACGCTGACGTTCGAGCGGATTCGAGCGGAGACCTTCCCGGCCTTCGAGCTCGGGATTTCGGCGGGTCGGGCAGGTGGCGCGTATCCGACCGTCTTCAACGCCGCGAATGAAGTCGCCGTCGCGGCATTCCTGCAGGAGCGGATATCGTTCCTCGAGATCGGCCCGGCGATCGCTCATGCTCTGGACCGCTGGTCGGGCGATGAGATCGCCGATGTCGACATGGTGCTCGATGCGGATCGCTGGGCCCGCGCCACTACCAACACTTTCATCGAAACACACGCGCTTTGCTGACGCTCGTCGCATTCCTCGTCGTCATCGGCGTCCTGATCTTCGTCCACGAGCTGGGTCACCTGCTCGCGGCGAAGGCTGTGGATATCGAAGTCCCCCGCTTTTCGATCGGCTTCGGACCGCGCATCGCCGGCTTCACCCGCGGTGAGACCGAGTACGTGATCGCCGCACTCCCGCTCGGCGGCTACGTCCGCATGGCCGGGATGGAAGACACCTCCGCTCTCGAGGGCGGAGAGGATTACGAGCACGTTCCCTCTCCGCGCGACTTCGACGCAAAGCCGCTCTGGGCGCGGGCGATGGTGATCTCCGCCGGCGTCATTATGAACTTCCTCTTTGCGATCATCGTGCTCGCCGGCGTGGCGTTCATGCTGGGAGAGCCGCTCAATCCGACGACTCGGGTATCGATCGCCGGAGAGCCGGCCGGGGAAGCCGCACCGCTGGCGCAGGTGCCGCTCGGCGCACAGCTTCGGGCGGTGGACGGTCAGGCCGTCGAAACGTGGAACGATGTCGCCGCCGCACTGGAGGCGGCCCCGGCGGGGCCTGTGACGCTCGATTTCGCCGACGCCCCCGACGTGCGCCTGAGCCTTCCCGCCGACGACTCGGCGAGGTTCGCCCTCCTGCAACCGCTTCAGCCCTTCACCGAGCCGGTGATCGGCGAAGTCACACCGGGCAGCCCCGCCGCCAGCGCGGGCCTCCAGCCGGGGGATCGGATCATCGACGCAGACGGCGAACCCGTCGAGACGTGGAGCGAGTTCGTCGATATCGTGCGCGCACGGCCCGGCGAGTCACTCGAGCTCGTGATCGATCGCGGCGGTGAGCGGCTGACGATCACTCCCGTGCCCGGCAGCGAGCGTGAGCTCAACGTCGAGATGGAGCGGGTCGAGATCGGGCGCCTCGGGGTCGCGCCGGAACAGCAGCTCGTCTTCCGCCGCATGCCATTCCTCGAAGCGGCGGAGTACGGCGTCGGTACGACGTGGGGCACGAGTGTCATGATCGTCAGCCTGGTCGGCGACCTGCTGACGGGGCAGGCCTCGCCGCGGACGCTCGGCGGCCCGCTCGCGATCGGTCAGCTCTCGGGGCAGGCGGCGCGCTACGGACTCGAGATGTTTCTACAATGGATGGCGCTCCTTTCGATCAATCTCGCCGTTCTCAACCTGCTGCCGATTCCCGTTCTCGATGGTGGCCAGCTCCTCTTCCTCGGTGTCGAGGCCGTGCGCGGCAGACCGCTCTCGATCGAGCAGCGGCTGAGGCTGTCGCACCTCGGATTGATCATCGTCGTCGGAATCATGGTCTGGGCCATTACGAACGACTTCCTCCGTTTCTTCGGGATCTAGGCCGCCAACGGTGGCTGGGGCTTGAAGCCGGCAGCACTTTTGGTTATTTTTTCGTACTACCCCGGCGCATGTCCGGGGGCAGGCGACACCGCTCGAACCGGCGCCGTTGAAGCGCCGGTCAACGTTTCGAGTCAGGAGTTGGCTTGATGGATCCGAGTCAGATCGAGCATCTGGAGCGAAGGCTCCTTCGGGAGCGTGAGAGGGCGCTCCGTTCTCTCGGGCGCTTTCAGGAGCAGTCGAAGCTTTCGCGCGACGCCGCGGACTCCGACCTGTCCAGCTATTCATTCCATATGGCTGATCAGGGAACGGACGCGATGGAACGTGAGAAGTCCTTCCTCTTCGCGAGCAAGGAAGGGCGGTATCTGTACAGGATCGAGGAGGCGCTGCGGCGGCTGTACCACGATCCGAAGAACTTCGGCATCTGCCACAGCTGCAAGTCGCCGATCCCGTTCGACCGTCTCGACGCACTGCCGCACGCCCGATACTGCCTCGATTGCAAGCTGCGTGAGGAGGAAGAGGCGGCGGCGTAGGATCGTCGTGGGGGCGGTCGGAATCGAAAGAGGACCCGCGCGTGAAGCGCGGGCCCTCTTTCGTTCGGTGCGGACCTCGAAACTATGTCAGAGGAGTGGGAGCTGCTCGGGTGCGAGCCTGCGTCTGAGGTTCGCGACGTCAATCGGCTCCAGTGGCTCGTGCTGCCTCCCGACCTGGAGGTTCCCCCGGTAGCCGAGCTCCTCCAGCCGAAGCCCGACCACATCGGCGGCCAGACCCGGATCGTTGGCCTGCTCGCTCAGGTGTGCGAGCACCACGCAGGCGAGTCCCGCATGGAAGATATCGGCCACCAGCTCGGCGGCGGCCCGGTTGGAAAGGTGACCATGACTTCCGCCGATCCGCTGCTTCACCGACCAGGGATAGATGCTCTCGCGCAGCAGGATCTCGTCGTGGTTGGATTCCAGGACGAGCAGGTCACAATCCCGCAGCGCGTGCCGGACGGCAGCGTTGGGACGTCCGAGGTCAGTGGCGATGCCGAGCTTCTCGCCCGTGCCGATCTCGGTGACGGTCACGGCGAAGGGATCGACCGCATCGTGGATGGTCAGGAAGGGTTCGACGCGCAGGTCGCCGATGAGGATGGGCTGGATGCAGGAGTAGCTCCGCACCGGTTCCGTACCGTTCAGGAGCTTCGAGCAGGCGACCCGGGTCCGGTCCCCGAGGTACAGAGGCGTGCCCCACCGGCGAGCGAAGATGCCGGCCCCTCGTGTATGATCGCTGTGTTCGTGGGTTACGAAGAGAGCGTCGACGGCTGAGGCGTCGTGCCCAACGGAGGCGAGGCGGCGCTCCAGGTCGCGGCCGCTGAAGCCCGCGTCGACGAGGAGTCGAGTCGCCACTGTCTCGACGAGAATCGAGTTGCCGGAGCTGCCGCTCCCGAGAATGGTAACCTTCACGCCGCTACTACCGAGGTCTCATCGATCGGTTCCGGGCGACGCTCGACCGCGCTTCCATGCCCGTCCGAGCTGCTCCCGCAGCGAAGTGGAAAGGCTGACGTCGCGGCGCTCCATCGCACGTTCCGCAACCTCGAGAAACTTGTCGAGCCGATACTCGACCAGCTCATCCCCGGTGCCCCAGCTGAACGGCGGGACGTATTTGGGCGGCATCGCCGCGCCGTAGAGGTTGCTGCCCGCCCCGATCACCGTTCCTGTATTGAGCAGCAGGCCGATGCCGGTCTTCACATGGTCTCCGATCAATGATCCCATCTTGGTCTCGCCCGTATCCACATCTCCCTCGGGCGTCCAGACCCTGATGGTGCCGTAGTTGTTCTTGAGGTCGCTGTTCGTCGTCTCCGCGCCGAGGTTCACCCAACGGCCGAGATAGGCATGGCCCATGTGGCCGTCGTGCTGCTTGTTCACATAGCCGGCGCACACACTCTCCGCGAGCTCACCGCGGACGCGGCAGACGGGGCCCACGGAGACGGCCTCGATCGCACCCCCGAGTGCCTTGGAGCCCCGCCCGATGTAGGCCGGACCGACGAGGCGGGTGAAGGCCCGGACGGCGGCGCCGCGGTCGATCCAGATCGGGCCCTCCGAGGTGTCGAAGGCGGCGCCCGGCTCTATGGTGGCGCTCGGGTCCACGATCAGGGGGTGACTGCCCCACTGATAGGCCCCGCGAGGCAGCTCGGCCGATGCCTTCCCAATCGCAATCGCCTCGATATCCCTGGCGGTCTGATCGGGGTTTCGCGGAACGAGATCCCAAACCTTCGGGAGCAACTCCCCCTGGAGCACGGTGGAGCCGGCGTCTCCGGATGACTCGGGATCCAGGACGAAGTCGTCGCCCGGTCCCGGGCTTCCGCCGGGACTGAACCAGCCGACCACCTCGCCGCCGCCTGTCCGAACGGCCCCCCGCCCGTAGGCCACCGATGTACCGTCCCCCGCACCCCACTGCGGAACGAAGCGGGAGGATAGATAGAGCCGATCCGAGTCGATTCCGACGTCTTCCCGATCCACCATCCCAGGCGCGTCCGGCTCCTCGAAACCAGCGAGGTGGTCGGCGCCGATATGGCCGGTGCAGCGGAGGCCGAGCGCGCGCTCGGAACGAGCACGAAGCGTCAGGACACCGAAAAGAAGCTCGCCCGCCGGTCGGGTGAGCGCGAACGGCTCCCAACGGCGGGCAACCTCATCGTCGAACAGAATCAGCTCTGGATCGGGCATGCGGAGAGCTTCCTACTCGAGCGTCCGTAGCCGTTCGGGCAGCTCGGCAATCAGTTTCTTCAGGTCCGCGGTGCGGCTCCGGTCGGTGACGAAGGTGACGCCGCCGGTCCGGACGATGACGAGATCGCGGACGCCGAATGCAACGACCGGACCATCCTCGGAGTACAGTGCCGAGTCCGTCGTTTCGACGGCGTGGACGTCCCCGATGCGAACATTTCCTGCCTCGTCGAGCTCACGGGTTCGGAAGAGCGCATCCCACGCTCCGATGTCGTCCCACTCGAAGCGGGAGGCCAGGACTCCGACGCGGTCCGACCGCTCGAGCACCCCCTCGTCGATGGAGAGAACGGGGACCCGGTCGAAGAAGTCTGCCGTTCGGTCCTCGTCCAGGAGTGGCAGCAGATCCGAGATCTCCGGCGTGTGCCTCTGGATCTCATCGAGCAGGTCACGGACTCTCCAGACGAAGAGTCCGGTATTCCAGAGGTAGCCACGGGAGACGTATTCCGCGGCGGTCCCGGCGTCTGGCTTCTCGATGAAGGACTCGACACGAAACGCCTCCGAATCCTGATTGGCTGCTTCCAGCGTCGCGCCGGGTCGAACGTAGCCGTAGCCGGTCTCCGGCCTGGTCGGGACGGCACCGAGCGTGAAGAGGAGCCGGTGTCGCTCTGCCAGCTCCGCGGCCTCACGAATTTGCTCTCGGAAGACCGAGGCGGGGGCGATCACGTGGTCCGCGTGAAGCGAGACCATGATGGCGTCGGGATCGGTCCGGGCGATCTGCGCGGCCGCCCAGACGAGGACCGGCGCGGTCCCGGCGGGGCGCGGCTCGATGAAGAAGTTGTCGGCGGTGAAGGCGTCGAGGGCTGTTCCGATCGGTCCGGCGAGCGACTCCCCCGTGAGGATGCGCAGTCGGTCGGTCGGGATCAGGGGCTCGATCCTGTCGACGGTCTCGCGGATGAGCGGCCTGTCGGACGCCAGGTGAAGGAGCTGTTTCGGGCGCGCCGGGGTGCTGGCGGGCCAGAAGCGGGAGCCGATACCGCCGGCGAGAATGACGCCCCAGAGGCGCGGGTCAAGCGAAGATCTCATTGATCCTGGCGAGGAGCTTGTTAGGGCTGAAAGGTTTCGTCAGGAAATCAACGGCACCAAGCTCGAAGGCCCGCTCCCGGTCCGCATCCTGGCCCTTTGCAGTGAGAATGATAACGGGAGTCTCTCGACGATGCGGGAGCTGCCGCAGCTCCTGAAGCACGTCGAGGCCGCTCAGGTAGGGCATCATGATGTCGAGGAGCACCAGGTCGACGGGCTGCTCTCCAGTAAGCCGTTCCATCGCCTCCCGGCCATCGGAGACGAGCGTCACCTCGTAGGGGGCGCGCTCGAGCTTCAGCTGAATGATCCGTCCGATGTGCGGCTCGTCGTCGGCGACGAGGATCTGCCGGGACCTGCCGTCGACGGGTGCGGCTTGCTGCACGGCTGTCATTCGCTCAGAGGAGGTCGAGGAGGCTGTCGCGCTCGTGGCGAAGTTCGCGGAGGAGCGCCGAAAAGCCGACGCCGGGGCCGAGGAAAGCCGTCAGGAAGAGCTCGTCGGAAAGGTTGACGACGATCGCGACACCGTCTCGAAACTCGAGGACCGCGGTGGCGAAGCCTCCGCGGCTGGCGGCCCTCCCGATCGCCTGGGCGGCCGCCGCCAGCCCCGGGACTCGCGCGGCGATCGCTTCGGCCTCGCCTGCGCCGCCACTCTGTTGCACGACGAGCCCGTCCCGCCCGAGGAGGACGAGGTGCTCGACTCCCGCATGGCCGCGGAGCCGTTCCAGTGCGGCGTCAAGCTCCGACATTTCGTTCGTTGTTCTGGAAGTCGTAGCTGGCGAGGCGGCGGCGCTGCTTTCGCGACCGATCCCACGAGCCGCGGAAGTCCCACCGGAATGGCGTGTTCGAGCCGGGCCAGAAGCTAGACCTGGCGCCGAATCACGTCAAGTCGACGAGGCGCTCCTCGCCTTGACTCGATCGCCCGCCGCGGACTATGGTTAGCGCCCCTAACATCTTGGAAGCAGGAGATCTCTTCGTGCAATCAAAACAGAGGGCGGCACTGCTCATCGCGGTGCTCTGCCTCACCCCCGCCTGTGACAGCGGGTCGTTCGAGATTCAGCCGGTCCTCGTGCAGGACACGGTCCTCGTCGCTGCGCCCCTGCCTCAGAACGCCGCCCTCCCGACCGCTCTCGACATCACCGGGAGCGGCTTCTCCGGGGTTCGCGGCGGGCGATTTCCCGAACGCAGCAGGGACGCCGAGCAGTGGGATTTCGCCGTCCGGATCCAGGGCGGCGAGCTGGTTCTCGTTCCGGCTTCGGTGATCGGGCTGTTCCAGTCGACGGCCGCTCTCACTGCGCCGATCGAGGGGGAGACGTTCGAGAGCCTCCGCGAGACGCCCGGCCGTTCGTCCTTCCGGTCGGACACCACAATCGCAATGCGCGTGGGTGAGGTCTATGCCGCACGGTCGCGCGAAAACATCGCCGGCATCAACACCGCCTGCGCCCAGCACGCCAAGTTCGAGCCGCTCGAGGTCGACGTGTCCACCGGGATGCTGCGGATTCAGATCGTAACGAACCAGCGGTGCGGAGACGCCCGGCTCGTTCCGCTGGAGTAGATGCTCGACCTGAAGTGGATCCGTCAGAGTCCCGATGAGGTAAGCAGTCGGCTGCGGGTTCGCGGGGCGGCCAGCGCCACCGACGAGGCGATCGGCCGGATCGTTGCGCTCGACGAGGAGCGCCGGAAGCTCATCGCGGAGGGCGACGCCCTCAAGGCTCGCCGCAACGATGTGTCGCAGGAGGTCGGCGAGCGTAAGCGGCGGAAGGAGGATGCAGAGGAGTTGATCCTCGAGATGCGCGGCGTCTCCGACCGCATCAAGGAGATCGACTCGCGGCTTCGGGACGCCGAATCCGAGATCGAGGACGTTCTCCTCCGCACCCCCAACGCGCCGGATCCCGGCGTTCCGAAGGGTGGCGAGGAGAGCAACGTCTTGGTTCGGGAGTGGGGCGAGGAGACGGAGTTCGACTTCGAGCCACGAGCCCACTGGGACATCGGGGCGGAACTCGGCCTGCTCGACCTCGCGAAGGGCGTGAAGGTAGCCGGCAGCGGCTTCCCCGCATTCACGGGTGCGGGCGCTCGCCTTCAGCGCGGCCTCATCAACTGGATGCTCGACCTCCACAGTGGAGAACACGGGTATACCGAGGCCTCGCCCCCCTTCGTGGTCCACGGTGAATCGATGAAAGGAACGGGCCAGTTCCCGAAGTTCATCGAGGAGGGCGACGCCTACTCGATACCGGAGGACGGCCTGTACCTGATCCCGACGGCGGAGGTGCCGGTCACCAACTTCCACCGCGAAGAGCTCCTCGACGGCGCGCGACTTCCGATCGCTTACGTCGCCTACTCGCCCTGCTTCCGCCGCGAAGCGGGGGCGGCAGGGAAGGACACGCGCGGGCTGTTGCGAGTCCATCAGTTCGACAAGGTGGAGCTGGTACGGTTCGAGCGCCCGGAGGAGTCGGATGCCGCACACGAGCGCATGACCGGACACGCGGAGCGGGTGCTTCAGCTGCTGGGGTTGCGGTACCGCGTGGTGCTGCTCGCCGCCGGCGACCTCGGGTTCTCGGCGCGAAAGACGTTCGACCTCGAGGTCTGGGCCCCCGGCGTCGGCCGCTGGCTCGAGGTCTCCAGCAGCTCCAACTTCGGCGACTTCCAGGCCCGCCGAGCGGACATCCGCTACCGGCCGATGCCGGGGGCAAAGCCCGAGTACGTGCACACGCTGAATGCTTCAGGACTCGCGCTCCCCCGGACCGTCGTTGCGCTGATCGAGAATGGCCAGCAGGCGAACGGCTCTGTCGTCGTCCCCGAGGTGTTGAGGCCGTACGTCGGGGCGGAGCGCTTCGAGAGGTAGGCCGATGCGGAATCGCTACTGGCCGACGGCGCTGGCGATCCTCGCCGCAGTCGTGCTCGGAGGGTATCTCCTCTATACCGAGCTGCTGATGCGGGAGATGCGGCGCGACGCACTCGTGCACTCCAGCATCTACCTCCAGATCCTCCGTGGTCTGAACGATCCGAGCCCGGGGGCCGCCGACCAGACGCTCCTCGCGCTCATCGACGACGTCCAGGACCTCGGCATTCCGATCGTCGTCGCGGATGCGGAGGGAGCGCCCGCCTTCAGCAGCAATCTGCCCTTCCAGGCCGATCCCAACGATCCTTCGGATCAGGCGCGGCTGTACGAGTACATGGCGGAGCTGGAGCGGCAGAACCCACCGATGGTCGAGCCGGGCCTCGGCGTGGTGTACGTCGGTGATCCGCCGATCATCAGCAGGCTCCGCTGGATCCCGTGGCTCCAGGTGGGGGCGCTCGCCTGCCTGCTGGCGGCCGCGGCGATCATGCTTCGTCACAACCAGCGGGTGGAGCGGGAGCGGATCTGGGCCACGATGGCACGCGAATCGGCCCACCAGATGGCGACCCCCCTCTCCTCGCTCGCCGGCTGGGTCGAGATTTTGAGGCTGCCGCCCCAGGAGCGGGAGGAGATGGCGTCGCTCCCGGCTGTAACCGCGGAGATGGAGTCCGACCTGGAGCGTCTCGAGAAGGTCTCGCGCCGCTTCGAATGGATCGGACGGCCGGTCCGCTGGGAGGCGGTCGATGTGCGCGCCGTGCTGCGGACGCTGGAGCGGTACGTTCGGGTTCGAATGCCGCAGCTCGCTCGGAACGTCGAGCTGACCGTCGAGGTGGAGGAGGGGCTCCCCCCGATCCGGGGCAATCCGGTCCTCCTGGAGTGGGCGCTCGAAAACCTGGTGAAGAACGCGCTCGATGCGATCGCCGGCGCCGGAGGCATCATCCAGGTGACGGCGAACCGCGAATCGGAGCGGCGGGTCACAATCCAGATTGCGGACAACGGCCCCGGCGTCGCAGCATCGGTCCGCTCCGAGATCTTCGAGCCCGGAGTGACGACGAAGAAAGGAGGATGGGGCGTGGGTCTCTCGCTCTCCCGCCGGATCGTCGAGGACGTTCACGGCGGCAGGCTCTCGCTCCTGCCGACGGAGGTCGGTGCCCTGTTCGTGATCGAGCTGCCGACGGCCGATGATTCCGCATGAGGCATAGGAAGGTCTGACCGTGTCGTTTCTGGACGGCCTCAACCCGGAGCAGAAGGAAGCAGCGGCTCACTTCGAGGGTCCACTGCTCGTACTTGCGGGGGCGGGATCGGGCAAGACGCGCGTGTTGACGTCCCGGATCGCTCACCTGATCGACCACTATGGGGTCGCGCCCGAGTCGATCCTGGCGCTTACCTTTACCAACCGCGCGGCGGCGGAAATGCGGGACCGGGTGCGGAATCTCCTCGGCCGCGACCCTCTGGGCATGTGGATCGGAACGTTCCACGCCATCGGGGCGCGGATGCTTCGGCGCGACGCGCCCCGGCTCGGCTGGACGAGGAGCTTCCTGATCTACGATGCGGACGATTCGGAGCGCCTCGTCCGTCGCATCGTCAAAGACGATCTGTCGCTGGACCCCAAGCGCTGGAGCCCAAAAGCGATACGGTCGGCGATCTCGTCGGCGAAGAACGAGCTCGTCGACGTCGAGTCGTTCACGGAGCTCGCGCTCGACCCATTCGCGAAAGTCGTGGCCGCCGCGTACGAGCGGTACCAGGGGGTGCTTCGCGACGCCAACGCGTTCGACTTCGACGATCTCCTGGTCAAGCCGGTGGTCCTCCTGCGCGACTTCCCGGATCTTCTCGAGCGCTATCGCGAACGCTTCCACTTCGTTCTCGTCGACGAGTATCAGGATACGAATCGGGCGCAGTACGTCTTCCTGAAGCGCCTCTCGGCCCCCTCGGGCGCAGCAGGCGAGTTCGGAGGTCCGGGCCGCGGGGGCAACCTCTTCGTCGTGGGCGACGACGACCAGTCCATCTACGGCTGGCGAGGTGCGGACGTGCGCAACATCCTCGACTTCGAGAAGGACTTCCACGACGCCGGCCTCGTTCGCCTGGAGGAAAATTATCGTTCGACACAGCGCATACTCGAGGCGGCGAACCGGGTGATCGCCGAAAACGTCCGGCGGAAGGGGAAGGTGCTGCGAACGGCGAACGCGCCGGGCGATCCGATCACCCTTCTCGAAGCCGCCGACGAGGTCGACGAGGCCGACTGGATCGTGGATCGGGTTCGCGAGGTACTCGAGCGTGAGCCGGAGCGAACGCCGCGCGACTTCGTCGTCCTCTACCGCACGAACGCGCAATCGCGGGCGCTCGAGGAGGCGTTCCGGCGCGAGGGCATCGCGTACCGCATCGTCGGTGGGCAGCGGTTCTACGAGAGACGGGAAGTGAAGGACGTTCTCGCCTATCTCCGTCTGATCGCGAATCCGGCGGATGACGAAGCGTTCCTGCGCATCGCGAACGTTCCGAAGCGCGGCATCGGCGATACCTCGCTGGGCCGGCTGGCGGGGGAGGGGAGGAGGAGACGGGCACCTCTGTCCGAACTGGCCGTGGGGGCCGCGGAGAACCCGGAGATCCGAGGCTCCGCCGCGCGTGCGCTGCCCGAGGTTGCCGGTCTTCTGGCCGATTATTCGGCCCGTGCCAGCGGCGGAGTACCGGTGGAGGAGCTCCTCCGCGAGCTGGTGGAGGAGATCGACCTCTACGCGTCGCTCCGCCAGGAGGGCCCGGAAGGCGAGGACCGGATCGCGAATGTGGAAGAGCTTCTGGCCGGTGCGGCGGAGCTGGAGGCCCGCCTCCGCGACGGCGACCCCGCTCTCGGCGTCGAGCTGGAAGAGGAGTTCGCCGAAGGGGTTCGGCCGATCGACCTCTTCCTCGCTCATGTCGCGCTCGTCACCGACATCGACCAGCACGACCCCAGCGCCCCCGTCGTGAGCCTGATGACGCTCCACAACGCCAAGGGGCTCGAGTTCCCGATCGTCTTCGTAGCGGGCCTCGAGGAGGGGCTCTTCCCGCTCTCGCGGGTCCTCGACGAGCCTGCGGAGCTCGAGGAGGAGCGTCGATTGTTCTACGTGGGCATCACCCGCGCCGAGGAGAAGCTCTTCCTGACGACCGCCCGGCGTCGACGGCGTGGCGGCGAGTGGCTCGATTCGGTGCCGTCGAGCTTCCTCGAGGCGATCCCGAAGGAACTGCTCCTCCTGGAGCAGACGGCCCGGCTCTCGGAGTACTCACGTCCGCGTCACGGCTTCGCTGGCGGCCGTGGACTTGAGCGCCGCCGGGCACGGCTCGGCCTCGATCGGCCGAGTGTCGCGCCGCCCACCGAGCCGGTCGTAGACTATTCGGACGCTCACGATGCCGTGCGCCTGGTGAAGGGCGCTCGAGTCCGCCACCCGCAGTTCGGCCCCGGGACCGTGCTCGAGATCTCCGGGTTCGGCAACGACGTCCGGGCTGCGATCGACTTCGATTCGATCGGCCGTAAGCAGGTGGTGGTGCGCTACGCAAACCTGCAGCCGGATTGGGATTAGCGGCCGCGCTTCCACCAGGGCTGCCAAGGAGCACGAGTGTACCGCGCGTGGCTTCCGGCACGGCCGCGCGACCTCAGCAGCCACAACCGTTGAAGACGACGACAGATGTCGATCACGAAGAAGAAAGTCGAACAGATCGCCGCCCTTGCCCGGCTCGAGTTGACGCCCGAGGAGATCGAGGCGATGGCGCGTGATCTGGCCTCGATCCTCGATCACACGCGAGAGCTGGAGTCGCTCGATCTCGCGGGAATCGAACCGATGGGCGGGGTCAGCGACCACCCCGCGCCCATGCGCGACGACGTGCCGGGGGCCGACCCTCTGCAGCGGCCTCTCCAGGAGATCGCGCCCGACTGGCAGGAGAGCTTCTTCATCGTCCCCCGCCTCGCGGCGATGGACGGCGGCGAGTCGGTGGAAGGGGAGGAGTCACCGTGAGCGGTCTCGAAGCGCTCTCCATTCGGGAGCTGGGAAAGCGTGTCAGCACGGACGAGGCGGATCCAGCGACCATCCTCGCCGCCGCTCGAACCGCCCTGGCTTCCGCGGACGCCGGCGACCAGCCGGTCTCCGCCTTCCTCGCCGTCGACTGGGACTCGAGCGCGCCGGTGGAGCCACGGGGGCCGCTCGCGGGCGTGCCGATCGCGGTGAAGGACAACATCGCCACGATCGACTTCCCCACGACGTGCGGATCGCGGCTTCTCGAGGGCTACCGATCGCCGTTCGACGCTTCGGCGGTCCGAAGATTGAGAGCGGCCGGTGGCAGAATCGTCGGGAAGACGAACCTCGACGAGTTCGGCATGGGCTCTTCGACCGAGCACTCGGCATACGGCCCGACGCGCAACCCGCTCGACCGGAGCCGGGTGCCCGGCGGGAGCTCGGGCGGATCGGCGGCCGCGGTGGCGGCCGGAATCGTTCCCGCTGCGCTGGGCTCCGAGACCGGCGGCTCCGTTCGTCAGCCGGCGGCGTTCTGCGGTGTCGTCGGCATCAAGCCGACGTACGGGAGGGTGTCGCGCTACGGGCTGGTGGCCTACGCTTCCTCGCTCGACCAGATCGGGGTGATCGGACGCACCGTAGACGATGCAGCGGCCGTTCTCGAGGTGATCGCCGGCCACGATTCGCTCGATTCGACGAGCGCCCGTCGCGAGGTTCCCGAGTATCGCTCCGCCCCGGGCGAGGGGCTGGAAGGTGTGGTCATCGGAGTGCCGGAGGAATACTTCCCCGAGTCCCTCCACGCAGGCATAGCCGACGTCTGCCGGGAGGCGCTGCGGCGCCTGGAGTCGCTGGGAGCCGAGCTGCGCGAGGTTTCACTTCCCGCCACCCCCCAGGCCATCCCTACCTACTATATCATCGCGCCGGCCGAAGCATCCGCGAACCTCGCCCGCTACGACGGCGTCCGCTACGGCGTCAGACCGCCCGGGACCGGCGACGTCAAGGAGGTCTACGAACGGACTCGCGCGCTCTTCGGACCGGAGGTCAAGCGAAGGATCATGCTGGGGACGTACGCCCTCTCCGCAGGCTACTACGATGCCTACTACGGTACGGCCCAGCGGGTGAGAAGGCTCATCGCGGAAGACTTCAGAAACGTCTTCGCATCCGGCGTGGACGCCGTCTTCACACCCACGACGCCCACACCCGCCTTCCGACTCGGTGAACGGACGGATGATCCCTACGAGATGTACCTCTCGGACGTGTTCACGGTGACGGCCAACCTGGCGGGCATCCCGGCGCTCTCGCTTCCGGTAGGAACGGTCGATGGCCTGCCCGTCGGGGGGCAGCTCATGGGCGCCCCCTGGGGCGAGCCGGTCCTCGTGCGTATCGCGGCTGCTCTCGAAGCGAATCTGAGCGGCACCGTCGCCGCGGCCCGAGCCATCCACACCAGATGAGCGCCCCCCATCCGCCCATGTCCGAATTCGAGCCGGTGATCGGCCTGGAGATCCACGTCCAGCTGAAGACACTGACCAAGCTCTTCTGCGCCAGCCCGAACGAGTTCGGGGCCGAGCCAAACACCCACGTCTGCCCGGTGTGCCTCGGACTGCCCGGGGCCCTTCCCGTACTGAATCGGCAGGCGGTGGAGCTCGGCGTCCGGGCGGCGCTCGGACTGCACTGCACCGTCCACGAGCGATCGATATTCGCCCGGAAGAACTATTTCTACCCGGACCTGCCGAAGGGTTATCAGATCTCCCAGTTCGAGGAGCCGTTCGCCACCGACGGCCACCTGGAGGTCGGCGGTCACGAGGGATCCGACCCGCGCCGCATCCGCATTCGCCGGATCCATCTCGAGGAGGACGCGGGGAAGTCGCTGCACGATCGGGTGCCCGGCGCCACCGCGGTGGACCTGAACCGCACCGGCGTGCCCCTGATCGAGATCGTCACCGAGCCCGACGTACGCTCGCCGGCCGAGGCGAGGGACTTTCTCGGTCGGTTGAAACGGGCGCTCGAATACCTCGACGTGAGCGACTGCAACATGGAGGAGGGGAGCCTCCGGGTGGACGCGAACGTTTCCGTCCGCCGGTCGGGTGAGCCACTCGGCACGAAGACGGAGGTGAAGAACATGAACTCCTTCAGCAACGTCGAACGGGCGCTGGTCTATGAGCTCGACCGACAACGGTCGCTGCGAACGAACGGGCGCCCCGTCACCCACGAGACGCTGCTCTGGGATGCGAACCGTGGCGAAGCGAGGTCGATGCGCAGCAAGGAGGAGAGCCACGACTACAGGTACTTTCCCGACCCCGATCTGCCGCCGGTGGAGATCGCCCTGGAGTGGCTCGAGCGGATCCGGAGCACCGTGCCGGAGATGCCCTGGACACGGTCGAGTCGCTTCGAGACGGAGTATGCGCTGAGCCCGGAGCACGCCGAGCAGCTCACCGCGTCACGGGAAGTCGCTGATTATTACGAGGAGATCGTCGACGCGGGGGGGGAGCCGGGCGACAGCGCGAGCTGGCTGATGGGAGAGGTCCTTGCCGCGGTGAACAGCGCCAGGACGACCCTCGGGGAGTTCCCCATTCGCCCGTGGGCCATCGCCGAGCTCATCCATCTGCAGAGGTCGGGTAAGATCTCCCGGCCGATCGCGAGGCAGGTCTTCGTCACCACCCTGGAGACGGGCCGCGCCCCTGCCGCCGTCGTCGACGAAGACGGCCTCGCGCAGGTTCAGGACACCTCCGCCCTCGAGGCCTGGGTCGATCAGGCTCTCGCCGGCGCCGCCGACGAGGTAGAGCGCTTTCGCGAAGGCGAAAAGAAGCTGATGGGATTC
>JBBDRR010000210.1:0-3170 GCA_040905395.1 Gemmatimonadota bacterium
CCGACGCTTCTGAACGGCATTAGGCGGGGCAGGTTTCAAACGGCTCTCATCTCGTAAATCCCAAGGAGTAACAGGTGATTCATCCTTCTGCTCGGATCGCCCGCGCCACACGGCGGGGATGGCTGGCACTCACGGTCGCGGCGGTGCTTCCGCTCGCGCTGGCCGGGTGCGTCGAGGACGAGGTGAGAGCGTTGGACGCACAGGAAGAAACAGGGGCCGAGGCCGACACGGTGACCGCCGAGCCCGGGATCGCCGTCGAGGACACTCTCTCGCTGACCGCAGGCGAGGCGGCCGCTCAGACGCTCGCGCAACTCGCCGCGGACTCCGTGGCCGTGGCGGCCGCCGCCATCACGGATTCGACTTCGTCCGCCGCCGAGGCGCCGGTCCCCACGGTGCGCTACAATTCCGGCGAGGACCCGGCCTTCGCCGCCCGCTACGGCTGGCCGGTGCAGGGCCCGGCGATGCTCCCCGGCTCGATTCTGCCGAACAACCGCATCGTCTGCTACTACGGCAACCCGAACTCGACCCGGATGGGCGCGCTCGGCGAGTTTCCGAAGGACGACATGCTCTCGCGCCTGCGCAACCAGATCGCCGAGTGGGAGACCGCCGACCCTGCGACGCCCGTGACGCCATGTCTGCACATGGTCTCGGTCGTCGCGCAGGCCGAGGCGGGAACGTCGGGCCATTACCGCTCGATCATGCGCGACGAGACGGTGCAGATGGTCTACGACTGGGCGAAGGAGATCGACGGGATCTTCATCGTCGACATCCAGGTCGGCACGGACGACCTTCGCAACATCCTGCCGCGCTTCGAGTGGATCCTGAAGAAACCGGACGTCCACCTGGCGGTCGACCCCGAGTTCTACATGCGCGACGGCGTGCAGCCCGGCCGCAGGATCGGACGGATGGACGCGGCGGACATCAACTACGCCTCGGAGTACCTGGCCAACCTGGTGCGCGAACACGACCTGCCGCCGAAGGTCTTCATCATTCACCGCTTCACCCAGGGTATGGTGACGAGCTCGGCCGACATCAGGTTGCGCCCCGAGGTGCAGGTGGTGATGCACATGGACGGCTGGGGCGCCCCGTGGCTCAAGCGGGACTCGTATCGCGACTTCATCGTACGCGAGCCGGTCCAGTACACGGGGTTCAAGCTCTTCTATCACAACGATACGAAGGATGGGGCGCCGCTCATGATGCCGGCCGACATGCTGAAGCTCGAACCGAAGCCCGTTTACATCCAGTACCAGTAGGTCGGGCCGGAATTCTCCGGACGAAGCGCCCTCCGTTTCCGCGGAGGGCGTTTATTTCGGCCGAGCGTCCCGTTTTCGAGGCATTGCAACCACCTCCTACACTCGTTAGGCTGGCACGGGTACGCGAACGGCTTCCGCCCCCCTCGTCGTCATTCTCCCCATTGGAACCACATGGACTTCGGACGTAACCTCAGCCGGGCGTGGAAGCACACCTCCCGCGCGATCAGCAAGCCCTTCACGGGAGCCAACAAGGCGAACCTGAAGGAGCTCGAGAAGATCATGCTCGACATCTCCCGGGGGCAGAAAGTGGCCACGATGGAGACCCACAAGCTCCGCTTCGGGCAGTACGACTTCACCTGGTTGACCCTCCTCACGGAGGAGGAGCTGCGGGACATGGAGGGGGAATGGGTCGGGGCCTTCCAGAGCACCGTGCGAAGCTCGTCGAACGCCGCCTTCGCCCCGAGGGCGACCGCGGGTACCCGGATGGTCCTCCTGAATTCCTCCGACAGCCACTTCTGGAATGCGCTCCAGGAGGTCAAGAAGTCGTACAAGAAGAAGGCCGAGGAGCGGGTCGACGGCGTCTTCAAATCGTTGACCGCATGGTTCGCGAAGCGGAGGAAGGAAGTCGATGACAAGATCCATCGGAACCCCTACCTCGGCAAATACGCCACAGCCGTGAGCACCGTCGACGCGACCTTCGACGAAGCGCGGAAGACGGGGGCACGCACGGACACGGATCGAAAGATCCTGGCGGCCGGCGGGCTCTGGCGGGTGGTGAAGTCGGCGATCAGCACCGGCACCGAGATCGCGAAGTCAGTTGCCGTCCCGAATCCCAAGTCGGTCCTGAACGCCGTCAAGGCGAGCGCGAACGTGCTCAACTCGCTGGGCGGCCTCATCGCGGGCGTCGTGGATATGGCGAGGAGCCGGGAGGCCGACTTCCGGAGCCTCTCGGAACGAGCCGGAGTCGACCAGAAGATCGCCTATATGAAGAAGAAGTACCTGGGCTCGGGTGTCATCGACCCCGGCGACTCGCTCAGGCTGCAGATGGAGCAGGGCCCGCAGCGACTCGAGAAGGCGGCCGAGCTGACGGCCGAGGAGCTGAACGAGCTGGTCGAGAAGTACCGGCACGCGCTCTGGTGGTGCGACAACTGGGAGGCGGACGCGAAGGAGATCGAAAAGGACATCGAAGAGACGGACCTCGCCAAACAGCTCCGCGGCATCTTCGCCCAGGCGACGGCGGAGGGCGGCGTGGTGAAGCCGTCGCGCATCAAGCAGATGGACGCCTTCGTAGCGCCGGATCGCGAGGCGATGAAGGCTCAGGTCACAGAGCTCAAGGCCCAGATCGCGCGTTTCCGGGACTTCATCGGCCCCCGGCTCCGGGACATGGAGGAGCTCCGGGCGAAGGTCGACACTCGGCGTGGTATCGCCGGTCACCAGAAGAAGACGGCTGCGCTGGGGCTGGCCTACGATACCAAGCGGAAGATCGCCGTCGAGATCGCGGGATTCGACCGCTCGACGCTCCGCTCCCACAAGCTCGATCGAAAGGGGCAGAAGCCCAGGTCGAAGGACGACTCCCTCGATGGTATGATCCGCCTCGCGATGGCCGACCGGCGCCGGCACATTGCGCCGGAAGTGTTCGAGGACGAAGACGAGCTCGTATTCGATTGACGATACGACCCGGTCGGAGTCTTCCGGCACGGGCGAGCCCGGGAACACTTCGTGCTTCGGATCTCCTGTCGGCCTAACCCAACCGGCAGGAGGTCGAGAGATGAGAAGCTACGACTACGACAGGCTTTATACGCAGCATCCCATCCGGCCTCCGGAGCCGTACGGCTGGTGGTGGGGCCCCGGCTCGGTCATGCCGGATGCGCCGATGTACGGCTGGGGGTGGTGGGGCGGCGGCTGGGGATGGCCCCC
>JBBDRR010000211.1:0-3170 GCA_040905395.1 Gemmatimonadota bacterium
AGACCAGACAACACGACCACACGGCCATCGGCCGTTGGTTCTCCGACTTCGATTGGTTCGGCCCGGAACTCCCCGGGTCGATTCCCGGGGACGAAGACGACGCTGCGACCCTCCACCTCCTGGATCGCCTCCTGGGGCACCGTCACTACAGGAATGCCGCCCCCCTCGATCCTGATCAGGGCGGTCGCGAACATACCCGGTTTGAGTGCCCCGTCGGGGTTCGGGACCTCCACCCGCGAGGAGACGGCCCTCTTTTCGGGATCTACGATGTCGCCTACGTAGACGATCCGGCCCGGGAAAATTCGGCCGGGATATGCCACGGTGATCACGTCCACGGCCTGTCCAGACTCTACACGGGAGAGGTCTCGCTCGTAGATGTCGAGCTCGATCCAGAGCCGGTCGAGGTTAGCGACGGTGAAGAGCTGATCCGCAGGTGTCGCCATTTCGCCGAGGCTGGCATGGCGTGCCACAACGACCCCCGGGAATGGAGCTGTGAGACGGTACTGACCGCCCCGGCCCTGACCGGCGCCCAGCACCTCCAGGCGCTGACGGGCACTGTTGAGGGACGCCTCCATCCTGCGCAGCTCGGCCTCGGCATCGAGTAGTTCCTTCCGGCTCGAGATTCCCTGCTCCTCGAGCCGCAGTTCGCGCTGGTAGTTCTCGCGGGCGATGCCTGCCAGGATCTCCGCCTCGGCCTCGTCCGCTCTGACCTGTCCGACCTCCGGGCTCTCCAGGGTCGCGAGCGTCTGTCCGCCCCGGACTCGCTCCCCGATGTCGGCCGAGAGCTGGATGACCCGTCCGTCGATGCGTGGGCCGATGTGACTCACACGGTTTGCGTCGTACGTGATCGTCCCCGTGACCTGAAGGCCAGTCGACTGTGCGGTCTCCACCGGCACGACCGTGATGTTTGCAATGGCGATGGCAATCGAGTCGAGCTGGACGGTGTCATGCTGCCCGGCTTCGGTGAGCACCTCGTCGACCGGCGCCGACCCTGCGCCGTCTTCCCCGCAGCCGGAAACGAGGAGCATGGTGAGTAATGCTACCACTCGGCACCACTGCCCTTTGAACTTCGGAGCTATCCTGTTCATCGGGCCTCGAGCGGGTTGTTGTTCAGATCGGTGCTCATGGTCGCGGTAGCGACACTGAGATCTACCAGCGCCCAACGCTGCTCGAGCCAAGCATCCCAGTAACTGAGCTCCGCGTCGAGCAACTGGTTCCGCAGGAGCAGCAGCGTCGGGAGTCCCACCTTCCCGGCGCGCAGCGCGGTTTCCAGTAGTCGTTGATTCGCACGTGCGGGCTCGAGCACATCCTGCTCGAAGACCCTTGTTTCCTCGCTCGCCGCGCGGTAGGCCTGGTAGGCGTTCACCACCTCCGTGCGGACTGTGAGTTCGCTCGCCTCGCGGGCGAGCCGAGCCTGCTCTCCTTGCGCCGCCCGCTCGTCGATCAGCCCCTGGTTCCGTTGAAAGATCGGAAGAGCCAGACTCACCCCGAGACCAACACGAGGGGACTCGAGTCGGCTGCCAAGCGAAGGTGCGCCGGAGATGTCCGGAGCAGTCCGGTTGGCTCCGTCTCGTTCCACGAACAGACTGAGGCGCACGTTGGGAATTGCTTCGCGCCGGGCGAGGCGCACGAGGGTCTCCGCCTGCTCCAGCGCACGCGTCCCGGCAGCGAGATCGGGGCGCCGCGCAAGGGCGAACGCAACCAGCGAGTCGGGATTGAGGTTGGATGGGGAGGGTGCTGCGGGTACATCGTCCCGGATGCGTAGCGGTTGCTCCGGCCCGAGGCCGAGCAGGCGTTGAAGCTGAAGACGTGCGGTGGTCTGTTCGCGCTCCGCGGCCAGAACCGCAGCACGCGCCCGACCCGCTTCGATCTCCGCCAGGTTCGCGTCCATGACGCTGATCTCGCCCTCCCTCGCCTGGATACGGGTGATGGTGACGAGCTCTTCGTTCAGCTGGACCAGCTCGCGTGCAACCCCAAGCCGCTGTTCGGCGGCGAGCGTCCCATAGAACGCGTAGCTGACATCGGCGAGGATCTGCCGGGCGGAATTGTGGACCGCGGCCGCCGCGAGGTCGGCTCCGGAGCGGGCGGCTCGCACTCGCAGGCCTCTCTGGCCGGCCCACTCGATCTCCTGGATGAACGAAAGTTCGTATTCCCGAAGCGCGCCACCGGCTCCGACACCGGGTGCCTGAACCTCCAACTCCGGGTTGAAGGCGTAGGTGCGAGCCTGTGTGAGCTGTCCGTTCGCGATATCGATCTGCTGCCGGTCAGCGAGGTGTTCCGGGTTCAGCGCGAGAGCGCGGCGATGCGCCTCCGAGAGGGTAAGGGTCAGTGTATCCCGGGGGGCCTCTTGAGGGCGCCCCGGATGGTTCGCCTGTGCCGCGGCCAAAGGAACGCCTGGATTCAGCGCTCCGAGAGCCAGCGACCAGGCAACGATCCATAGGGTTCGTTGCATCCGTGCCTCTTCCGTTATTTCCAGGTGCGGACCCACACGGGCGGATGCGCATAAGGCACCGCCCGGGCGCAGGTCGCCCTGGGATATGATGGTCAGGAAATGTCAGTTGGGTTCGCGGGAAGGCACCCGCGACCGCCGGAAGAGGCTACGCCTGCGGAGGGCGGAAGGACGGCTCGGTGAACCGCTCCAACCAGAGGAGGGGCTCGAGAAAACTTTGTGGGATGGTGTGCGTGACGATCGCGAACGTCGGAGCGCGGGGGGTCAGAAGATTCCCGTGCTGGTGCATGCAGTGGTCCGACTGGGTGCCGTGCTCGTGCTGCGGACCGTGCGGCGCCCCGTCCTCGTGCCCGTGCTCGCCCTTTGCCTGGGCCGCGTGTCCAGCGGCGGCCGCCGCGCTCTCATGGTGGACCGTTCCGTCGCGGATCACGCCCGTCACCGTCTCCACATTGGAGAAGGTGACGATGAGCAGCATGAGCAGCGCGGCGAAACGACGAAGCACGTTTTCGATGGTTTGAAGTAAGCAAACAAGCGTACAGTCCGATCGCTCGTACCCGACACGCCACAGGAGGTTCGGGAAGCACCTGCCACACACCGCTCTCGCGACGGCAGCCAAGAGCGAGGCGCCGGCTAAAATCCCGGGCAGCGGGATGAGTTCGATGCCCAACCCGACGCTCGTCCAGGGGCCCGTACCGGAGCAGCCGGAGTCAACTTAGCTCTT
>JBBDRR010000212.1:0-3158 GCA_040905395.1 Gemmatimonadota bacterium
CGAGCAAGCCGGGCTTGCTTGCGCCCGCGGCCATACGCGAGGTCCGCGCGCTGTTCGAGCGGCTCGGCAGAGACGAGACCGTCGCGCAGCTCGCCGAGATTCTGGAGGAGATGCCGGAGCGGCTCGGTGAGGACGCTGTGGTCCGGCTGCTCGGCTACTTCCCCCCCCGCTCGATCGGCGCCTTCATGAGCGCTGCCGATCGCGTGCAGCGGCCGGAGGTGAAGCGGGCGTTCGCCAGCTGCGTCCAGAGGCTGGCGGAGACGAACCGGGAGGCCGTGGTGCAGCTCCTCGAATCCGACGATCCTGCCGTGCTGGTCGGTTCGCTGCGCTGGATCGGCAGGTTGGAGGTGGGCTCGGCCCTGGGCCAGGTCGTTCCCTTCCTGCGGCACCGCGATCCCGAAGTACGGGTCGCCGCTGTGGAGGCTCTGGTCTCGCTACGGGCGGCGGCGGCGGCCGACGGCCTCATCCCGCTGCTGGAGGACGCCGATCGGAACGTCCGGATCGCGGCCGCGCGGGCACTCGGGACGCTCACCTACGTGCCCGCCCGTGCGGCGCTCGAGAACGCCCTGTCCGAGAAGCGGCTTCGGGACGCGGACCGGAACGAAAAGGTCGCCTTCTTCGACGCGTTCGGCCGCCTCGCAGGTCCCGACGGAGTCCCCATACTGGACAGGATTCTGAACACGCGCAGCTGGCTCGGCCGTTCGGAATCGGCGGACATCCGAGCCAGCGCAGCGCTCGCGCTCGCCAGGATCAAGCATCCATCGGCGCGAGACGCGCTCGACTCGGCCTCGAACGACAGTGATCCGGTCGTCAGATCGGCGGTCACACGGGCTTTGCGGGGAGAGGCGGCGTCATGAAAACCGATCCGATGAGTGCCGGCGGCGCCCGCGTCGAGCGGACGAGCTCCGAGGCGCGCGGCGATCAGCGGCTCGGCCGGGACTTCCTCTTTGCCCTGCACTCCGCGCTGCGAGCGCTGAAGCTGTACCCGCTCGAGAACCAGGCAGTGCAGAAGGCGCTGGCGGAGCTCGACCAGCTCGCGCGGTCGATCGTCGAGCAGGAGGGCGGTCTCGTCCTCCGCTACGTCGGAGACTTCTGCTTCATCAACGACCTCAGGCTGCGGGTGGACCTCGCGAGCTACGCGATCTTCGGAGCGGTCGGCCGCGCGCTGCACGGTCATCACATCGGGCAGATCGAGCTGGCGGACGCCCCGCCCGTCGAGGAATGGACCGCGCTCCTCAGTCTCCTTCTCCAGGATCCGGATGCCGACGACCCGTTCGGCCGCTTCTCGGAGCGAGTCGAGCGCTCCCCCGTCCGCACCGTGCAGATACTTCCGGAGAGCGAGATCCAGACGTCGACGGACGTCCGCGACTCACGCGAGGAGGCGAAGCAGACGTACGCCCAGTCGGTCGCGGTCGCGCGAGAGGCGCTCATGGGGGTCCGAATGGGCCGCGCGGTCAGCATTCGTCGGGTGAAGCGAACGGTGCAGAAGATCGTCGATCAGGTGCTGAACAACGAGAGCTCGATCGTGGGGATGACGGTGCTGCGCGACTACGATCAGTACACCTTCGCGCACTCCGTCAACGTCTGCATCTTCAGCATCGCTCTCGGGAAGAAGCTGGGCCTCTCCAAGATCGAGCTGTACGAGCTCGGCATGGGCGCTCTGATGCACGACGTCGGCAAGGTGCGCCTGCCGATCGAGCTGACGACGAAGATGGGGCCTCTCGAGGAGCCGGAGTGGGAGATGATCCGCGAGCATCCCACCGAGGGGCTTCTCGCGCTGCTCGAGATGCGCGGAGTCGGCGAGCTGCCCTTCCGGGCCATGCTGACGGCGTACGAGCACCACATGAAGATCGACCAGACCGGCTATCCCCGGTCGATCCGGTCGCGCAGCCCGACGCTCTTCTCGCGGGTGGTGGCGATCGCCGACGGCTTCGACGCCGCGACGACGCGCAGGAGCTACCAGGCGAAGCCCTGGCTCCCGGACGCCGTGCTCAGGGAGATGCGTGACAACCCGGCCCGTGGGTTCGATCCGCTGCTGGTGAAGGCGTTCATCAGCATGACCGGGTTCTACCCGGTGGGAAGCCTGGTGGTGCTGGACACCTTCGAGCTGGCGATCGTCGACGTCGCGAACGCCGAGAGACCGCACCAGCCCGTCGTCCGCGTCATCTACGACGACATGGGAATCCCGGTCGACCCGCCGCGTACGGTGGACCTCAGCGAGGTGGACCCGGAGACCGAGACCGCCCGGCGGAGCATCATCAAGACGGCAGATCCGGAGCAGTACGGAATCAACATCAAGGAATATTTTGCATAGGCGGGAAGGCGCGATCGCGGCGGCGTTCCAGTCGGCGTCGGAGGAAGGGCGCGCGGCCCTCGTAATCTACACCACGGCGGGGTATCCGACGCCCGACGACGGGCTCGACGCGCTGCTGACGCTCACCGACGCGGGCGCCGACGTGCTGGAGCTCGGCGTTCCGTTCAGCGACCCGCTCGCCGACGGGCCGACGATTCAGAAGTCGTCGTTCGTGGCGATCGAGCGCGGGGTCGACCTCGCATGGACTCTGGGCCTTCTGCGGAAGTTCAGGGAGTTCCGTGAGACGCCGGTCGTGCTCTTCAGCTACCTCAACCCGATCCTCGACTACGGCGTCGATCGCTTCATCGCCGACGCCGCGGACGCGGGCGCCGACGGGCTGCTGCTCACCGATCTGCCGCTCGATGCCGACGCGGCGCTCGAAGCGAAGCTCGAGGCTTCGCCGCTCGACCTCGTCCGCCTGATCGCCCCCACCACGACGAGCCAGCGCGCCCGCGCGATCGCCTCGCGCTCCCAGGGCTTCGTCTATTACATCTCGAGGACCGGCGTGACCGGGGCGCGGGCGGAGCTGGCGGTGGGACTCGCCCACGAGGTGCAGGTCCTGCAGGCCGCCTCCGACCTTCCGATCGCCGTCGGCTTCGGTATCTCGACGCCGGAACAGGCCGCCGAAGTCGCCGCCGTCGCGGACGGAGTGGTCGTCGGCAGCGCGGTAGTGAGCGCTCTCGGCGAGCACGGCGTCGCCGGCGCGGGAGCGCTGGTGATGGAGTTGAGGGCGGGGGTCGGGAGGACGTTGGCGGGCAGGGAATAGGGAATAGGGAATAGGGAATAGGGAATAGGGAATAGGGAA
>JBBDRR010000213.1:0-19174 GCA_040905395.1 Gemmatimonadota bacterium
GCGGGAGAGACCCTCTCGTGGCGATCGCCGGCCGTGAAGAATGGACCGGCGGGACTCGGCGCCCGCTCCGGAAGCCGCGCGTGCAGCCGTGCCGTGACCAGCGGCGGGAGAAGTTCTCTTGCCGGTGTGCGCTGCGGATCCGCAGTCATACACGCTCCTCTGAAGGGGAGAGGCGGGAGCGCGAAGAGCGCGACCCCGGTCCATCGGAACCGAAGCTAAGACGGCAACTTTCAGGGTGTCAACGTCAGTTCGCCGCCCGTGCCTCGTCCCGCGCCTGGTCCTTCTCCTCGATAGCGCGGCCCACACGGATGAGAACAACGACCAGCGCGAAGCCGATGGCTGCGACGACGAGCACCTGCAGGAACGACTCCGTCGAGGGGGGCGCGAGCAGCCGCCGAGTCTCGTCCTGATAGGGCCACAGCGCACGCAGGGAGCCGAGCATCAGACCGACCAGGGCCGCCATGGTGACGTCGTGATGCCTGCTGAGCAGATAGTACAGCAGCTTCGAGAAGACGCCGAGGCCGAGCGCCGCGCCGAGGATGAAGACGCCGACGTAGGCGAGGTCTAGAGCGTTGAGGGCGCCGATCGTCGTCTCGTACAGACCCATCACGAGGAGGAGGAACGACCCGCTCACACCGGGCAGGATCATCGCGCAGATGGCGATGGACGCGGCGGCGAAAACCACCGGCAGCGCGGGGTCGACGATCTCACGAGGCGGAAGTCCCACGAGGACGAACGCCGCCACCGTTGCCAGGCCCGTAACCCAGAAATGAACCGGCGCACGGCTGCCGATCCGATCCCAGGGTACGGCGACGGAGGCGGCGATCAACCCGAAGAAGAGGGCCCTCGATTGGATCGGGTATGCCTCCAGGATCGGCTCCAGTACACGGGCTCCGACGACGAGCGCGGTGACGATACCGATGCCGAGTGGTATGACGAGGCCCCACTCGACTTCGCGAAGAAGCCCACGTCCCTCGGTCGCATGGCCCCGGGCGATCCTGACGATCCCCGATGCGACGCCGCGGACCGACGCGATCAGTCGCTCATAGATCCCGACGATCAGCGCCACCGTCCCGCCGCTTACTCCCGGGATGATGTCCGCCGTGCCCATCAGCGCGCCGAAGAGCAGATTGATCGGCTGAAAGCCCTTCTTCTGCAGGCTCACGTTCCACCCCTTCCCTGCTCGTCCCAGCCGAAGCGGCCGAGCAGCGGAACGAAAGTGCAGTCGAGAACCTCTTCGGTCTCGAATCCCGTCTCCGTACGCACCACCAGCACCAGCGACTGGCTCTCCATCGTACCCACCGGCACCAGCATCCGCCCTCCGATCGTGAGCTGCGTCACCAGCGGCTCGGGAACGACGGGTGAGCCCGCGGCGACCAGGATCGCGTCGTAGGGCGCATAGCGGCTCCAGCCGATCGTTCCGTCACCCACGAGGATGGCGACATTCGAGATCCGCAGCCGGTCGAGAGACTCGCGCGCGCGGATCGCGAGCGGCCGGAGTCGCTCGACCGAGTAGACGTTCCGCACGAGTTGCGCGAGCACCGCCGTCTGAAACCCTGAGCCGGTCCCGATCTCCAGCACCTTCTCGTGGGAGTCGAGCCGTAGCAGCTGCATGTACAGCGCCTGGAGCGACGGCTGAGACGCGGTCTGGCCGAATCCGATGGGCACCGCGGCGTCCTCATAGCCGCGGTGCCTGACGGCCGCCGGCAGAAACTCGTGACGAGGTACCATATCGAACGCCCGCAAGATCTCGAGATCGCGGATTCCCCGCTCCTGCAACCGTTCCACGAGCGCCCGCCTCTGCGACAGAAATCGGTCCGTCACGTATTCAGATCCCAACGCTCGATGTCTGCGAGCAGCTCATGGTTGGTGAGGTCCAGGTGCAGAGGCGTGACGGAGATGTAACCCTGGTCGATCGCGCGAAAATCGGTATCGTCCTCGCCGCTCCACTCGATTCCGCCGCCGCCGATCCAGAAGTACTCGCGGCCGGCCGGGTCGGTCGACCGGGTCAGCGAATCGGAGTAGACGCGGCGGCCGAGGCGGGTCACTCGCACGCCGAGTACCTCCTCGGGAGCGATCGGGGGGATGTTGACGTTCAAGAGCGTCTCGGCGGGAAAATCCTTGCGTTGCACCAACTTGGGTATGAGGTCACCGAGGAGGGGACCGTATGCCTCTATGGCGTTCGGGTCGCTGCCCGTATAGGAGAAGGCGACGGCGGGGATCCCGAGGATCGTCGCCTCCATTGCCCCTGCCACGGTGCCTGAGTACAGGACGTCTTCGCCCATGTTCGGGCCGTGATTGACGCCCGAGAGCACCACGTCCGGCCGTCGCTCGAGCAGGGCACCCACCGCGAGCGCCACGCAGTCCGTGGGGGTGCCGTCGATGTAGCGGGTGCGCGAATCGTGGCGATTCGCTCGCAGCGGGTAGTGCATGGTCAGCGAGTGACTGCAAGCGCTCTGTTCCCGGTCCGGCGCCACCACTTCGACATCCCCGTGGGCCGCGGCGGCGTCCGCCAGCACCTTCAGCCCCGCCGCGAAATATCCGTCGTCGTTCGTGCAGAGAATCAGCATCTTCGTTCATGCGGCGGCAACGGCGCACGGGCGCCGCACAGCCGTCCTTCCCTGTTAATTTTCACGCCCGGCTCGGGCACGCCGCCAAATGGCGGTATCCGAGCGGGCGTCGTGTATGAACTGCGGGATTCCTTCTGCCGGCGCTCACCCTCACGCCTCGGCTGCCCTGGCGTCGTCAGCCGGTCGGCCGCCGGGGGACCGCGCTCGGATCGAGCATCTCGTACAGCTCTCTGAGCTCGTCGTCGAGCGTACGGAGAAAGCTCCGTCGCAGGGAACCGGAGGACATCTCGGCACTCTTCCCTTCCGACCGCAGCTCCGCGATCCGCTTCTTGGCGCCCTCCACGGTATACCGCTCCTCGTGGACGAGCCGGTGGATCAGCGCGATCAGCTCGATCTCCGCACTCTGGTAGACACGGTTTCCCGATCGGTTCTTCGACGGCGAAAGCTCGGCGAACTGGCTCTCCCAGTAGCGCAGTACGTGAGGCTTCACGCCGATCATCGCGCACACCTCGCCGATCGAATAGAAAGTGCGGCGGCGCGAGCGGCGAAGTCGCCCGAGCGCCTCGCGGGAAGTGCTCGCCGCCCCGGCAGCATCTCCTCCATCCTCTCGCTTGCCGTCGTCAGCCATTTACCACCGCTCCGATTTGGGCTCGCGCAGCATCAGGTTCTCCACCGCCTCACGGGCCGACCGCCCCTCGAACAGCAGCGCGTGCACTTCCTCCACGATCGGCATCTCGATGTCGTGCTTGCGGGCCAGGTCGAGCGCGGAGCGCGTGGTGCGAACTCCTTCCGCGACCATCGTCATCTCCCCCAGGATCTCGTCGATGGGCCGGCCCCGGCCGAGCGCCACGCCGACCGAGCGGTTCCGGCTGAGGCCCCCGGTGCAGGTCAGGATCAGGTCACCCATTCCCGCCAGGCCGGCGAGCGTCATCGGATCGGCGCCGACCGCCACCCCGAGCCGCGTCATCTCGGCGAGACCGCGCGTGATCAGGGCAGCCATCGTGTTGTGGCCGAACCCGAGCCCCGCCACGACGCCCGACGCGATCGCGATGACGTTCTTGAGCGCCCCGCCGAGCTCGACTCCGGGCACGTCGCCGTTCGTGTAGACGCGGAAGTATTCCGTCTGGAAGAGCTCCTGCGCCGCGCTGGCGGCATCCGGGTTTCGCGACGCCATCGTGACCGCCGTCGGCATCTCCTGCGCGACCTCCAGGGCGAAGCTCGGACCGGATAAAAACGCCAGCCGGTCCACGCTCGCGGCCGGCAGCACGTCCGCCAGCACCTGGTCCATCATCTCGAGCGTGTCGACCTCGATACCCTTCGAGGCGCTCACGACGAGCGCCCCGTCGACCATGTGCGGCGACGCCTGCCGCATCACCTGCCGCACGACGTGCGAAGGGCTGACCGATACGAGCACCGGCGCGCCTCGGACCGCGTGCTCGATCGAGTCCGTCGCCTGAAGGCTCGGGTCGAGCTCAGCCTCGGAAAGGTAGCGGGGATTGCGATGCTGCTCCACGATCGCCGCGGCCACGTCGCTCTCGTACGACCAGAGTACCGTCTCCACCCCCTTCTTCGCGAGGAGGTTGGCAAGTGCGGTTCCCCAGCTTCCCGCCCCGATCACTGCGACTCGCCCGTTCACGTCCCGCCCTCCTCGATTGAAGATCCGTTCGCGCTCTCGACCACCGGACCACCCTGCGGGGCCCGCGGCTGACCGAAGCGGTGCTCCTCGCCAGCGAGGATCCGCCGCACGTTGGTGCGGTGGCCATAGATGACGAAGGTAGCGACGAGAATGCCCAACGTCAGGACCTCGCTGCGGCTCTCTGTCAGGATGAGGGTCCCCACGAGGATCGCGGCGGCGACGATCGAGGCCAGCGAGACCATCCTCCCGACCTTCAACACGATCAGCCACGCCGCGAGCGCCACACCCACCGCGACGGGCGAGAGCGCGAGGAATACCCCGGCGGCCGTCGCCACGCCCTTCCCTCCCCGGAACCGCATGTAGATCGAGAAGACGTGTCCGAGGATCGCGGCCGCGCCGTACGCGAGGGACCAGGCCCAGACATCGCTTGAATCCCACAGACCGAAGAGCGCCGTCGGGATGAAGCCCTTGACCATGTCGAAGATCATCACCGGCGCCGCGATCCTTGCGCCGAGGACACGAAAGCTGTTCGTCGCTCCCAGGTTGCCGCTGCCGTGCTCGCGGAGGTCGATGCCGCGCGCCCAGCGGCCCGCGAGATAGCTGCTCGGTGTGGAGCCGAGCAGGTAGCTCGCGACTACCCAGATCCAGGGCGTCACTCCTTCTCCCCCTCATGCCGCCGACGCAGTACGATCCGGATCGGTGAGCCGAGGAAGCCCCAGCGATCACGGAAGCCGTTGTGCAGGTAGCGGACGTAGCTTTCCGGAATGCCGTCCGGATAGTTGCTCCACAGGACGAAGGTGGGCGGAGCGGTCGCCGCCTGAGTCGCGTACAGTATGCGGACCGATCGCCCCTGCGCGTGTGGGGGCCGGGCGCGGCTGGTCAGCTCGTGGACGACCTCGTTCACCTCGTGCGTCGCGATTCGGCGCTCCCTCGCCGCCTGCACCTCCAGCACGAGCGGCAGTAGCCGCTGTACCCGCTGACCCGTCGTAGCGCTGGCGAATACCACCGGCACCCACTTCAGAAACGGAGCCTTCTCGTGGAGCGCCTTCTCGAAGCGCGGCGCGGTCATCGTCTCCTTCTCCAGGAGGTCCCACTTGTTGACGATGAGGATCAAGCCGCTACCGGCATCCCATGCCTTCTGCGCGATCTTCAGGTCCTGGTTGTGGATCGGCTCCGTACCGTCCACCAGCAGGAGACAGACGTCGGCGCTCTCCACGGCTCGCTCGGTTCGGATCGAGCTGTAGTACTCGACGTTTTCGTGGATCCGCGCCTGGCGCCGCAGCCCGGCGGTGTCGACGAAGACTATCCGCTTGCCATGGTACATGAGCGGGGTGTCGATCGAGTCGCGCGTGGTGCCCGCGACCTCCGAAACCACGACCCGCTCCTCCCCAAGTAAACGATTTACGAGGCTCGACTTGCCGACGTTCGGCTTACCGATCACGGCCACCCGCAGCCCCGGGTCCGCTTCCCCCGACCCGGCCGCCGGGAGGCGCTCCACCATCGCGTCGAGGACGTCTCCGCTCCCCTTTCCACTGAGGCTGCTGACCGGCTGGGGCTCGCCGAGTCCAAGGTCCCAGAACTCATGGTGGGCGAGGGCCGCGGGGCTGCCCAGGTCGTCCACTTTGTTGACCACGAGCACCACAGGCCGGTTCGTACGACGCAGATGCTCGGCGATCCGGTAGTCGAGCGGATGAGGACCGGACCGGCCGTCCACCATATGGACCACCACGTCGGCCTCCTCGATCGCCGTGACCACCTGCTGGCGGATCAGCCGATCCATGGGCTCGTCCGAACCCTCGACCATCCCCCCCGTATCGACGATGAAGAACGCGCGCCCGTTCCATTCTGCACGGGCGAAGTTCCGATCGCGGGTCACGCCCGGTCGATCCTCGACGATCGCCAGCCGCTTTCCCAGTATTCGGTTGAAAAAGGTGGATTTGCCGACGTTCGGGCGTCCGACGACGGCAACGACGGGAAGCTTCAACGATTGGCCTTCGCTCTCGGGATATCGGTACGGAGGGGGAAGTTCGGCGGTATGGACGAGGCTGTCAATCGGCGACGGTGCGCGCGAGGTCGGCGCCGCAGGACGCACAGCTCCGGGTCCCGGGCTCGTACGCTTCGCCGCACGCCGGGCACGCGAACGTCACCTCCCCTTCCGCGTCCATGTGCTGCCGGATGATCCCTGATGCCTGCTCGTACTCCCACGCCGGCACGAGGATGCGCACGATGCTCAGCTCACCGAGTTCCACGGAGAGCATATTGTCCTTCTGCGAGAAGATGCGGGCATCCACCTCTTCGGCCATCAGGTTGTCGCGCAGGAGCTGCGCCTCGAACTCGCTCGCCGTGCTGTAGACCTGTGCCCAACCCTGAATCACCGTGATTCCGCGGTGAGCCTCACACAGGACGGTTCGGCCTTCGCCACGCGCGCAATCCACGCAAACGGCGCGACCGCAGATGACGCACCGTCCACGCGCAGTACGCTCCGGATGGGTGTCGCAGCCGATCGTGGCGCCCGATGCTCCGCACGCGGGACACGAGTCCGCGCCCGAGAACTCCTCGCCGCAGCTGGCACAGCGCACCGGCTCCGCTCCGAGACCACACTCGGGGCAGGCGTCGAGATCGGCGGAGTAGAGGCCGCTACAGTGAGAGCAGGCTGGCATCGCTTCGTGAAGTGGTCCGGATCGGCGTCGGGAAGCGCGGCGTGGAAAACGCAAGAAGCGTGCATTCCACCGTAGCTCTGCCCGCAAGCTCGGGCCGTGAGGGCCCAGCGTACACGTCACGCTCGCCCTGTTCGGCGACGCTTCCCCTCCGGACCATTGCCGATTGGGGGACACACGTAGAAAGGGTGGATCCAAAAGCTCGGATCCACCCTGGCAATACCCGCCTACACGGCGCCGGCCTTACTGGACCAGCTCGTACTGGTACGCCGCCGCCGGCTGCGCGAACTGCACGCGGAAGGTCGTGGTCTGCTCCGACGCCGGCGCGTTGACCGTGACCGTTTCGGTTCCGAGCCCCTCACCGGAGTCACCGAAGAAGGTGAAGCGGAGCTGGACGGGAGATCCGGCCGCGGCGGAGTTTCCTCGGATGGTTCCGTTCACCGTCGTCGCGGAGGCGCCGGGCACCATCTGCAACTCGTCGACGAAGACCGGCAGCGCTTCGAGTCGCTCGAGGGCGGCGAGGGCGGCGGCGTTGTTCTCCAGCCGCCGCTGTGACTCGGCGAGCATCAGGGCCGCGTTCTCATTCAATGGATCGAGCTCCACCAGCCGCTCGGCGATGGGGCCGAGATCCTCCCAGGCTTCAGCCGCGTACAGGGCATTCGTCTGGTTGTACCAGGCATCACGGCTCTCCGGCTGCAAGTCCGTAACGCGGCCGAACGCTTCCGCGGCCCTGAGGAACTGGTCCGTCTGGAAGAGCGAGACACCCACGTTGAAGAGTTGCGTGGGGGTGATGTCGGGCGCCGAAAGGAGCTCGTTGTAGATATCGTTCGCCTCGTCTTCGCGCCCGAGCCGGCCGAGTGCGTTCGCCAGGTTCGACTTGAGCTCGGCGTTGTCCGGATCGGCCGCGAGCTGCTCGCGGAGAATGATCTCCGCCTCGGCATACTGGTCCGTGTAGAGCAGTAGCTGCGCGAGGTTCTCACGCATGAACTCGCGTGACTCCTCCCGCTCCGCCAGCTCCTCTTCCTCCAACAGCCGGGTGTTCGGGGGAGTGTCGAGCGCTTCCAATCCCTCGCGGTAGACTTCGATCGCCTCCTCGTACTCACCCTCCTGCGTGAGCACGACACCGAGGTTCTGGGCCGCGTCGGGTCGATACGGATACATCAGGGTCGCACCCCGCCACGCCTCGATGGCTGCCGCCGCATCGGATGCGTTGTAGGCTTCCACTCCGGCATTGAAAGCGTCGGCCCAGGCCACCTCTCGAGCCGGCTCGATCTCCAGCTCGTATGCCGGATAGATATCTTCCGCCGCGTTGAACAGCGAATCGGCGAGCTCGTACTGCGCCAGACCCGCTGCGGCCTCACCCGCGAGATAGTAGTGCTGCGGGTTCGTCGGGTCTTCCGCGATTCCCTCTCTCGAGACCGCGAGGGCATCCTCGAAAGCGCTCTGCGCGAGCGCCAGCGTCGCCCTCTGCGAAAACTCGGTGTTCGACGGCGGCGTCCCGGGGGGATACTCGCGTCCCGTCGGAGATGTGAGCGGTCCACCGCTCGTCGCGCCCGCGGCACAACCGGCGAACGCCAGCATGGCCGAGAGGGCAAAGATCATCCCACTCCGAAAGCTCATCTGATTCCTCCAGCGATAGTGTCGATGCTGCGCCTCGAAGAGGGCGCAGAATGGAGCCGCGGCAAGGTCGCCGACCTCTTCGCGGCATCTGGACCACGGCGTAACTGATTTACCTTTCGAGGCTCCTCAGGACCGGTGCGAGTCGTACCCGAGGACGCCTCCATAGGTCCCTAAGCACCGCCTGCGGCGGCATTTCGACAAGCCCGCGGCATCTCGCCGGCACGGCCTGCAGAGATGGGCAGGCCTTCCGGAGGGTCGTACAAAGTAGATGGCCCCTCAAGACGCGTCAAACATCATGACGCGGCGATGCATTCCGCGTTCCGCGGCTATGTCCGTTCACGCGAGGCCGGGACCGCTGACGGGTCAATGGCGGAAGAGCCGCCTGCCCGTGAAGATCATCGCGATCTCGTGCTCGTCCGCCGCGGCGACGACTTCATCGTCGCGAATCGAACCGCCCGGCTGGATGATTGCCCGAACCCCTGCTTCGGCAGCCTCGTCGACGCCGTCGCGGAAGGGGAAGTAGGCGTCGGAAGCCAGAACCGAGCCCAGCAGGTCGAAGTCGTTGTCGCCCGCCTTCATCACGGCGATTCGGGAGGAGTCGACGCGGCTCATCTGTCCGGCCCCGATTCCGAGCGTCCGCCCGTCGCGGGCGATCAGGATCGCGTTCGATTTTATGGAAGCCACCGCCCTCCACGCGAATCCGAGGTCCGCTCGCTCGGCGGGCGTCGGGGAGCGCCTCGTCACGACGCGCCATGCAGCCTCCTCGGCCACGGTCGAGAGCCTCGTCTGCACCAGGAAGCCGCCGCGAACCCGCTTGAAGTCGAACGCACCGCCAGATTCGACGCCCGGCAGCTCCAGTAGGCGAATGTTCTTCTTCTCGCGCAGAATGTCGAGGGCTTCCGGAGAGAACGACGGTGCTACGACTGCCTCCACGAAGTTCGGCCGCAGTGCCGCGGCGCAGGCCTCGTCCACGGTGCGGTTGAAGGCCACCACGGAGCCGAACGCGCTCTTCGGGTCCGTGGATAGCGCCCTCCGGTACGCCTCTTCGGCCGTCTTTGCCACGGCGAGGCCGCAAGGTGTCGTATGCTTCACGACCGCGCACGCGGCGACCTCCCCGCCCTGCCATGGGACGACGGCGAGGAGGGCGCCGTCCACGTCCAGGAGGTTGTTGAACGAGAGCTCCTTCCCGTGGAGCTGGCGGAGCGCCGGGAGCCCGCCGGACTCGTCCGCGTCCCGATAGAACGCGGCGGCCTGATCGGGGTTCTCGCCGTAGCGCAGCGTCTGGATCCGTTGCAGTCGCAGGGTCAGCTCGGGGGGCGGCTCGTGCGCCGCCGGTTCATCCGCTCCGCCGACATCCAGATAGGCGGCGATCGCGGCATCGTAGCCCGAGGTGTGAGCGAACACCTTCCTGGCCAGGTGCCGCCGGAGCCGCGCCCGACCGGTCTCCTCGCCCTCGATCGCCTCGAGGATCTTCCCGTAGTCGGCCGGGTCGACGGCAACCCAGACGCGGTCATGGTTCTTCGCGGCGGAGCGGAGCATCGCCGGCCCGCCGATGTCTATCTGCTCGATCGCCTCGTCGAACGACACGTCGGACCGCGCAATCGTTTCACGGAAGGGGTAGAGGTTCACCGCCAGAAGGTCGATCGGCTCGTATCCGAGGTTCGCCATCTCGCCCGCGTCCCCCTCGTGTGCCGCGCGGCCGAGCAACCCCGCGTGAACCGCCGGGTGCAGCGTCTTCACCCGTCCGTCCATGATCTCGGGATGACCGGTCATCGCGCTCACATCGGTAACCGCTACGCCCGCCTCGCGGAGCGCTCGCGCAGTGCCGCCGGTGGAGAATATCGTCCAGCCCCTGTGCTCGAGCGACGCGGCAAAGGGGACGAGTCCGGATTTGTCCGAAACGCTGAGGAGTGCACGAGGCATCGAATTTCGTAGGCTCAACCCAGGAGTCGCCGAACCGACTCCACGGGCGGCGGCCCGGGATCGATCAGGTCGAACGCGAGGCCGGGCGACAGGGATCCGGCCGGATCCCCCCGGACGACACGCTCCACGGCCAGGGGGTAGAGAATGTGCTCGATTGTGAGAACGCGGGCGGCTAGTTGCTCGGGCGTATCCCCCGGGAGGACGGGCACGGGCCACTGCACCAGCACACTCCCCTCGTCGTACCGCTCGTCCACCAGATGAACCGTGGGCCCCGTGACCATCGCGCCGGACGCGAGCACGGCGCGGTGCACCCGCATCCCGTACATCCCCGGTCCGCCGAACGAAGGAAGCAGTGCAGGATGAATGTTCAGGATCCTGCCGCGGAACTCCTCCACGACCCGTTCCGGGATCAGCTTGAGATAGCCGGCGAGGGCGATCAGATCGATTCGATGCCGCTCGAGCTCCCGCAGGATGGCGCCGGACGAGTCTCCCCCTTCCGTGGAGGCCGGATCCACCACGACCGCCGGAACACGCAGGCGTTCCGCCCGGCCGATCGCGCCGATCCCCTGCCGACTCGCCACCACGAGCTCGACGCGCGCGACCCCGCTCTCGTGCGCGTTGAAGTGGTCCAGCAGTGCCTGGAGATTCGTTCCGCCGCCGGATGCGAACACGGCGATGCGGGCTGGAGCGGTCAATGCTTGCCGAGGCTCAGGGACCGCCCCGGCCGCGGTTGGGCGCCGCGGCGGGCGGAAGATAGGTAAGGGCCTTAAGCCGGTCAACGACCCTGCGGTCGCCGGAGCTCCTCCGTCGACTGGCCGGCTCGTCGCCATCCCCCCGTCATCCCGAGCGCACGCGAGGGATGACGGGGGAGCACCGCTCAGGCGAAGCTGCTACCCCCGAGCTGCGGGGCCAGGAAGGGGTTCGCGACCCGCTCGTGGCCGACCGTAGTCTGCGGCCCATGGCCCGAATAGAGCACCGTCTCGTCCGGCAGGGTGAGGATGTGCTTCCGTATCGAAGCCATCAGCGTCTGGAAGTCGCCGCCCGGCAGGTCGGTCCGCCCGATCGAGCCCGAGAAGACACAGTCCCCGACGATGGCGACTCCGCCGCCGACGAGGATCACGTGTCCGGGCGCGTGTCCCGGGGTGTGCAACACCTTCAGCGTGCACTCGCCGAACCGGACCTCCTCTCCCTCGCGCAGGTACTCGTCGACCGGCGGAGGAGGCTCGATCTCCATGCCGAACCACTGCGCCTGCGCCGCGGCCTGCCGATAGAGCGACTCGTCGTCGGGATGCAAGTGAACCGGCGCTCCGGTCTCGCGCTTCGCCGCCGCTACACCGTCGACGTGATCGATATGGGCGTGCGTCAGGACGATGGCGTCGATCTCGATCTCCCCTGCCTTCACCGCCGCGAGCATCTGCTCGACCCCGGCGCCCGGATCGACCAGGATTCCCTTGTGCGTCGCCGGGCAGCTGACCACGTAGCCGTTCTCGCCGAAGCCGCCCCCGGTGAATCCCTTCACGTCCGGCGTTCTCTCGATGCTCATGCTCGTCTCCTAAAAAAAAGGGCGGCCATGCGGCCGCCCTCCCCCTGATTCGGTTCCTTCAGCTGCAGCCGCACCCCGTAGGTCGGACGCCGGCCACTTCCAGCGCCTCCTCCTCGGCGGTCGCCGCACGCCAGCCACCCGAAAGCTCGAGCATCTTGCGGAGCGCGTCCTCGGCCCGGCGGCGGACCTCCTCGTCGAGCACGACGTCGTGCTTCAGATGGTCGAGCGACCAGGCAAGCTTCGCCAGCGTGTTCATCTTCATGTTGCCGCAGATGGCCGCACCCGAGAGCGGAATCAGCGTCTTCTCCGGGAACCGCTGCTTCAGACGGTCGACCAGACCACGCTCGGTCCCGATGATGAGCTGATCGTGAGTCTCCGCGATCTGAACCATCTTCGCCGTCGAGCTCACGAAGTCGGCCTGCTCGAGCAGCTCGCCTCGCGCCTCGGGGTGGATCACCACCTTGGCGTTCGGATACCGCTCGCGAGCATCCGCGAGCTCGTCCAGCACCAGATCGTCGTGGACGTAGCAGTACCCGTCCCACGCGACGATCGAGCCAGGCTCGACCGCCGCCGGGTCGTGCACGTCGCTGGTCGTCACGAACGGCCGGCCGGTCCGCTCCGCCGCGTACCGCGCGAGGTTGCGGTCCGGCACGAAGATAAGGGTCTGGTCCTTCGGAAAGGACTCCACTACCAGCACCGCATTGGACGAGGTACAGCAGATCTCCGACTCCGCCTTCACCTCCGCAGTCGAGTTGACGTACGTCACCACCGGCGCGCCGGGGAACTGCGCCTTCAACATTCGGAGGCTCTCGCCGGTCACGAAATCGGCCATCGGACAGCCGGCTCGCAGGTCCGGCATCAGAACGGTCTTCCCGGGAGAGAGGATCTTCGCGGTCTCCGCCATGAAGTGAACGCCACAGAAGACGATCACGTCGGCGTCCGTCGCAGCTGCCTCCTGAGACAGCCCGAGCGAATCACCGAGATAGTCGCTCACCGCCTGGATCTCCCCACGCTGGTAATTGTGACCCAGGATGACCGCATTGAGATCCTGTTTCCGCGCGGCGATCCGCTCGGCCAGCTCCTCGTCGGTGAACCGGGTATACTCCAGCGCGCTCTGCGGCGCATCTGCGATCTTGATCAACTTCTACCTCCCATGCGGGGAGAAAAAACCAGCCTCTCCGTTCGATCCCTCCATGCTGCTCCGCCGAAACCCTCAGATACCGTACCAGGCGATCGCGGCGCGATCCTCATCGAGACGGAACACCGGCTTCGCTTTATTCAAAGGGCTCGCCAGGGGAGGACCCCCGCGAGCCCCGAAATGTTCCGATTCGCCGGCTCGATCAGACGGTGAACGAGCTGCCACACCCGCATCCGCCGCTGGCGTTCGGGTTGTTGAAGGTGAAGCCCGAACCCTGGAACGTCGTCACGTAATCGATCTCGACGCCGCCCAGATACTGCATGCTGAACGGGTCGACGAAGAGCTTCAGCCCGTTCACCTCGACAACGAGATCGTCCTCGGCCGGCTCGTCCTCGATGTTCAGACCGTACTGAAATCCCGAGCAACCGCCAGGCAGCACTCCGACGCGAAGCCCGGCGTCACCCGTAGCCCCGTTCTCTTCCATATACTTCCGCACTTCGGTGACCGCAGTGCCCGTAACCGAAATGCCAGCGACTGTGCTCTGTGTATCCATGTGACCCCCGCGGTAGCGTTCGTCACGCGTCGGTCGGCGGATCCCCGCCGCGACGCATGTCACCCGCCTGGTCCGAATCTGAAAATCAGGATTCGGCTGGCGGAATTGCTGACCAGATTATGCCAGAAACTATAACGAAAATGCCATCCACCGTCAATCGAAACGCGGCCGTGCAAGCAGCTTGTCCACCGCTTCGGCGAGGCTACGGGCGGTGTGTAGGCGTGGCGGAACGTCGCCGGTTCGGGCGCCGTCCGGGCGGAGAATGTAACCCTCGCCACCCAGAGAAACTCCCGGGAGGACGTCGCGGACCCGGTCTCCGATGTAGACTGACCTGTACAGGTCGAGCCGGTGCTCCGCGGCGGCTCTCTCGAAGAGGCCCGGCAGCGGTTTCCTGCAGCAGCAGGCAGGAGATGCGCGCGGAGCATGCGGGCAGTGATAGGAAGCATCGACCCGGGCACCCGACTTCTCGAGCAGTTCCCCGAGGCGGGCCTGTACGGCCCGATACTCCGGCTCCCCGAAGTAGCCTCGCCCGATCCCGGACTGATTCGTCACCACGATGACGGGAAACCCTGCTTCATTCAGCCGGGCGATCGCGTCTGCCGCGCCCGGGAGGAGCTCGACGCCGGCCGGGTCTCCGAGATATCGCCGATCCTCGATGATCGTGCCATCGCGATCGAGGAAGACCGCCGTGCGACGCTCGACGGCCAAGCGGGTCAGCCGGCAGTCACGTGGAAGCCGGTGTCGACATAGATCGTCTCACCGGTCACTCCCGAGCCGAGCTGCGAGGCGAGGAAGACGGTGGCGTTCGCGACCTCGTCGATGTCGATGGCACGACCCATCGGCGAACGCTCCGCGGTGATCTTCATCAGGTCGCGGAAGTGCGCGACGCCGCGGGCGGCGAGCGTGTTCACGGCACCGGCCGAGATGGCGTTGATGCGAATCCCCTGCCGACCGAGGTCGACGGCGAGATATCTGACGCTGGCCTCGAGAGCCGCCTTTGCGACGCCCATCACATTATACCCCGGAACCGCCTTCTCGGCTCCATAATAGGACATCGTGACGATGCTCCCGCCCTCCGGCATCATCGCCGCCGCGGCGCGAGAGAGGCTGACGAGCGAGTAGGTGCTCACCTCCAGGGCGACGTTAAAGTCCTCCCGCGCCGTTTCCAGGAACGGGTTCGCCATCGCGGCCTTCGGAGCGTAAGCGACTGAGTGGAGCAGGAAATCGAGCTGGCCCCAGCGGTCGCGCAGCGTCGAGAAGACCTCCTCGATCTGCTCGTCGCGCTGGACGTCCATCTCCAGCCGAAGAGCGTTGGACATCTCGGCGGTGGTCTTCTCGACCCGCTCGCGCATGATCTCTCCCTGGTAGGTGAAGGCCAGGTCCATTCCGGCGTCGGCGAGTCCACGAGCGCATCCCCAGGCGATCGAATTCTGATTTGCCACCCCCACGACGAGGCCCTTCTTCCCCTTCAGCAACCCAGCGATTGCGCTGCGATCTGCCATGATTCCGCGGTCGAGTTCGAGTATCGTTTCTGAGCCATCCTGCGCGCTGCCAATGTATCGCCTCTACAGCTCGCTGGAAACGCGACTATGGGGCCGTCGGCTCCTCCGGCACGGAGAACGTCACCACGCCACCACCCCTGATGCCGACGATGTTCGCGATGCCGCCGATCACGACTTCGTATTCGGTTCCCGGCACCAGATCGGCCGCCTCGCCGAGCTCGACGAAAACCGTTTGCGACGGGCGCGTCGAGGGCAGCGGTTCGGGCCCGGCCGGACTCTGCACCGTGTCGGCCGGTGCCGGAGGCGGCTCGCCGATGGACACGGCGCCGACGGGGAGCGATTCGCCCCCGCCGGTCACCGATACGGTCACCGCCTGCATCTCCTGCTCCGGGTCGAGGTAATCGTCGAATTCGATCCGGATGCGGCCCTCGCGTGCCTCGGCAGTATGCGGCTCCGGCGGGGTCGAATCAGCCTCGACGATGCGGAGCCGAACGTCGGGTGAATCGCCGGCGGACACCGTCACGAGAGCCGAATCGCGGGCCTCGAAGTCGTCGAGGGCGCGGTTGCCGTTCAGGTCGCGGAAGGCGCGCACGACGTATTCGCCCTCGGGGAACTGCTCGATGACGAAGGCTCCGCTGCTGTCCGCCGCCGTGGCGTAGACGAGAGAATCGGTGCGGATCGCCTCGACGCGGACGTCCCGCTGAACGGCACCGCTGATCCGATCGATCACGCCGCCGGAGATCTCGGTTTCCGGGATCTCCGGGCCGGTCGAGAAGACCAGCCGGATCGGCGCGGCCAGACGGTTGTTGAACAGGTCCTGAACGTCGCTGGCGATGCCGACGTGATAGATGGTGCCCGGCTCCCAGCCGCGCCGCAGCGAGACCCTGATCTCATCCCGACCGTGGCGCACCTCGACGGCGCTCGTTCGCGGCGAGACCGAGACGGCGTCTTCGATCGACCGCTCGGAGATACGCTCGTCGAAGACGAAGACGACCGGACCCTCGTGGCCCGGCACTACGGCTCCCGCGTCAGGACGCACGGTGAGGACGGCGGGGGGGGTCGTGTCGTCGGGGCCGCCGGGAGGCGGTTCCACGTGGGCACAGGCCGAGCCGATCGCCACCGCGGCGATTACGACCGCGCCCCACCGCAGGGCTATTCGACTCAACCGCTTCCCTCCAGTACCTGCAGGCTACGCGACAACTTTTCGGTCTGCTCGGAAAAGCTCGCGAGTTTCTCACGCTCCCGTTCCACCACCTCCGCGGGGGCGCGTGAGACGAACGACTCGTTTTCCAGCCGCTTCCGGGTCGCTACTTCCTGGCTGGCGATCCGGTCGAGCTCGCCGCGAAGCCGCGCCCGCTCCTTATCCAGGTCGATCACGCCGGTGAGGGGGAGGAACGCCTCGATCCCGGAGGTCAGAATCGCCACCGCTCCGATCTCTCCCTCCACCCTGCCGAACGCCACGTCCTCGATACGCGCCAGATCAGCCATCATCCGGGCGCTCCCGCCGAGAACCTCGCGGAACTCGGGCGTTTCGCCCGACACCCTGAGCCGCACCCGCAGGCCCGGCTGCACGCCGTATTCCGCCCGCAGGTTCCGCACGGTACCGATCAGCTCCTGCAGGTCTGCGATCGCTCGCTCCACATCCGCATCTTCCCAAGCCGGCTCGGGCCGCGGCCACGCGGCGATCATCAGCGACGGCGCGTCTCCATCGCGCCACGGCAACTTCTGCCACACCGCCTCGGTGATGAACGGCATCACCGGGTGAAGAAGTCGCAGTGTACGGTCGAGCACGGTGACGAGCGTCGCCTGCGCAGCGCGCCGGCTCTCCGCCCCCATCTCCCCACGGAGCCGCGGCTTGATCATCTCGAGGTACCAATCGGCGACCTCGCCCCAGAAGAAGCCGTGTCCGGCGGTGGCGGCCTCGTGCAGTCGGAAGCGCTCCAGCGACTCGGTGATCTCTCTCGTCCGGGCCGACAGGCGCGAGAGGATCCAGCGGTCTACGAGCTCCAGTGAGGGTTCCATTTCCGAGAGCCGCGGCACCTCTCCCTCGCCGAGATTCATCAGTGCGAAGCGGCCCGCGTTCCACAGCTTGTTCGCGAAGTTACGGCCCGGCCCGAACGACTCCTCGAGGTTCTCGTAGTTCAGGTGCTGGTCCGTCCCGGCGCCAGCGCCGGCGATGACCGTGTAGCGAAGCGCATCCGCGCCGTACAGCCGCACGACCTCGAGCGGGTCGATCCCGTTGCCCAGCGACTTCGACTGCTTCCGGCCGAGATGGTCCCGGACGATGCCGTTGAGATACACGTCCCGGAACGGGACCTCGCCCATGAACTCGATCCCCGCCATGATCATCCGCGCGACCCAGAAGAAGATGATGTCCGGACCGGTCACCAGCGTGTTGCCCGGATAGAACTTCTCCAGCGACTCGGTGGCGTCCGGCCAGCCGAGCGTCGAGAAGGGCCAGAGCCAGGAGGAGAACCAGGTATCCAACACGTCGGCGTCCTGGTTCAGGTCGCGGCCCCCGCACGTCGGGCAACGCGTCGGGTCCTCGCGCGAGACGACGATCTCGCCGCACCCTGGCGAGCGGCAATACCAGGCGGGGATCCGGTGGCCCCACCAGAGCTGCCTCGAGATACACCAGTCACGGATGTTCTCGAGCCAGTTCTCGTAAACCTTCGTGAAGCGGTCGGGTGTGAAACGCACCCGCCCGTCGCGGGACGCTTCCAAGGCGGGCTCGGCTAGGGGCCTCATCTTCACGAACCACTGTTCCGACAGTCGCGGCTCGACCACCGTGTCGCACCGGTAGCAATGGGGGATCGAGGTCGTGTAGTCCTCGATCTTCTCCAGCAACCCGAGCTCACGAAAGGACGCGATCACCCGCTCTCTCGCCTCGAACCTGTCGAGTCCGCGGAAGGCTTCCGGTACGGCGGCACCCATTCGGGCATCCGGGGTCATGATGTCCAGCGGCTTCAGATCGTGACGCTTCGCGAGATCGAAGTCGTTCGGATCGTGGGCCGGCGTGATCTTCACCGCGCCGGAGCCGAACTCGGGATCCACGTAGTCGTCGCTGACGATGGGGATCCGACGGCCGGTCAGCGGCAGCTCCAGCTCGGTGGCGAGCACACCGGCGTAGCGCTCATCGCCGGGATTCACCGCCACGGCCACGTCCCCCAGCATCGTCTCGGGCCGCGTCGTCGCCACGACGATATAGGCGCGGCCGTCGTCGAGCCGCGGGAGCCCGACGGCGGCGTCGCCGATAACGGGATAACGGAGATGGTAGAGCTTCCCCTGAGTCTCCTCCGGCTCCGCTTCCTCGTCCGACAATGCCGTCAGACAGCGCGGACACCAGTTGATGATGTAGTTGCCGCGATAGATCAGCCCCTTCTCGTACAGGCGCACGAAGACCTCGCGGACGGCGCGGGAGAGGCCGTCGTCGAGCGTGAAGCGCGTCCGCTCCCAGTCGCACGAGCAACCGATCGCCCGAAGCTGCTCGAGGATCGACGACCCGGTGTCGTCCACGTACGCCCACACCTCGTCGACGAAGGCCTCGCGACCGAGGTCGAACCGCGTTTTTCCGCGCTCGGCGAGCCGGCGCTCGACCACGTTCTGAGTGGCGATGCCGGCGTGGTCGGTGCCCGGCTGCCAGAGCGCCTCCCGCCCCGCCATGCGGCGCCAGCGGATCAGCACGTCCTGGATCGTGTTGTTGAGGCCGTGACCCATGTGCAGAATCGCCGTCACGTTCGGAGGCGGGATCACGATCGTGTACGGTTCCCGATCCGAACGCGCGTCGGCCCGGAAGAATCCCTGTTCCTCCCACCACCGGTAGAGCGGCTCCTCGTTCAGACCCGGGTCGTACTGCGGCGGCAGCGCCTCGGCCATCATTCCTCCAGAGTAAAAAAACGGAGCGCCCTCGCCCCGTAGAAACCGTCGATCGGCAGCGGGTTATGATATTTTCGCGCAGGGAGCGGGTCAACGAGGGGCGGGATTCAGGATTCAGGATTCAGGATTCAGGATTCAGGATTCAGGATTCAGGAT
>JBBDRR010000214.1:0-3153 GCA_040905395.1 Gemmatimonadota bacterium
TCGGGATGACGGGTGGAGCTGGAAGGGGCGAGGTCGTGACGGGAGCGAGCGAGCGAGGGGTGCCATGGCGGTGAAGAAAGGGCCGACGCAGACGCACGAGCTGGACAGGTTCATCGATCCGAAGGTTCTCGCCAGGATCGACAACCTCGAGCTGCTCTCGCGCTCGGTAGTGAGCGGCTTCATCAACGGTCTCCATCGATCGCCCTTCCTCGGGCTGTCGCTCGATTTCGCGGAGCACCGTGCGTACATGCCGGGTGACGACATTCGGCGGATCGACTGGCGGCTGTTCGCCCGGACCGACCGCTTCTACATCAAGGAGTTCGAGGCGGACACGAACTCGAACTTCGTCGTGCTGCTCGACGTCTCGAGCTCGATGTCGTATGAGGGGGCCGGGTTGCGGAAGCTGGACTACGGGCGCTTCCTCGGCGCGTGCCTGACGTACTTCGTCCGGGAGCAGCGCGACCGGGTGGGGCTGATCACCTTCGACGAGAAGGTGATCGACTACGTCCCGCCCTCCGCGAAGCACCTGGACATCGTCCTCCACTCGCTGAACCGGATCCAGCCCGGCAAGGGGCGGGAGGGTAGCCTGGAAGGGCCGCTGCTACGTGCCGCGGACCGGCTGCGGCGAAAGGGAATGGTCGCTCTGATCTCCGATCTGTACGAGTCTCCGGAACGGGTGCTCGAAGCGGTCAAGCCCCTGCGTGGCCGAGGACACGACCTGATGGTCTTCCATATTCTGGATCCGCACGAGATCGAGTTTCCGTTCGTGGATGCGAGCGAGTTCGAAGATCTGGAGACGGGTGCACAGCTCCCGGTCGATCCACCGGTGCTCCGGGATCGGTATCGCACCGCCATGAAGGAGCACCTCGACGAGCTGACGCGCCTGTTTCGTGAGAATCAGATCGACTACGCGCGGCACGACACGTCCGAGCCGCTCGACTTCGCTCTGTTCGACTTCCTCGCTGCCCGGGAGCGGCTCTCCCGGGTGCGCTGAGAAGCTGTCGCGGACGGCGACGGTGATGGTAGGGCCAGTACACGGCTGCACTCGCAGGCGCGTGCCCGGCCATGAGAAGAGCTCCATACACGCTTGCCGATGTCATTAAGCTTTCTGGTTCCGGCCTTTCTGGCCGGGTTGCTCGCGCTGGGCATCCCGATCTACATCCACCTCTCGCGCCGCCATACGGACGAGCCGGTGTCCTTCCCGTCGTTGATGTTCCTGCGCCGCATCCCACAGGAGACGCAGAGCCGTCGCCGGATTCACCGGTGGCCGCTCTTCCTGCTGCGGTGCCTGGCCATAGCGCTGCTCGTCTTCGCCTTCTCGCGGCCCTTCGTGGACAGCGAGGGTGCCGCAGCGGCGATCCCGGGCGGGGGCGACCGCGAGGTCGTCGTTCTCGTCGACCGTTCGTACAGCATGGGAGTCGGAGATCGCTGGGAGCGCGCCGTGGAAGCCGCGACAGAGCTTATCGACGGGTTGAGCGGCGGGGATCGGGGTACGGTGATCCTCTTCGATGCGAACGCCGAATCGGCCACCGAGTCGACGACCGATCGAAACGTGCTGCGCTCGGCAGTGGAGAACGCGGAGCCGGGCTATCGGACGACGCGCTACGCGCCCGCACTCCGCTATGCCGGACGGATCCTCTCCTCATCTCCCCTGCCGCGCCACGAGCTGGTGGTGATCTCCGATTTCCAGCGCGCCGGGTGGGACGCCGACGGGGGGGAGACATCTTCACTGCGGCTGCCGCGCGGAACGGTCGTAACCCCGATCGCCGTCAACGACACCGCTTCGGTCGCCAATGTCAGCATCGGCAGCGCCGAGTTCGGGCGTGAGGTGGTCTCAGGCCGCGAGCGGGTGAACGTGGTCGGCCGCCTGACCAGCACCGGTGAAGCGGTCGGACCGCTGCCCGTCACGCTGGAGGTCGACGGCCGGCCAGTCGAGACGCGGAACGTGGAGTTCGAAGGCGGCGCCGCGACGGTGGCGTTCAGCCCGCTGACGCTGCCGGAGTCCGGCTCCACGAAGGCCACGCTTCGAGTCCCCGAGGATGCCCTCGACACCGACAACGCATTCCATTTCGTGCTTTCGTCGGACCAGCGGGTCGGCGTTCTCATCGTGGAGGGCGCAGGCGCGCCAGCCGCCGCGAGCCTTTTCCTGGAGCGCGCGCTGACGATCGGTGACAGTCCCGGCTTCCGCCCGGCAATCAGGCGGTCCGGAGAGCTGCGGGCCGCGGACCTCACGGACAATGCGGTAGTAATACTCAATCAGACGCCGTTTCCCTCCGGCGAGGTCGGTGAACGACTCCGGACCTTCGTGGAGCAGGGTGGCGGGCTCGTGATGCTGCTCGGTGACAACCCGATCGGAAGCTGGCCGAACGTGCTTCCCGGGGTTCCGAACGCGGTGGACCGAGGCACCAGGGGTGGGGTCGCCATTGGGCATATCGACACGGGCCATCCGGTCTTCGAGACGTTCGCCGGACCCCGCAGTGGTGATTTCGGGGCCGCTCGCGTCTATCGCTACCGGCCGCTGCCGAGCGGAGGCTTCCCCCGGGTGCTGGCCCGCTTCGGCGACGGCGGAGCGGCGCTTGCGGAACGACCCGTGGGCGAAGGGCGGGTGCTCGTGTGGAGCTCCACGCTCGATGGACAGTGGAACGACCTGACGCTGCAACCGGTCTTCCTGCCGTTCATGCACCAGCTGGTGAAATATGCGGCGGGCTACACTCCGCCACGGAGCTGGCTCACAGTCGGGGATCCGTTCGATTTGAATTCCGGGCTTCCGGCAGGCGAGGAATATACGGTCGCGCTGACTCCCTCGGGGGAACGGGTTCCGCTCGACCCCGGGGTTCCGCTCCGTCTCGACGAGGTCGGCTTCTACGATCTCCGGAATCCCGAGGTGGTGGGACAGGTGCAGAGCTTCGCGGTGAACGTCGACCCGACCGAGGCCGAGCTGAGCACCTTCGATCCCGAAGAGATGCGTAGCGCGCTCGCGGCGGCCACCACGGCCGAGGTGCAGAGCGCATCGGAGGCGGGACTGACCCTCGCGGAACGCGAGCGGCGCCAGAACGGCTGGTGGTACCTGGTCATCGCCGCCTTCCTCCTCTTGGCGGCGGAGACGTTCTTCTCGAATCGAAATGCCGCGGCCAGAGCCGGTGCCCTGTGGCG
>JBBDRR010000215.1:0-3149 GCA_040905395.1 Gemmatimonadota bacterium
ACGCGTCGCTTTCGGTACGTCTTCACGAGGCCCGAGGCCTCGAGTATCGCGTCCCCGGGAAGGATGCGGTCGTTCGGCGAAAGTCCGCCTGGCGCGGCGCTGCCGGCGATCTGAGGAGGCCCGGGTTCAATCATCATTCCCTCCAGCTACCGGGAGCGGCTGGTCGACGGGACCCGGGGTCGCGTCGGCCGGCGGCTCGGCCGGTACAACCGCCGGTGCAGGTCCGCTCGCTTCGAGGTAGACTCCCTGTCTGAGGCCCTCGACCCTCGCGACCTGGAGCTCGCCCTGGAGGAGCTCGAGCTCGATCTGCCGGCCGACCAGGAAGCTGACATTTCGCCGGATGCCGGGCCCTGCCTGCTCGCCCTCCGGTGTCATCCGGTAGAGGGACTGCGCCGAACCGACCGCGACGAGGCGTCTGAGCTCGACGGGCTGCTCTTCGGCCGCACCGTCCGCGGGGACGTTCGGCGCGTCCAGCGAATCCGGCTGCGCGAGAACGACCGAGTCGGCTTCGGGGGGGACGAAGTAGCCGACGATGGTGTCACCGACGATCCAATCGCGGGCGAGGACGTCGCGCGGCGCGTCGGCCTGGGCCTGGAACTCCTCGAAGTTCGCGAGAGCGTCCGGCGTCTCCAGCGTGTCTATGGTTTCCCCCCGTGCGCCGCCGACGGCGTTGACGATGTCGAGGCGCTGCTCGACGAAGGCCGCATCGAGGGAATCGGCCGTGAGGTGGAAGGTTCTGGACGCGGCCCACGCCCGGGCGCCGAGCGTGTCCGCTCCGATCCTCGCGACCGCCCGCTGGAGGAGATCGTCGGCGAAGAAGAGCTGGACGTCCGGAGCCGTCACCCGGAGGTCTTCGCCCGCGAGCGAAGCGCGCGTTCGCGACCGCACCTCTTCGAGTGAGCCGTCCACCATCGTCGCCTGGATCACCTCACCGCCGAGCTCGTAGTCGGGGTTGCGGATGACGGCATTCTGCCTCAGCTCCAGGTCTTCCGTCGTCGCGTTGTAGCGCGCCTCGCCCGCCGTGGCGTCCATGTCGGTGCGGGTGATGACGACGTCGCCCGTGGCCGTCAGGTCGTCTTCTCCGATGATCAGGACGTGGTCCGCGATCAGATCGAGCGGCTCGGTATCGGCCACGGAGTCGCGGGACTCGATGATCAGACGCGGACGCTGGCCCGCGGCAACCTGTGAGAGGGGCCGGTCGTCCGTCGCCCTGAAGTACTCCAGCTCGGGTCCCTCGAGAGTGGAGCCCTCCTGCCGGTTCACGAACCGCACATCGCCAGTAGCGAAGAGTCTTCTCGTCGCGGAGTTGTAGGTCGCCTCGCGGCTGGTGAGCGACTGGATCGAATCCTGGAAGAAGACGTCGCCGACGAGGTCGATCTCGCGCGTATTCCGATTGATCCGGCCGGAGTTGGCGCGGAGTTCGGCCCCGTCCGAGCATGTCACCGTGAAGGGATCGTAGAGCGTGATCAGCGTATCTCCCTGCACGACGGTCTGGGTCGTGAGCCCCGGAGCGTCGTAGAAGCAGAGTCGCTCCTGGGCGTCCGCACCCAGGGGTACCAGGAGGAGCAAGGCGGCGAACGCAAGCGCGCGCTGCAGCATCAGAACGAACCCGTACTTTCCACGGCGCCCTCGGTCCGCGCTCCGACGACTTCCCAGGTACGGAACTGCGCGTCCGATTTGAAGCTCGTGCCGCGGCTCACCTGCCCATCGTCGTGCAGGACGAAGTCCCGGTCGGTCGAAATGCTGTCTCCGCGGACGTCGTAGCGGAGCAGTTCCGTCTCGAGCCGGCGCTCCCCGCTGGGACCCTCCGTAATGAGCAGGACGTCGCCGCGGGCAACGAAGACACCGGTGCCCATGTTGTAATTGCCGGCATTCGATCGCAGCGTCCCGGCCTCGGCCCCGTTCTCGGCAAAGAAGGTCATGTTCACGCCACGAAGCTCGTGACTTCGGTCTTCCTCGAAGATGTAGGCAGTATCGCTGACGAGCACGGCGGTGCGTATGCCGCTGTTCGTCAGCACCGTCCGAACGTTTTCGGCGATCAGATCGGCCGGCAGCTCGAACGTCTCGAACTCCGAGGAAGGGGTCGTCGTCTCGCGGCCGCACGCGGCGAGCGTCAGTACCAGGATCGGGATGTAGATCGGGCGCATCTATACTGCTCCAGCACGCATGAGATCGTGCAGATGAACGATTCCTACGATTCGGTTGTCCTCGTCCACGACGGGGAGCGCCATGATGCCGGATCGCTCCATCCGGCCGACGGCCGCGGCGGCGAGCTCGTCGGGGCTCGCGGTTCTGGCCTCCCGGGTCATGACGTTCGAGACCGGCACCGAGAGGAACGAATCCTCGCGCTCCATCAGGCGCGTCAGGTCGCCAGCGGTGACCACGCCCTGGAGCCGACGCTGGGCATCGACCACAGCCACCGTTCCCCGTTTCTCTGCGAGGAGCACCACGCACTGACGCATCGTCTGGTCGGCGGCCATCACCGGCAGGTCGTCGACCACCATGACGTCGAGAACGCGCAGGAGAAGACGGCGCCCGAGCGAGCCGGCGGGGTGTAACCGGGCGAAGTCGTCGGGTCCGAAGCCGCGCCGTTTGAGAAGCGCGAGCGCCAGGGCGTCGCCCATGACGAGCATCGCGGTTGTCGACGAAGTCGGCGCCAGGTCGTGAGGACACGCCTCCTCCCCCACTCCGCAGTCGATGACGAACGCCGCCTGCCGACCCAGCGTCGAGCTTCTACGTCCCGTCATCGCAATGACTTGTACACCGGTTCGGGAAAAGTATTCCGCGAGGCCGCGCAGCTCCTCGGACTCGCCACTCTTCGAGAGCAGGATCGCGATATCATCCGATCCAACGATCCCGAGATCACCGTGCAGCGCCTCGACGGGATGGAGGAATGCGGCGGGCGTGCCCGTCGAGGTCAGCGTCGCGGCGATCTTGCGTCCGACGATGCCCGACTTACCGATCCCGGAGACGATGACGCGTCCGGACGAGGTGAGAATCGCCTCCACTGCGCCTACGAACCCGGCGTCCACCTGCTTTTCCAGCGCCTGAACGGCGCCCGCCTCGGTGCGGATGACGCGAATCGCCTCCTCGAGGATCGAGGCGTGCGCCGCGTCGACGGAAGGTGAAGCGGCGGGAGGGTTCATCCC